>JBDRGM010000024.1:0-56697 GCA_043817815.1 archaeon
ACTTGGGTAGATTCCCCCAAAAATTTTAGGAACAGGAATATCTTTAATCGCATTCGCAAGTTCTAATCCTTGGTCATAAGTCATTTCTAAAATAGAAAATCCAATCAACCCAGGATGATAATCCCAAACAGCTTTTCTAAAATCTTCTTTAAGTTTTTCAGGACTCATCTTTATCCTCTTAACACCGTATTTTTCTAAATCAACTTTGATAACTTGCCCAGAATCTTCACGATAAAAATCTCCGGTCTCCTTACCTGTATCATAAAAAGTAGTATCATAAAGTTTCACCTCATGCCCTGCTGCTTTAAGATGACTAGAAAGAACAGAAACCCCAACAGGAATTAAACTATCCATTCTATCGTTTGGGTAAACAAGCATAACTCTCATGATAAAATTGTAATCTCACTCTCTTTTAAAGATTATCAAAGTAAACTCAACATATCCTCTTCAAAATCTCTCCCAACCCTTCCTCAGTCAACACTCTTGGATTATTCTCTAATCTCTCGGGATTATTAAATGCATTTTCAATTACAAATTCTGCGTCAACACCCAATTTTGATAATCTTGTCTCTAAATCAATTCCCTCAATCAAACTATTAATTATTTCCGAAGCTTCTTCAACACTTCCCACACCAATAATCTCAACTAATTCATCAATTGTTTTCTTAACATGCCCTGCACCTCTTTTATCATTACAATCTTCTTGAGTTACCTTTGAATTATATTTTAACATTTCTCCTAAAGTCAAACCAACAGCATGTCCGTGAGGAACATCAAGATAAGATGTCATTGGATAAGCAAGTGCATGACAAGCAGTTGTTTTTGAGATATTAATTGCTTTGCCCGCCAGATTAGACGCCAGCATCATCTTTTCTTTTGCGTTTTTATCCTCGCTGTTAACAGCTCTTTCTAAGTTTTCAAATACTAATCTAACTGATTCTTCTGCAAATCTTTTTGATTCATTTGTTGAATGAATTGACCAGTAAGATTCAATTGCCTGACTCAAAGCATCCATACCATTAGAAGCTGCAATTTTTTTAGGAAGATTATAAACAAATTGTGGGTCGCAAATTGAATAATTTGGAAGAGTAATCTCCGGCTCTCCTTTAGATTGTTTTTCTTTTTCAATATAATAAACAATAAAATAAGTTGCTTCACTTCCTGAACCTGCTGTTGTTGGAATTGCAACCAAGGGAATTTTCTCACCAGTCTGCTGAAAATCAAAAAGCTTAATCGCTTTTGCAACATCAATTGCACTTCCACCACCAATACCCATAATACAATCATAATCTCTTTCATTGAATATTCCAAATCCCTTTTCTATTTCTTCTATTTTTGGATTAGGAGAAAAATCACAAAATCTTTCATAATCAACATCTTTTAAATTTTCTTCTATCCCTCTTTTTGCTCCACAAGTTTCATAAGAATTCCTTCCAGTAACAAGAAAAACATTTTTAGCATTTTCTCGTTCTAAAATATCTTTTAGATTCTTAATACTTCCGAAGCCGAAATGTTCTTGTTGAGTCATTTTAATAAATTACTTGAGTATTCCACAAGTTCGTCCCATCCATTAACTTTTTTAATATTGGAGAGTACTTCATTTTCACTTCCTCCAAAAAGCAAACAATTTACTTCCACTTGCTCATTAGGCATATGCCTAACATCATCATCAACAAATAAACAAGCATTATGGTATTTCGCAATACCCACCTTTTTTGAACCTGCAATTGGGTTGACATTTGCATATAGGGGGTCTTGTACAGAATAAATTCCTTTAAAACAATTGGATATATTATATTGCCTGCACCATTCTCTTAGGTTTTCTGTGTGGTCTTCTCTTCTCTGCGATACAAGATATAAATCCGCTATTTTCGACAAATTAAAGATTCCATTTAGTGCTCCTTCTTTTGGAGAAATTTGCAATGTGCCTTCCCTAGAATAAACATAAAAGCCCATTTGATCGTAAACTTTTTCTCCAATCATAGGAACAAGTTCTGGTTTGCTACATTGATAGGGTTTTAAATTCTCTAGAAATCTTCTGTCTTCTTGGAAATTTTCTTTGAGCCATTGAATTTTTTTTGCTCCAGTATCTAAAATAACATCATCCCCATCCAATAAAACTACTGGTTTGATTGTCCCAAAAGACCTCATAAACATTTCTTTATTTTCTTGAGGAGTAGAAGTTGGTCTTCCAAGGTCTTTTCTCGCACCCTTATTAACTTTAACAACAATCATATTAGGTCCTTCAAAATATTTCATTCCTTTTATTGAATTCACCAAATCTTGTTTCTTTTCAACTGTTTTAACATTATTATATCCGCAAGCTCTTGCAACTTCCCCAAAATCAACATTACTTGAATTTGTTGGCTGCCCCCCTGTTGAATCATAGGAACTATTATCAAAAATTATATGCGTAAAATTTTTTGGTTTGTAATTTCCTATTGTAGATAATGCTCCCATCTGCATCAGAACTGCTCCGTCTCCATCAAAACAATAAACTTTTTTATCTGGCTTTTGCAATGCTATTTCTGCAGCAATTGAAGCAGAACAACCCATGCTACCAACAGTCAAAAAATCTTTTGGAGTTTCTCCCCGATTAATTCTTAGTTCAAATAATTCTCTTGAGGTTTTTCCAGTAGTGGATATAACTACCTCATTCCCTTGAAGATTGTCAATAACAGTTTTAATTGCATTTTCTCTTGACATTTCATAAGCGGTTCTAAAAATATTTCTTGGATTATATTCTTCAAAAGTTTTTTTTTTAATAATTATTGCAGATGCATAGTTATTTTGTTCTGCAGTTTCCTTAGCACGACTTATAACCTCTCTTGCTTCTTCAATATTACCTGGCAAGATTTCATAAGGAATTTCCAATGTCTTAAGCTGCGACTCCATAATTCTTCCCATCATTTTATGTTGTGGTTCATCTGGCTTTTCAGGTTCTCCTCTCCAACCAATCATCAAAACCATTGGAATAGCATAGACTTCTTTTGATGCTAAAGATGTTAAGGGGTTTACTATTTTTCCAAGTCCTGAATTCTGCATGTAAACAACACCTGTTTTTCCTGTTGAAAGATGATATCCTGTTGCATGAGCAACAGCTTCGCATTCATTACAAGCAACTCTGTTTATTAAGCCATTTCCATCTCCTAAAAATTTCATCCAATCTTTAAAAGTAGAATCAGGAACACCTGAAAAAAAAGTTAAATCATTTTCCTTAAATGCATTTGCTAACTCATGACAAGAAATTATAGCTTCTTTTTTGGGTTTTAAATATTCTTTTGCCTCTTCTAAATCTTCTGGATGATCTATCTCTGCGCATTCTCTTTTGGATAAAATAGAGTTGATGGTGTTTCCTTCTTCTATCAATCTCCGAAGAAGAAAAGAAGGTGAAGGAAATTTAGAAATTTCTCCAGATTCAATTAAATTTTTTATTCTCCCAATAAATTCATTACTCCCTGTTTTTGAAAATTTTAAAATCCCAACAGTCTCTCCACTAGTCTCTTCAGGACCTAATTCTTTTGAAATTTTTTTAATAATGCCTCTTTCAATTAGAACTTTTGTTGAGCCTTTTTCAATTCTTTCTCCATGATAACTTTCGTAAGATTCTTCTATTCCATATTGAATTTTTTTAAAATTATCAACAACAATACAGAAATCATTATTATCCTGAAGGAGATTTTTGATAACTTCCTCTTCAATATAGACATCACCCATGAGAAGAATAAACGGTGATTCTAATTCTTCTCTTGCACAATATAAACTTTCTAAAACTCCCGTTTCACTATATCTTGGATTTAAATAAAATTTTAAATTAAAATCTTTTGTGGCTTCTATAATCTTCTCTTTTTTGTAACCTACAACAACACTGATATCATTGATTCCATTTTTTTTCAAAACTTCAACTTGATTTCTGATTATTGATTTCCCATTTATTTCTAAAAGACATTTTGGGTTATCTTTTGTCAATTCCCCCATTCTTGATCCAATTCCTGCAGAGAGTATTATCGCCTTCATTTTTTTCTTAACACTGGAAAAGTCTCCAAGATATTTTTATAATTTCCCATTACTATCCCAGAACCTTTTTTAATTAATTCTGGAATTTTTTCTTTGGGAATAAAAGGGGCGGGGCTTGAGCCAGCGATTCTGTATAATATTGTTGCTCCCGCATATTTAACCATTCTTCTTTCAATCCCTTCCAATCCAAGAGAAGTTATTTCATCCAGATATCCCTTGGCAATAGATTCAATTGCAGATTCTGTTATATTGTTATTTCCATTTAATAATGCAAATAAAAGATAATGCCCTGTAGCAAGACCAATATCATAAGCAGGATCACCTATTCCTGAAGCAGTTTCAAAATCAACTATTCCAATACCTGCATTTGGTCTTTGAAAAATATTTTTAGGACAGCAATCAGCATTAATAAGGACATTATATTTATGTCTTGTATTAGCACTATCATAAAGCCTTCGCAATTCTCCCAACACTTTTTCATCTTTAACTTTTATTCCTGTTGTTCTTGCATTAAGCATGAGTTCCCAATTTTCTCTATCTTCCTTTTTCTTCCTAATATTATTTCTTTTTCCATATGTATGTTTGTGGGAAATTCCTAAAAACAATCCGATATTTCCAGCAACATCTTTCTTAAAATCCCCTTTTAAGAGGGCTTCTTGAAGTAGAACTCCCCCATCTCCTTTAACATCAGAAGTAATTAGGATATTGTTTAGAGAATCATAAGAAAAGACTTTCGGTATTCTAATCTCTTGAGGCATAATATTTTCAAGAGAGAGAAGAGCATTCTTTTCAGATTCAATTCTCTGTGGAGGAAGAGATTGCAAATCATTTCCCACTTTTTCAGGATATTTTACTTGTTCGAGTGCTTGTTTAAAATAAACATCTCCTTTATCTGTTCCTACCCGATATACAAAATTTAAAAGTCCTATATCAATAAACTCTGTTTCTTTTACTTCTGCATCTAGCAAATCTTTGCATTTATTAACAAAATATCTCTCTCTAAAATCTGGGTCTCTTAATTCTCTCATCTTAAGTTTTTATCTCCCTCCATGAATCAATTCTAAAATTTCTTTAATAGGCATGCAATCCCCCTCACATTCATGAGCTCTTCCATGAAGTAGTATTCCCTCAGCTGTCTTTTTCATTGCAGGATATGCACTTCTAAGAAGATGATTTGCATAAATCACCATGTTCACCCCGACATCAATTAATTCTTCTTCTTTAATATGACTGTATGCAGAAGGAACCGCCACTAAAGGAACTTTGTTTTCAAATTTAGAATACTCTTTGCAAAATTCAAAAATTTCTTTGCAATCCTTTTTTTTGCTGTGAATCATTATTGCATCTGCACCTGCTTTAATATATGCTTGTGCCCGAATCAAAGCATCATAAATCCCTTTGCCTAAAATCAAACTTTCAATTCTTGCTATAATCATGAAATCTTGTTCTAATTGTGCCCTTTTTCCATTAGAAATTTTTTCTGCAAATCTTGAAACCTCTTCTTGCACCTGCTCAACTTCAGTTCCAAATAAAGAATTTTTTTTCAGCCCGGTTTTATCTTCGATTATAACTGCAGATACTCCCAATCTTTCTAAGGTTCTAACCATAAATGTAAAATGTTCAATTTCTCCACCATTGTCTCCATCTAATATAATTGGTTTTGTTGTTGAATCTAAAACCTGTGTTATAGTATTAATTCTTGAAGTTAAATCAACAATTCCTGTATCTGGCTTACCTTTAGATACTGAATCAGTAAGACTACTTATCCAGACTCCATCAAATTCTTTTTTTGAATGGTCTTTTTTAACAACTGTTTTTTCAGCTATTAATGCAGTCAACCCATTATGAACCTCAAGAATCCTAATCATTGGTTTAAATTCAAATAGTCTTCTTAATCTTTTCATTCTGACCTCTGAAGTTATCCCTATCTCTTTCATTCCTTCTTGTAATTTTGTTGAAGAAATATTTTTTGTGTAGGGCACTTCAATCATTTGCCCTCCCCATTCACTCAATGCATCTATCACTCTTTGCCGAATGTTTTGTTGAATACCTGTTCTCCAATCATCTCCGTGGACAACATAATCTGGTCTGACTTTTCTCAAAGTTGGAACATAATCAAAATTTTCCTGTGGAACTACTTCCTTCACCCCCTTTATATTTTCCGCAATTATTCTTCTCTGTTCAAATGGAATCAAAGGAACTCTCTTATAACTTGCAATTGCTTCATCAGTTAGTAAACCAACAACAACATCCCCATATTTAACTGCTTCTCTTATAATATTAATATGCCCATGGTGCAATAAATCTGCACATAATCCTACATAAACTTTCTTTCTACGCCCTTCGCTGAAATTGCCAATCTCTTCAGTATTTTCCAGGTTCAAATCTTTTTTCTCTTGTGTCATTTTTATTATACTCTCTATTAAATTTAGCAGCAAGTTCTTCAACTTCTACTGATGTAAAGTCCTTTGTGTTAATATTCCCTAATTTGAATAACTGCTCATTCCAACCAGCACCCTTTCTCAAATAATCTTTTTTTTCGCATATATTTAACAATTCTGAACCTACTAATGGAGTTGCAGCAAAAAAACTTGAACTATCAAATCCACAATCACTCACAAAATTATATGTCTCATTCATATTTTCAATTGTTTCTCCAGGTAAACCACAAATAGCAAAAGAATGAACCTTAATCCCAATTTCTTGGGCTTTTTTTACAAGGGGTTTCACCTTCGCTAAATCAAGTGGCTTCTTGACAATTTCATTTAAAACTCTTTGATTTCCACTTTCAACAGCAAATGTTAGCTGATAAAATCCAGCCTCCTTCATTTTTTCTAGCAATTCATTATCTAATGCCCACGCAGCAAGACCTTGCGGAGCACACAAATGCAATCCAAAATCTTTAATTGCATCTAGAATTTCCATAGCTCTATTTTTATTTAATGTAAAATTATCGTCTGTAATCTGAATTTCATCTATATTATATTTCTCTTTTAGTTCCTTTATTTCATTAATGACACTTTGTGCGCTTCTTCCCCTATAACGATTTCCCCAAAAATTTGTTGTTGTGCAAAAAACACATCTAGCAGAGCACCCTCTTGAAGTCATAATCTGAGCAATTCTTTTTCCTTTTGGGTATGGATTTTGAGGAGTATTTATCCTAAAATACATTTCCATATTTAATAAATGTCTTGCAGGAAAAGACAGACTATTCAAATCCCCAATATACTGCTTTTTCGAATTAATGAATTTAATCCCTTCATATTTTCCAGCCAAGCCATCTATTTCTGAAACATCTTTATCATTATTCAGAGCATCAAGTAATTGAGAAGTAGGAAGTTCCCCCTCTCCCAAAACAATAAAATTAACTATATCTAAAAAATCTCCTACAGCATAAGTTGGATGTGAACCTCCAACTAATGTGATTATATCTTCATCAACTTCTTTAGTAATTTTTAAAACATGTTTCGCATTTCCCGCTTGCGAAGAAAATATGCAGGAAACACCAACAACGTCTGGTTTAAATCCATCAATTTTTTTCTTTACTGTTTCATCATCCAACCCATAAGTCACAAATTTCCCATCATCACTTTCAACAGCATTATCATACCCCTCATTAGCAATATCTAAAATTTTAACTTCATAACCCTCTCTCTCCAAAAATCCTCCCAAATAAGCAAGACCAATTGGTGTTATGCACCTCCTGACATCCTCCTTGAATAATGTATACCTCGGAACCATCAACATTACTTTTTGCACCTTTTTTACACAATCTTTTATCATTACATATAATTATATACAATTACTTTTTAAAGATTGCTTAGTATTCTTAGGTAATAAAATTTTAGATATAACCCAATTTCTCTAACCGATTCTTAATCTCTCTCTCTGTTTTTTTATCTAAAACTTCTCCATCAATAGAATCAGGGGAAGAAAGAATCTGCCTCAAGATAAAACAAATATACGCAGAAACAGAATGCATACCTGTTCCTTTAATTTTTTCCTTAATAGAATTTATCAAAGGCATAGGCAGTGAAACTGTACCATACTCTCTATCTTTTTCCATAATTTATTTATGAGAAGACTATATTAAAACATTTCTATTAATCCCATAAAAATTTAAAAATAGCTATAAACTACGAATTAAATGCAAAAGAAAAATAATAAACCAAACATAATTTTTATAACAATAGATGCCTTAAGGGCAAGAAACCTTGGCTGCTATGGTTATCACAGAAACACCTCCCCAAATTTAGACTCCTATGCAAAACAAGGAGTTTTGTTTGAGAAGTTTTTTTCCTCTTATAATTGTTCTCACAAATCATTTTTGTCAATTCTTAGTGGAAGACATGTGTTAGGACAGGACCTCGAGCACTATCCTTCAAAAAGAGAGATGAAATCCTTTTTTGATACAGGAGGAATTCTTTTGTCTGAAATACTTCAGAAAAATGGATATAAAACACATTTTTTAAGAAAACTATTTGGCTGGCAAAAGATTGGTTTTGATTACTCCCTTAAACAAGAGGCCCAAGAAGCATCTAAAAAGTGGAATATAATCAGATTTATTAAAAAAAGCAATAAGATTTATAACATAGCACAATACGTCTTACATAACTCTTACGCTATTCCTGAAAAATTAGAAAGTAAAATAAGGTCGAATAACACTGGAGAAACAGCCACAAATGAAGCAATAGAAATAATAAGGCAAAACAAAAAAAATAATTTTTTCTTATGGCTCCATTATACTGACGCTCATGTTCCCCACATTTTTCCACACTCATTTAGTGGCAAATTCACACCAAAAAAAGAAAGCAAGAGAATATTTGAAATCCCTGAATTCAATAAACGTAATAAAAAGGATATAGGTTTTTTAAAAGCCTGCTGGAAAGCTAAAGACACTGTTGAAGACATAATCGCAAAATATGATACAGCCATCTCATATGATGATTGCCTGATAAGTAAAATCGTAGATACTTTAAAAGAAGAAGATTTATTAAAAGACACAATTATATTCATTTTTGCAGACCATGGAGAAAGCCTAAAGGAGCATGGATTATATTTCACCCATTGCGGTTTTTATGATACTACTTTTCATATACCTTTAATCCTCTTTGGAAAAGGAATTTTAAAAAACAAAAGAATAAAGGCATTAACTCAATTAGAGGATATTACCCCCACTATCTTAGATTTAGCAAAGATAGAATATGATCCTGCTTTATTCGATGGTAAAAGTTTAGTTCCTCTAATGACTGAAGAAAAAGACAAGATAAGAGAATCTATTTTTATGGAAGAAAGGGCTTGTGGACTAATAAAAAGGGGAATAAGAACTGAAAAATATAAATACAGCGAATCACCTGAATCGGGATATTCAACATGCCTTCTTTGTAACACAAATCATGGAGGAACTGTTAATTTGTATGATTTGGAGAAAGACCCAGAAGAAAATATAAACCTTGCAAAAGAAGATAAAAAAATTTTAATTAAAATGAAATCAAAACTAAATAAAACAATAAAAGATTTGAAAACAACAGATGAGAAAAGAAGAATAAAAACTTTTATTAATAAGACTCTACATAGATAAAAATGGAAGAAAAAATAACCCTTTTGATATCTAGAGAATTAAAAGAAAGAATAGAAGAAAAAATAAATAAAACAGAGTTTAAATCAGTTGAAAATTATCTCTTATATTTTCTAGAGCAGATTGTTTCTGAGGAGGAAGGAACTTGGGAACAAGGCTATACTGAAGAGGAAGAAAAAGATATTAGGGGTCCTGGAGCACTTTCCAGAGAAGATACCCAAAACTCTCCTTATAGTGAAGAAGATGAAGCTGCTCTGAAAAAAAATCTTGAAGACTTGGGTTACCTCTAATTCCTATTAAATATTTTACTCTTTAGGAAGATAACAAGGATTTAAAAAAAGAGGTATATCTTAAAGAATGTTAAATATGAATAATTAAAAAATGGCGAATAAAGAATTAGTTTTAATGGGCTTGTTTTTCCTTGATTTATTTGTAATATTCTATGCTGTTTTAATGGCCAGATTAAAAGTAAAACTCGATGTGGAATATATAAAGGGACAAAAGAAGAAACTGTGGGGGATGCAGTAAATATGAAAAAATTGAATTTTGGATGTGGGACAAATATTTTAGAAGGTTACGATAATATAGATATTCAGAAAGGAGAGGGAATAATCAAGAGTTTTGATTTTGATAAATTTCCTTATCCAATCAAAGACAATACTTATGATGAAATTCTCTTTGAGAATACAATCGAACACTTATATAAACCAGAGAAAGCATTATTAGAACTTCATAGGATTTGCAAGTCAGACGCAAAAATAATCATAAAGGTTGTTTATTACAACAATAAAGGAGCATATACAGATATGACTCATAGAAGTTTTTTCTCAGAGAGGAGTTTTGTTAATTTTGTCAATGAGGTTAATGTTCCAGATAAACAAAAAATGTTTGAGTTAGTCTCCTTAAAATTAATTCCTTCAAAATTTGGAGGCATTTTTCCAAAACAATTCCGAAGAAGGTTAAGTTCAATCCTGTCAGGGGTAATCAAATTGATTCATTTGGAATTGAAAGTAATCAAATAGATTATTTTTTCTTACAAATTATCATATAATTTATTATCCCTAATAGACCAAACTTGGCTAAAATTCTTTTAGGCAGGCTTTCTTGAGTTTCAATTAGTTTTTTTAATTCATCTATATTTTCATACAATCCAATATCTCTTCCAATCTCTTCTTTAACAGGAACAAAGTTTTTTGAAATTAAAACTTGAATGTCGTTTAATGTAAACATATAAGGGTGATGGATATTAAATATCTCTCTAGTTAAAATTTCCTTCAATTTTCCGTAAATCTTCGCTATATAAATAAATTTTTTTTGATAAATATAATTCTCAAGATGAAAAATCCCCTCGTTTTTTAAGACCCTTTTTATCTCAGAAAAAACTCTGTCTGGAAGTTCTGTGTGATCCAAAACATTAATTAAGATAACCACATTAAAATATTCGTCGGGAAATGGGATTTCTTCACCCCTTCCTTTTTTGAGATTACTTGATTCATAATCAAACTTGAATCTTTTTTTATAAAAATCAGCCAAGGGGTCTATAGAATATCTTTCTCCTTCTTTAAAATAATTAATAACATCTTCAGGTCCACAACCAATTTGTAAAATTTTAGTATTTTTATCTGTTTTAGTAAAATGAGACCAGTCTTCTAATAAAATTTCAGCTTTTTTTGGATATCTATCTCTTGATTCATTTAAAAGTGATTCAGTTGTGTAATCCTCCCAAAATTCTTCCTCAGAATTTTGTGCAATTTCCCAGCGCTTAGCATCTGTTTTTCCTTTTAATTTACTTCTACGAGTTTCATTAGTTCCTTTTTTTAAGTCATTTAACAATTTTTTAGATATCATCTTAACTGTTCTTAAAATTTCTCATCCCAATAAAGGGCAGTACAACACCATCTCTCCATATTAAAAATCTTTTAGCACTTTTTAAAATATGTCTGTAATCACCAACATTTAACCAATACCTTAGTCTTTTAATTTTGTTTCTATGAAATCCCGTACTTATAATTTTTTGAATAGTTCTGATTATATGCTCATCAGGAATTTCACTGACTTTGTGTTTTACTTCTATCT
Organism: archaeon; assembly: GCA_043817815.1. GTDB lineage: Archaea > Nanobdellota > Nanobdellia > Pacearchaeales > GW2011-AR1 > JBDRGM01. Next base: position 11,672 of record JBDRGM010000024.1, read on the forward strand.
TTAATGTGTTCCCAGTCCATTTAACCCATTCTTCTAATGTTTCAGGTTTTGTAATCAAACTTCTTGAAACACAGTAGTCAAATAAGGGGGCTCCTGGAAGAGGCAGATATATCTTAGCATTCGGAAGGTCTGGCTTATATTTTTTCACAAAATTCAAAGTCATGTTTATTTCTTCAACAGTTTCAGTAGGAAGTCCAACCATGAAACTTGCATCGCAGGTTATACCATGTCTCATACATTTTTTAACAGCATCTATGTTTTGTTGTATTGTTGTTCTTTTATTTAAAAAATTTAAAACTCTCTGGCTTCCAGATTCTATTCCTATCTGAATTGTATGACACCCCGCATCCTTCAACACCTTTAACACTTCATTATCCAAGTCATCTGCTCTTGCAAAACAAAAAAAGTGCACTCCTTTATTTTTTAAATATTTACAAACTTCAATTGTTTGTTCCCGATTAGATAAGAAATTATCATCTGCAATTGAAAAGGTTTTTATTTTGTATTTTTCAATTAATTTCCTAAAGAATTCTATCATCTGTTCAGATGTATAGCTTCTAACACAAGGTTTCCCGTTTACCCCCCAGCTTCGTGTAGAACAGCAAAAAGTACAATTCCCACTACAACCTCTACTTAAAACAACATAGATATGACCATATTTTTTAAGTTCAAGTAAATCATAATTAGGAAGCTTGAGTTTGGCAACATCAATAAAGGGTCTTAAGGGATTCTTATTGACATTTTTCAGTTTTCCTAATTTTTTCGGATTTTTATCAAATGTATCACAAAATTCTAAAAACGCTTCTTCACCCTCGCCCCTAATAATGTAATCTATATAAGGCTCTTTTAAAACAGAGTCTGGGTCAACAGAAGCATGAATCCCCCCAACAACTATAATCGCTCCCTCCAAAACACTCTGGGTTAACTTCCCAAGATGCATTACATCGTGAAGCATCGGAGTGGTCATGCTTGTAAGACCAATTATGTCGGGTTTATATTCTTTCAAGAGTTTCGTATAATCCTCGTCATGAGGGTAAATATTTCTATCATAGATTTTAACTTCATGCTTATCTTCTATTGCAGTTCCAAGATAAACTAAATTTATTGGAGTATTAATCCTTTCCCTTCTAAATTCATTATTTTTAAGGTCATCATGAGGTTCAATCAATAAAACTCTCGCCATTTTCTATTTTCCTAAACCTTTCTCATTTAATTCAGATATTTTTTTTGATTTATATTTTGATAAAAACTTAGCCACTTTTTCAAACAATTCAAAGTCATCCAAATATGCCATTGTTGCAGGATGGATCAATATTATACTTGGAACTTTATTTTTTTCATTTTCTTTCACTCTTTTCTTTAAAATTTCAAACCACTCTTCTACCTTTATCCTGCCTTTTGTGCATGAAGCAAAAGGGTCGCGATTTTCAGGTCTTAGTTCTCCATAGATAATTGTGTTTTGGTCTACAGGAATATTAATCGGTAAATGAATCATTCCCCCTGATTCAAAAGGCTTTTTATCTCCTAGTAAATCTGAAATATATAAAACCCCTTCTTTTTGTAAAATTTCAAAAGTTTTTCTATTAGAACCAAACGCATGAGTTCTCCATGAACTCATTTTCAAACCTTTCTTTTCAAAAGCTTCTTTTGTTTTTTTAATATCTTTTTTTTGAAACTCAGAAGAGCCATATATACAGCCATAAATTCTCCTGTAAATATAACTTTTAATAATGTTCATTTTTCCGAAATTATCATAGGTATGCCCCCCTAATTGAATATCATATTCTAGCAATTCGTTTATCTCTTGAGATTCATTTTTATTATCTAAGCTTATGCCATTAACAAAAAGCGTGCAATTTAACCCATACTTTTTCAAAATATCAAGATACTTCTTAGATGCTTTAATTTCAGAACCTATTTTTTTTTGTTCCCATGTCTTCAATTTGTTTGAATGAACATCTCCTGTAATAAATATCATTTTATATTTAAAATTCTCATCAAGCCTTCGTCTAAGCTAACTTTTGGCTCCCAGCCAAGAAATTCTCTCGCTTTATTTATATCTGCATAACTATTACTGTTTATAAAATTATTATCACTAAAATTTACTTGCTTTGTTCCTTTTACTATCTTTTCTACTAATTCCATAACACTATGACTCTCTCCTGAACCTACATTAAATATTTCAAAAGAATTTTTAGCAATGCTCTTTTTAATAGCATCTATCACGTCATCAACATAAACGAGGTCTCTTTTTGGATAAGGATTACCTAAATTTATGCTTTCATTTTCTAATTGAGAAATTATGTCTGGAATTAAAAATCCTTTTTGTTGCCCTTTACCATAGGGATTAAAGAGCCTTAAGATAATTACATTTACCCCAAATTTTTTATTATAGTGTTCACATAATTTTTCAGCAATTGCTTTTGTTAATCCATAGAATGATTTTGGATTAACAGGGGTGTCTTCTCTTATTTGGGAATCTGAATCTCCATACACTGATGCACTTGAAACAAAAACCAAACCATTCCCAGTCTTTTTGCAATACTCTAAAACATTCAAAGTACCATTAACATTAACATTAAACATCTCTAACTCATTGTCATTTTTTGTTAATGCAGCTAAGTGAATAATCTTATCTGCAAATAATCCATCAAAATCACTCATATTTTCAATATTTTTTCCTTCATCTTTATCAAAAGTAATAATCTCATATTTCCTCCCTAATTCTTCAACTAATCTTTTCCCCAAAAATCCACTACTCCCTGTCACAATTATCCTCCCAAGTTTTTGCCATCTTGCTCTTGCTGCTTCAACAATCTCTTTGATTCTATTTTTAGAGAGATTCTCTGTTTCAATTACCGGTTCACCTTTTTGCAGATAATCATCAAAATTTTTAGACAGAATTTTTATTCCATACATTTCAGGATTATTCCAAATAGGACTTCCAGGAAAAGGAGTCAACGAATAAAAATCCGCAAAGCCTAATCCTTTATTTCTAAACTCTTCTGCAAATTCAATTGTTTTTCTCGCTGTTTCTTCAGTCTCTCCAGGCAAGCCAATAATAAAAAAACCTTTAACATGGAGATTATATCTACTAAATAATTCTATAGCATTTTTATTAGATTCAACAGTTGTTCCTTTATTTATATTTTGTAAAATTTTATCATTCCCGCTTTCAATTCCCAATGCAACAGAGATGCATCCACTATTCTTTAGCCTCCTGACCACATCCTCGTTAACATCAGTGCTCCTCATTTCAATTCTATACTTCATCTGTTCTTCTTTAAAAATATCTATAATTGTTTCAAAATGTTCTTTTTTCACAACAAAGTTTTCATCAAAAATATACACTGCTTCATAACCTTGCTGTTTTAATTTTTTCACCTCTTGCCTTACATTTTCAGGATTTCTAAATTGAACCTTTTTTTCATGACTTGCGCAGAAAATACAACTAAAAGGACAACCTCTTGAAGTCATCATCGTAGCTGTTCTTAAATTTTTGCCTGTTTCATAATCTTGAGTATACATAGAATATTTATTTGAATCTAATTTATCTCTATCTGGAATAGCAAAATCATTTATATTAACTTCTTCAGAAATAATTCCTCTTACACCTTGTATTGCTTTAATAGATCCAACCTCTCCATTCCCAACAATTATTGCATCTGCAATACCTTCAAAAGATTCTGGCATTGCAGTTACATGAGCTCCGCCAACCATTATTTTTGTTTTAGGAGAAATAATCTTTATTTTCTCCCCAAGTTCTCTCATTTGTTTATAACAAGGAGAACTTATTACACTTAATCCAATCCAGCCAGGCTTTTCTGATTTAACTTTCTCTAAAAATACATTCACATCAAAATGATTCAAATCAAATATCTCATTATTTATATTATTCTTAGTTAGTGCACTTGAAATATACATAATCCCTAAGGGGGGCCTGTCTCCAGCATCACGCAAGAAATTTCTTTCATCTGGCGAGACTAAAAAAACGTTTATTTCTTCATTTATTCTGCATAATTCCTGCGCCTTTTCAAAATCATCAATTTTTCCAATGTCTATCCACTGACCTTCATGTAAAAATTCAACAACATTTCCCCCTTCTGAAATCACCTTCTTAACTAATTCATCCATGTTATAAAATTCGTCTTCTGGAATATATCTTAGAACTCTTGGATTCAGCATATACATTCCAGTGCATATCTTAACTTCTATTGTGGGCTTTTCAGTCCAACCAGTAATTTTTTTATTTTCTGTTTCCATAACCCCATAATTTACAGGAACCTCAATCTTCCTCGTAACCAGACTAACATCTGCATTATTTTCTTTGTGATTTTTTTTCATCTCTTTTATATTCAAGTCTGTGATTAAATCCCCATTCATCACAAAAAAATCTTCATGAATTTTATCTTTAAGAAGTTTTAAAGGCCCTGCAGTGCCCAATGGCTTTGATTCTTTTAGGTAATTTATATTTAGGCCTATCTTTAACCCGTCGCCAAAAAGAGTTTCAAAAAGATAAGATTTGTAATTTGTTGCTAAAGTAATATCTCTTATCCCTTGGTTCCTTAGATTCTCAAAAATTAATTCCAGTACTGGTTTGCCATTGATTGGCAATAATGGTTTAGGAATTACTTGTGTGTATGGTCTTAGCCTTTTTCCCTCTCCCCCTGCTAAAATCACAGCCCTCATTTGATAATACTCCTATGAATATTAACACATGAATGAAAAATTTTATATTTTATTTTCATTTTCAGATATTTTCTCTTTCCTCTTTATATTTATCAAAATTATTTCTTACATAATCTACAACTTCAGTCAAACCTTGTTCAAGGGAATATATAGGTTCCCATCCCAAGACGTTTTTTGCTTCTGAATTATCTCCTAATAACATCATCACCTCACTTTTTTCTGGTCGAATTCTTTCATCTTTTGTTTCAATTGTAAATTCTTTATTAATTATTGATTTAATTTTTTCAACAAGTTCTTCAATCGAGATAGTTTTACCAGAACTAATATTAATTGTTTTTCCAATTGACTCATCAGATTCAGCAACTTTGATAAATCCTCTGACAACATCTTTTACATAATTAAAATCTCTCTTTGGAGACAATGAACCTAGTTTTATCTTATCATTTGTTAAAGCCTGATAAATAATTGTGGGTATAACTGCTCTCATTGATTGTCTTGGTCCATAGGTATTGAAAGGTCTAATTGTTGCTACAGGGAGATTGTACGTCCTGTAAAAACTTTCAGCAAGTTTGTCTGCAGAAATTTTTGTAGCAGAATAAGGTGATTGTGCTTGCAAAGGGTGTTTCTCATTCATCGGAGAATAAATAGCAGTCCCATAAACTTCAGATGTGGAAGTCACAACAACTTTTTTTACATCATATTCTCTAGAAGCTTGAAGTATATTTAATGTTCCTATTATATTTGTCTCAACAAAATCGCGAGGGTCATCATAAGAATATGGAATTGAAATCAATGCTCCTAAATGAAAAACAACATCAACATCTTTCACAGCTCTTTTAACACAATCATAATTCTTTAAATCTCCCCTAATTATCTCTATTTCATTGAGTATCTCTTTAGGGAGCTCCTTTAGATTTTTAATATTTCCGTCAGAATTATATCTAACCAAAGCTCGTACCTTTGAACCCATCTTAACTAACTCCTCTGTCAGATGACTTCCAATAAATCCTCCAGCACCTGTAACCAGCACTCTTTTGCCTTTTAGTTCCATAATTTTTGAACAAGTGCGAGGTATTTAAAGATTGTTAAGAAAGAATACATCATTTAGAAGTATTTTTAAAAAATACATAACTTCTTAAATCTCTAATTTAGTCCTAAGAAATGGAAAAAGTAAAATATCATGCATCAGGAACATTAGTTTTACCTAATGGTGAGTTTGATAGAACTTTGCTTTTATTTTATGATATGGAATATCCTCTAAAAATTTTTAGAGATAACTTTAAACTCTGGGGAGGATTTTGTGAAGGGGATGATTCTCCACTCCAAACTTTAGAAAGAGAGTTTGTAGAGGAAATAAAAGAAGATACTAAAAACCAAAATTCAGAAAGAAAATATGCTAGAGAAAGTATAATGAAAAAATTTAGAGAAGATGTAATTAGCACAGCTAAAGGAATTGAAGATTTTCACATTTCTGTAAAAAAGGGTTCTGCTACTAAAGAAGATTTCAATTGTCTTGTTAGTATATATTCTTCTCCAATAGATTCTTCTTTATTTAATGAAGTATCTGATATTCTTTCAAAAGATAGACAATTAAACAACGAGGGTTTGGCAAGAGTAGTATCAATTGATGAGCTAAAAAAAGGGGGGTGAGAGGTGCTTGGGGAAATGCTTCAATGGTTGGAAAAGTTTTAGGAATAAAAATCCCAGAATATGATTTTATACAAGTGATGTCATTAGGACAAAAACCATTAGATTCTTTTAGAGAATATAAAGAAAACTTTATTTATGAAATGAATCCTGAAAAATAGATAAAATCAATTTATCCTCACAGAATAATCCTTTTTCAACTCTTTTCTTAACTGCTTAAGATTTTCAAACAAAATGCCTTTTCCCCCAATTTTATTAAATCCTTTAACAAACTCATTATTATCATCAGTAAAAAGAGCATTTTCTGCGTCGACACCCAATTTCTCCAAAATTCTTCTATATATCTTTGCTTCTGGTTTAACAGAATCTTCTAAGCAGGAAAAGACTTCTGCATCAAAATATCTCTTATAATCCTTATCATAAAAATACCCTACAGTTGGTAAGGCAGTGTTAGATAAAAATCCTGTTTTATATCTATTATCTTTTAATTCTTGAACCAACGAAAAAATATATTCTCTTTTTGAAACAATTTCATCAAAACTTTCTCTCCACAATGAAGATGTTTTTGGTTCACCAACACCAAATTTATCACATATATTTTTCCACAAATCTTTTTCTAAAATTCTTCCTCGCTCAAATTGTTCATTATATTTCATAAATTCTCTTTTAAGCTCATTATCTTTAATTCCAAGTTGTGTTCCACAATAAGAAATTAGTTTATCTAATGGATTGTCTATTAGAACATTTCCCCAATCAAATATTACTGCTTGAATCATCTATCAGCATAAAAAATTTAAGTTATAAATCTTTTCAATTTTCTATAACAAAGCATATAAACCTCTCTTATGATAGAGAAAAATGATTAAAAAAATCTGTTTTTTTAGTACTAGTTTTGCAATGCATAAGCAAGTTAGATTAAAATATGCTGAGAGATATTTGCCTAAAGACATACAGATTTTTCTTTTAACACCTGCAGCACACAATAAATACAAATTAAAAAGAGCAGAGGTTATTGAGATATCTGGAAGCAAAATAAACTTTGTTTTAGAATTAAGAAGGTTCTGCAAAAAAAACAGAATAGACCTGCTGACTAATCTTGGAACAATTAATGAATCTTTTGGAATGGTCTTTGCAACTTTTGGATTAAAGACAAAATACATAATTAACTTTATAGGAAATATATGGGATATTACAAAATTGCAAAATAAATCAAAGAATTTGTTTTTATTTATCAAAAAGATTTTTCTTGCAATACCATTTATTTTTGCCAAGAAAATTATTCAACCCTCACCAGACCTCGCTGACAAAACAAAAAAATATTATCCCTTCACTAAAAGCAGAGTATTTCATACACCATTAATTGTTGATGAGAAATTATTCTCTCCAAAAGATAAAGCAAGTGCTAGGAAAAAATTAAAACTTCCAATTAAAAAAGACATCATACTATCTGTTGGAAGAGTCTCTTATCTTAAGGGTTCAGATATACTAATTGAACTTGCTAAAAAAAATCCAGACAAATTATTCATAATTGTAGGAGAAATAATTGACAAAACTTATGAAAAAGAGAGATTACCAAACCTCGTGTTAATTCATTCAGTAAAAGGAAAAGAGCTGGCAGATTATTATAACTCTGCTGATTTATTTATTTTTCCAAGTAGGATTGAGGCATATGGTATGGTTCATAGGGAAGCAATGTCATGTGAAACACCGTCATTAATTTCAGACATTCCTGCATTAGGACTAACAGAACATGCTCTCAAATCAAAGCCAAATGCAGAAGAAATGCAAATACAACTTGATAAATTCTTTTCAATGTCAGAGAAAGAAAGAAAAAAATTAGGAAAAATCAGCAGAGGCTATATCCTTAAAGAAAATTCTTATAATAGTCTCAAGGAGATCCATAAAGAACTCTTATTGAGCTAACTTTTTCATCCTAACTTTTTCATAAAATTTTTCTATATCTTTTACTATGTTACCTGTGCTAGATTCTTTTTGGAACTTTCTCACATTTTTTTGTAACTGGAGGTAATTTTGTGCTTCTAATATTTTTCTAAAATTTTTCAAATCTATTTCTTCTATTGAAAACCCAATCTTATATTTATTAATTATCTCTGCAGTATATTCATTTTGGGCACTTGTAATAGTAGGTAATCCTGCTTCAAGATAATTTGTCACTTTTGCAGCATTCTCTGTTTTTAAAATTCCAGGATTTTCTTCAACCTCTGATTTGTCTCTAAAATCAGGCAAAATACCATAAGTATATTCAGACGATTCCTCATTCAGATTATAAGGGCTTACTCTTTCGTGAAAATGATAATAAAGATTATTTCTTGATTCTTCTCTTAGTATCTGGTTGTCTCCTGCATCTTCAGAAGGACCATATGAATGAAGGTGTATTTTTTGTAGGGTGAAAATTTTTATCAAATCTAAAAAAGAGATAGTATTATTATTCCAGCTTGGAAATGGACTTCCGCCATAAACAATATGAATTTCATTATTTTTCTTTTGTTTTGGAGGAAAAATCCATTCATCAAGCGGACAAGGGAGCAGAGCCATTTTAGGGGCATTAACCTTATAATTAAGTAATTCAAATTGCCCAAGTGAATGTTTATTTAAGACACCATCAACCATCTTGAAACATATTCTCTCACAGATTCTTTGAAATTCTCCTTTCAACCCAAATCTTTTAAAAAGAGCTTTTCTTGTTTCAACACCCCACATATCATTTGAAAAATATATTTTAGTTATATCTTTTCTTGATAATGATAGAGCCATTAAGCTAAATACATCTGGACCAGTAACTTGGAAAATATAGGGTCGCACTTCTCTAAGTTTTTTTAAAAAAATTCTTCCTCTCTCACTTAAAATAGTATTTAAAAAATTAATAAATATTCTAAAAAAATTACGATTCAATTTATGACTTAATTCAAGCTCAAAAATATGATTATATGCCTTCCCATAAAACTCTTTATCAACTTTTGAAAAACAAAAAAGAATTGTTTCATATTCTCCTGTTAGTTTTAAACTTCTAGCAATTCTATAATTCATTGCAGTTGGTTTTGGTTCAATAAAAATAATTTGTTTCTTTTCCATCATCCCATCCAATTATACAAATCCTTCCTCTCAATAATTATTGCAGATCTTCCAGAACTCTTTGCTATTTCATAAGCACCAATTACTTCAAGAGGAGTTTTAGGTTCATAAACATCAATATTTTTTACAATTTTTTTAAAAATTTCACTGAAATCCTGTGTATGTTGCATCCCCGGGTCTAATGGTTTACTTGAACCCACTGCCGCTCTTATTATAACAGGCATTTTAAATTGTCCTTCTGACATTGTTTCTAATTTATCTAAATGATTAACAATACCGTCGAGAGCAATTAACATAAAGTCATGCCTCTCAAAAAACAAAACAGGCTTAAATCCTTCTAAAGCCATTCCCATTGCAAGTCCAATCATTAAATTTTCTGCCAAAGGTGTTTCAAGTTTTTTTGATTCAGGAATATTTGCAAGAGTTCCATATCCTTTAGAACCATAGCTTATGTTATATCCTATGAAGATTGTTTTCTCATCTTGGGCTAAATTTTCCATTGATAATTTTATTGCCTCACCGTATTTCATTAGAAACTCGCACCCCCTGCTTTCATTCCAGAAAAATCAACCCAGTTGCCAGTGCCAACATGAGGATATGTTGCTTCAAAATAATATCTTCTCACACAACTTGGCCAGTTCATCTCAGACTTATTATATCTTACATGTTTAGGTGTCTCAACAGAACGATTATTGTCTTCAATAATAAATGTGCACGGCAAATCATGTCCATCAACATACCTCACAGCTTCGTAAAAATGCCCTTCGTCTTCTGCACCATCCCCAATAAAACACCAAACGCGATTGCTACTGCCTTTTTTCTTTAAAGCCCATGCAGTTCCTGCTGCAATAGCAACACAACCTGCAACAATCGAGGACGTAACAAAATTAATACTCTTATCATAAATATGCATACTATCTCCACGCATTATAAATTCCTTCAATCTCTCAAAAGAACCTCCTGCCAGCAAATAATGATAATGCCCTCGATGCGTTGAAAAAACATAATCACCTGGCTTCACATCCTTAAATATCTCAATCAACTGCTCCTCGTTTCCTCCACAAAGATGAACAGGATATGGAATCTTCGCGGCCTCCCAAAGTTCTGCAATGTCATTTTCAAAATCTTTTAATTTTCTAATAATCTCTTCTTTATCCATCTTAATCTCGAGATAGATTTATTTATAAAAATTTATGTAGTGGAGATATGTAATAGATAAATTTTTTATCTTTATTTGTTACCTAAATCTGCAATGAGAGCAGCATCAGGAAGCATGTTAAATTTGCTCAAAAAAAGAGGAAGGGTTTCAGGTTTGATACTAATCAAAATTGGATGTTCTCCAATAGCTTCTTCTCTTCCATAATTTTTTGTAGCAAGTTCTTCTGTTGAATAATTTGTAATAATATTGGTTGAAAAGTATGGAAGTGTTCGCGAATTATCTCCTAGATGAATATGTGTAATCTTAAATTCATTTTCTTTTAAATCAAATTCTTCGCTCATCTCTTTAGTGACTTCATCTTTATAAAATTTACCAAAGTTAAATCCTTCATTAAAAAATTCTTTCTTAAATGGTGGTGTTCCTCCAGTGGTAGCAATACAATCTGAAGCAATACCCATTCCTTTAGCTTTTTTAACAAGACCAATCTCTTTTCTATTGTCTGAACCCATTGAAAATCCTAGTGCTATATATCTTGCTCTATCTTCATTAGTAATACCTAATTCCGGCATTAATTCTTCTACTGTTTTTCCCGTAGAATACCCTGCTTTCATTAACCCCTGTATTTCTTTTGTTTCAATACCAAATGCTCTTGATAATGCATCATAATCCTTTTCAAATAGTTGTCCTATATTGTTTGTCTTAAATTTTTGAATAATATCTGGAGAAAATCTCTTAGTACTTAAAAATTCTCCAACAGATTTTGCAGTGAACCTATCTTTTAATTCTGGATTATATCTTGCCATAAATTTCTCAATAGTATCTGCCGCTCCAAAAGTATTGATAAACAAATCTATAGGTTTGCTTTGTAATATTGTTTCTAATAAATCTGCTGGTCCCGTAGGCTCACCAGGTTCAGACCAAAGCTTTGTTGCTTTAAAATCATAATACCCTCCTTCACAAATGTTTATAGGAGGATTAGCATCTCCAACAATTGCAGTAGGTCCATTAAACATTGTTTTATCCCAAATAATACGTCCAGCATTTCTATAAGCCATTAATGCTGCAGGAACTTGATATTTCTCTTTTAAAGGTTTTACTCTGACTTCATCAAAAGAATCAAAACGAGCAATAACAGAAGTATCTTTTCTTAATTCTTCTAAACCAGGTCGAGAATCTCCTCTGTGAGAATAAACAATTTCTTTTAATTTTTTTTTATCCATTCCTGGAACAATTGAATAAAATTCTGCATATTGTTCATGTCCTGTTTCATCTTTCCCTAAAGAATGTTGATAATGTGCAGGTCTTTCTTTCATAAAATATTTCCGACAACTTAATTTATAAGTATTGTTGTAATTTTTTATAAGTATTTGAGATATATTAAATTTTTAAAGAGAAGTCCTTTTTAATTAAAATGGAACAATTTAATCTTGAAACTTATAACCCAATTAACTACAATGGATGGATTCTCGGAGATGAAGCAAGAAAAGGAGTTAATATCAAAAGATTAGGAATTTTTAATCCGAATGAAATAAAATTGTTTGATTTTTTAATACCTTATCAAGATCAGAGAAATGATCCAGGACAAGGAGAATTAGTCGCTTATATCACAGAAAAATCTCGTATTTATTATCCAGGGATTATTAGGGAAGTTGCAAACCCTGCAGCGATGGGACATGATACTGGCTTTTGGGGGGGAGATCCAACTGCATGGAAAAAGTTAGTTGATTCAGGAAGTGATACAGAGGGCGAACTTAATCGCAGACCCCATCAAAATAGAGGATGTTTAATAATGGGTAAGGCTGTTCAAGCAGTTGGTTATCCTTCAGAAGAATATCATAATGAAATTGCAGATATTATTGGAGACCACGATACAAGAAAACTTCCTGCAACAAATAATGGAAAATTAGTTCGTATGGCTGATTTAGATTGGAGAGTTACATATCCTTGCATACAAATATACAAACAAAATTCAAATCCAGAACAGATTATAAAGGAAGCAGAAAGAGCTTGTTTAAATGAAGAATTTTTACCTCACTTAGGAAAAGTTGGAGAGGGAATAGCAAGAGCCGAATTAGCAAACACCATCTTCTTTAAATTTGGAGAAGAACAAGCAAGAGTTCTTGAAAAAGATTATGCTCCAGAATTCCAAAGAGTTAAAGGATTTTATGAATCTCTTCGATAATTAATAAATCAAAGTCTTACAAATACCTCTTCCCAAATCCAACATCACCAATTGTCATAGAATTTCCCCCATTCATACATGCACTTAAACCTCTATCCAAAACTATGTTCTGACCGGTTAGACTATTAAGATCATCTGATGCAAGAATAACAACTCCTCTTGCAAAATTTTCAGGAGTATCTAAACCAATTGGAGTGTTTTCATCACCAAATTTTGTAAAATCCTCTTCAGGCAATAATCTAAAATGTTCAACAACTGAGACCCCTCCAGGATTTATAGAATTAACTCTTATTCCTCTTGGAGCTAACTCAATTGCAAGAACCCTTGAGGCAGAGGTTACTCCTCCTTTTGTTCCAGCATAAACAGAATGACCTGCCTGAGCCCTTATAGCATGATTAGAAGCCATGTTAAGTATAACTCCTCCTTTTGGCATATGTGGAACAACTTTTTGTGTAACAAAATAATTTCCTCCTTCATTAACTTTTTTTAAAATTTCAAAATCTTGAGGAGTCACTTCTAAAAAAGGTTTGTTTAATGTAATCCCCGCATTGTTCACAAGAACATCCACATGCCCTAAATAGCCAACAGCATCTTGTGTAAATCTCTCAATCTCTTCATATTCTCTAAAATCCCCTTGAAATGCTTCTGCCTTCCCTCCAGATTCTTTAATTAAGTCTACTGCAGAGAAAGCTCCTCTTGAAAATTTTTCATAAGGATAATGCAATGCAACTTTCGCGCCTCTTCTTGCAAACTCCAAAGCAACCGCTCTTCCTATTCCAGTCTCAGAGCCAGTCACAATAGCATTCTTACCTTCAAACAAAACAGTATTCGATTTTGGGTTCATATAATTTCCTTCTGCCAAACTTAATGCTCTTCCTAACCCCCTGTCTGCCACATTTTTAATAAAGTAAAGTTCTCCTTGCTCTTCTAAATTCCCAATATATCTTCCTATTCCTTCATTTAATTGAGGGCTACTTGATAAACGATGTTCAATAGATTTCTGAAGAGCATCTTTCATAAAACCATAACCTATTCCAAAACACTCATTTAATCTAAAAAATTCAGTCACATCCACCCCATTAAAATGTCCACTATATTTTCCATCGTCAGAATAAACACAATCAATTAGTCCTCTCCAAACAATCTCTTTCATAAATATTTATAACACATCAAACAAAATTATCATGCCCTAATGGATTTGTCAATCTATGAAGATATCTGTTAATAGAGTCTAATCTGCATCCATGCCTGCAACTTTCAACACCAATTTCATTTAACTTTCTCACAACCTTTCTCCTCCTCTCACTTTCCCAGATTTCGCTAAAACTCTTTTCATATAAATTACCATAACTAAATTCTTTTTTACCATAAAATAAATTACAAGGGATTATATTTCCATTTGCATCTATCAAAGCAAAAAATGGCAATCCATGGCATTTTTTATAAGTTGCACCCTCGTGAATTCTTTGTGCAGTAGCTTTTCTAAAAAATATTTTAAATTCATCAGTCTCAAGTTCTTTCAAAGGAGCTTCAAGAGAATTATATTCATCTAAATCAACAACCAACCTATTCACACTATCTGGATGTTGAGAATATGGTTTTATCTGCAAATTGTCAACTCCAATCTCCTTCAACATCCCAGCAAGTTTCACAGCCTCGCCCATATTTTGAGGAATCACTAAAAACTGCGTCCCAATTACTACATTAAGCCCAAGTTCTCTCTTCACCCTAACGCACTCTCTCAAATTTTCAACTAATCTATTAAAATCATCAGAAGAAGTTCCATGAACTAAGGCATAATTTTCAGGACTTCCAGAATCAATGCTAAATCTTATCCAGGACAAATGAGGAAGGCAATCTTCAATTTTAGATTTCGTTAAAAGAACTCCATTTGTCGTCATTGAAATATCTAATCCAAACTGTTTTGCTTTCTGCACAAATAATCCTATGTCTTTATGAAGAGCAGGTTCTCCCTCACCAGCAAACATAATTGACTTCACGCCTTTCTCACCCATTTCTTTTAGTAAAGATAACATCACATCTCTATCAAAAAAATCAGAACTCTTCTCTAAAAAATCAAGCGCACAAAAAACACATTTATGATTGCACAAATTTGTCGGCGCTATCTCAACATAAATAGGATAACAATCACCCTTTTCATACCACTCACCAACTCTCCTAGGATGATACATTAATTTGTGGTGATCAACATCTTCCATTTAATCCTCCTTTGTTTTTCATTAAGCTTTCAATCAAAAAGTCTTTTAAAAGAATTTATGTAGTTGAGTTATATAGATTAAGGAATAAACCAATAATAATCTCCAGTATAACCAGCCTCACTAAACAACTTCTTCCAATCATCAACATGCATATATGTTTCTGCAGTTAGATTCCAGTCAATCATTCTCCTCTTCTCCTCTTCATTTCTCCATGCGTCAACTGTGATGAACACATTCTTGCCAATCCTTTGCATCTCTTGCAAAGCCTTCTTACACTCACTTCTTGAAAGATTGTGAATAGTAGTTATAGAAATAACTAGATCAAATTCCTTATCCTTAAATTTACTCAAATCTCTTGCATCACCAACACTCAAAAATTGTTTTACTTCTGGTTTAGAATTTTCAATCGCATAATCAGATATATCAATTCCCTCAACACTAATCCCTGGCATTGCTTCTTTAAGGTCATGCAACATAAATCCTTTTGCACATCCAACATCCAACACCTTGCTCTCAGAAGTAAGACCATAATGTTTAATCATGTCCTGAACAACTCCTGAAAAAAATCTAGGATTATAACTATATCCTCCATAACCCTGCCTTCTTTCACCATCAAAAAACTTTCTCCCAAATTTCTTAGCAGTGACTATATCCTCCCATGTTTTCTCAACACCTTTTTTAGTAACATCTCGATTTGCCCTTGGATATTTTTCCATCAAATTTATTTCACCAGAAGTTTTTGTCGGTTCATGAATCCAAGAAGAATTATTCTGAACCCCTCCAATCAACTCTTTTTTAATCATATTAACAATATTTTCTGGAGAAAAACCCATGTTCTCACAATTTTTTTTATATCCACAATATCTTCTTACATATTTTTCCCCAAGATTTATCGAAGAATATTTTACCTCTAAATTTTTAGAAGCCTTCAAAACATCATCAAATATCCCCCCATGAATACTATGCTCTTCAATTACAAGACACTTTTTTGTTTTAGACAAACTTTTAATAACAATTTCATTATCAAATGGTTTTATTGTGTGAATGTAAATTATCTCCACATCTATTCCATCATTTTTCAACAACTCTACAGAATCTATCGCGTTTTTTAACTGAGGACCTGTAGCAATAATTGTAACATCTTTGCCTTCTCTCACAAGAATCCCTTTTCCAAATTTAATCTGCTCGTCACTAAACTCAACACCATGTGAATTTGCAGGAACCCTAAAATAATTTGGAGTTCCTTTATCATAGATTTGTTTAAACAATAAATTAAATTCTTTTGGGCTTCCAGGATAAATTATTTGAGAACCCTCAACATTTTTTAAAAGTGCAAAATCATCATAACAATGATGTGTAGAACCAAGTGTACCATAGTCAAATCCTGCTCCAATCGAAACAAGGTTGGCTTTTAATTTTTGATAACCAAAGCCAAGTTTAATTTGTTCAAAAGACCTTTCAATTAAAAATGGGGCTATTGTGTGAATAACAGGGATAAATCCTATCTTAGATAATCCTGCAGCAATATTTGTCATTGTTGGTTCACAAACTCCAACATTGTAAAATCTTCCAGGACATGCTTGAGCAAAAGGCTGGAGAGCAAAATGACTTATATCTGCAACCATCGCAACAATTCTAGGGTCCTGCTTTCCAACTTCAAGTACTGTATCTGCAAATTCCTGTCTTATCTGTTTAGTTTCCATTTAATAGCTCCTGTTTTATTTCATGTAATTCCGGTTCATTAGGAACCTTTGAATGCCATGCTCCATTATTCTCCATAAAGCTCACACCCTTACCTTTCACAGTGTTGGCAATAATAACTTTCGGCCTTGAGTCATAATCAAATGAAATATTATTCAATGCTCTTAGTATCTCTTGTTCAGAATGCCCATCAACCTCATAAGTCTCCCACCCAAAAGCTTCCCATTTTTTTTTCATATCTGGGACAGGAGATACCGCAGATTTATTATTATCAACAATAACACACAAATTTCCCAACTTCAAATTTGGAGCTAAAAGAGCAGTCTCCCAAACAGTTCCTTCATTACTCTCTCCATCTCCAATCAGCGTTATAACCTTGTTTCTCTTTTTCTTTATCTTTAATCCAAGCGCAACTCCTGCTGCGTAGCCAATACCATTTCCTAATGAACCAGTTGAAGCTTCAACTCCAGGAACCTTTGTCCAATCAGGATGTCCTCCTAAAATCCTTTCACCAATACAGTTTGAACTTAACCTCTCTTTATCAATAAAACCATACTTTTCTAATATAACATAAAGAGCCATACAACCATGCCCCTTGCTTTGTATAAAATAATCTCTGTCTTCCCATTCTGGATTTTTAGAATCATACTTCAAAAAACTCCCATACAATGCTGAAAGAATGTCTATTATTGAAAAAGCACTTGGAATATGTCCCTCATTAAAATCATAAGCCAATTCAGCAATTTTAATTCGAAGCTCCTGATTCATATTTTCCCAAGAGAATTTTCCTTTAAATTTATATCTGTGATATTGTATATACATTAATTATTTAAATCAAGAATATTACAAATTTTAATGTTATCAAAAGTATATTTTTCTAAAAAATTTGATTCAGATTCAATTATAAATTTATTTGAAAGAGTTCATAATGATTTAAGTCAGATTACTCCCAACGAGAGAGTTGCGATTAAGGTTCATTTTGGAGAAAAAGGGAATACGCGATTTGTTTCTCCGAGATATATAAAACCAATAATTGATTCACTGAACAAATTCAACAGTAATTATTTCATTACAGATGCAAACACCTTGTATAAGGGAATGAGAGTTAATGCAACAGACCATAAGCAGGTTGCAAAAGAACATGGGTTTTATGACTTAAATTCTGAAATAACAATCGCCGATGGGGAATTAGGAGAAAATGAAGAACTTGTAAAAATTCCTGGCAGAATTTTTTCAGAAGTTAAAATAGGAAAAGCAATTGCTGATTCAAGCACAATAATTGCTATATCCCATTTTAAAGGACACAATCTTTTTAGTTTTGCAGGGGCAATAAAAAATTTAGGCATGGGTTGTGCTTCAAAAGCAGGAAAACAATCCCAGCATTCAAATTTTAAACCTGCAGTAAATGAAAACTGTATACTTTGCAGAATGTGTATTAATGAATGTCCTGTCAGCGCAATTATAGAAGAAAATTCAAAAGCAGTAATTAACCAATCCATCTGTATTGGATGTGCAAAGTGCATTGCAGTTTGTAATAACAAAGCAATAAGAACACACTGGCTTGGAACCGAAGAAACACAAAAAAGAACAGCTGAATATGCTCTCGGGGCAATGAATAATAAAAAAGGAATTTTCTTTAACTTCATAAATAATGTCACAGAACAATGTGATTGTGCAAAAGAGGACTCCAGAATAATCTGCAAAGACATCGGAATTGTAGCATCAACAGACCCTGTTGCCTGTGACAAAGCATCATATGATTTAGTAATTAAAGAATCGGGAAAGGATATATTTAAAGAATTACACGAATGTGATGGAACACTCTTATTTGATTATGCTCAGGATATTGGATTAGGTAAAAAAGAGTATGAGTTGGTTGAATTATGATTCCCTATTAACTTTTCTTCTAAAGTTATATCTTATAATTTTTAGTCTATTGAATAAAAGTGATTCCATAGTCGGTGAAACTTTAAATATTCCTTTAGAAATTTTGGCAACAAATAAATCAGCACCATTCAAAATTACCTTCAAATAATTAATCTTCATTGGACTAATCCTTTTGAATGTAAAATAATAATCTATCATTGCTTTCTGAGTCTCTTTTGGAAAATTGAAGAAATTTCTGTTAATTGTCTCAAACATTTGTGAATCAAGAACTCTCGCAAAATATGTTCTTGACAATTCATAATCTTTCCCCTTCAAATACCATTTTTTAATATTAGGGTAATTATCATAGTAAATAGTTGCAGGAATTGGAGTAAGTATTGAAAGATGCAAATCTTTTGTATATTTTGTTAGTTCTAAAAAAAGTTTCTTTTCCTCTTTTAATAATGCAGGTGTCTCAAAAGGAAAACCAACCATCATAAAAATAGAAATATTAATGTCATTCTTCTTCATTGACTTAAAAATTTTATGGGCGTTTTCTATTGGTTGCTCTTTGTTTATTTTCTTTAGTGAAAAAGAGGTTAGTCTTTCTAAACCAAAAATAACTTTATTAAATCCTGCTTTTTTCATTAATTTTATCAGATTATCATCAATAGGAAATCTTATTGTTGTTTGGCACGAAAGGGATATCTTTTTGTTTAAACCTGATTCTATCATCTTATTGCAAAAATCTCTTAATCTTTTTGGGAAAATAGTTATGTTATTGTCTGCAATAAATAAATCTCCAATTCCATATTTATTATATAAATCCTTAATATTAGAAAACATCCACCCCGCTGAAGCAACTCTTTTATCTTTTCTTTGAATTTTATCAGAACAAAATGTGCATTTAAAAGGACATCCTCTCTGTCCTGTCAAATCGAACAATCCTTGCTCTGTCAAGTCATAATCTTCAAGGTTAAACAAATCATAATTCACTATTGGTACATCATCAAGATTGTCTAAAACAGGAAACTCTTTTGCAAAATGAAAACTTCCATTTGATTTTTTATATGATACACCTTTAACTTTATTAAGATTTTCTATATTTTCCAACAAAGGCAAAATAACTTTTTCCCCTTCCCTATTAATAACAATATCCACTCCATACTCCAATGCTTCTTCGAAACAATGTTTCATATGTATTCCCCCTGCAATAACTTTCAATTTAGGGAACTCTCTTTTAACTTTCTTTATTTGCTCATAAGTTGGATAAGCATTATAAAGAGTAATTGAATAAGCAAGAACATCTGGCTTAAACTCTTCAATAATATTAATTATTTCCTCATCCTTATAAAATCTTAATTGTGAATTATTATCTAAAATCTTTACTTTATGCCCCGCATCATGAACTATCGTCGCTATAATACCCATTCCATTATTCAATCTTGAATTTGATATTTGTCCTGACGAATTTCTAATAAAAAGAACTTTCATTTCCCAACCTCCAATATTTTTAATTCCCCTTCTAATCCATTTAAATGAGCGAATAGATTTGTTTCCATCTTTATTATAACTATCTGGTAACTATTCCTTAAATATGTCTTTTAAGTTTTTTGGTAACTTTATCATATGAAAAAGGTAACTAAATGGGAAGATGTAAGTTTTATCATTTCAAGTGATTACAGAAAGAAAGTTTTAAGCAATTTAGAAAATCAGAGGATGCCTTTTAGCATAAGCAAGAAATTGAATATAAATAAAACACACATAAGTCGGGCATTAAAAGAATTAGAAGGGAAAAAGATGCTTCTGTGTTTAACCCCCAATTCTAATAAAGGGAAGTTATTTGTTATTTCTGAATATGGGAAAAAGATTTTAGAAGAGATTAAAAAATTATAGAAAATCTTGGTTGTATTGAAAATTCATATTTGATTTAAGTAAAATCTATAGATAATATTCTTTCCAATTTCCTCTTATTTATTCAATTTTATTCTTCTTCTCCAACTCAAAAACTTCATAAGCATCTAATGGTTTTGGTCTGCTAACATATGGTTCTATACATTTATTAAAAAATTCTTTGTCTTCCCCGCAAAGACATTTTGTATGTTTGCCGTCAAACCATTTGTTCTTTAGTAAATCATCTCGCATCTTTTTTATACTTTTGTCCGCAACATTTCCAAGCGAATATTGTAAAAATACACAAGGTGTAACATTTCCGTCGACAGTAATATATATTGTCTCCCATCCTGCCCTGCACCTGTCTCCGTCGGGTTTGTATAAATCTCTTTTTATTATCGGATGCCCATCAGACGCAGTAATATTATCAAGAGAGAGTTGTTTAAGATAGGCAGTATCTTCTGGTGTAAGTAAAACATCTCTTCTGCCATCCCATTCCCCAACAGGCATTGCAATATCAATTTGCAGTCTAACCCCTTTTTCCTTAGCATATTCTATGAGTTTTCTAAATCCTTCAGAATATAAACTCTTATGCGTTGGAACAGCTGTCACACTTGCAAAAAGTCCAGCCTTCATAACATTATCAACTGCTTCTACAACGCGTTTATATGAACCTAGCATTCTGTTCTTGTCATGTTCCTCTTCTATCCCTGAATCAAGGCTAAAACAAATCTTGTCAACTTTTAATTCTTTAAGTTTTTGTATCATTTCAGGAGTCATGTTCCATCCGTTGCTTAAAACATTAATGTAACTCTCGTCAGGATGCGCCATCTCAATCATCTTCTCTAATCTCTCAAAATCCATAATTGGCTCCCCCCCTCCAAAAATAAAGTGAGACACTCCCATATCATACAACTCAGAAAAAGCTTTTTCAAGTTTTTCTAAAGGAATCGGTTGTGTATGACGAAAAGTTCTGAAATAGCAATGAGGGCAATTCATCCCGCACAAATTAGTCGCATCCCAAACCACTGTCTTCAAATCTCCATCTTTCTGTTTTTTCTGGCGCTCATGCAATTTTTGTTTTTCTGAATATACCATTTACTCTACCTTAATTTCATTTCCTGTTCTTCTTAATTTATACATATTTAGATTAGACATTAAAGTTTCAGCTAATTTGTCATTTCCCCATTTGTCATAAACCACTGAAAAATTCCTCCCCCCACAAGTCTGCCTTCCTTTTTCACATAACCATTCAATGCAGCCAAAAATATCTTCCATGCTTGTGCCCTCTTCTTTCCCCATAAACTCTGCAGTTTTATTATAATTCTCTTCGCCAGATTTTTCTCTTCCTTCACTAAGTGTTTCATAATGCATTTTTGTTTTTGTCATCCCTGGACCAATAATAAAGACATTCAAATCTTCAGCTTCAGAATCTATTAATTCACACATTTTAATTAACATTATTTTTGAAACAGTGTATGCAGAATAATTTGGAAATGCATTGTTAGTTCCTCCACCTGCAAAAAATACAACATTAGAAACCTTGTCTTGATTTCTAAGAGGATATAATCCATGAAGAGCACGCAATTGTTCTATAGAATTTATGTGAACAGAGTCGCTCCATTCATTAAAATTACAATTAAAAAACTTTCCAATGGGCTTTTGTGTTCCAGGGCATGAAATAAAAATGTTCCAATTCAAATCCAGCTTTTTATAATTTTTAATAAAATCATCAACACTCTTTTTATTTAACATATCGCAGTAAAAAAAGTGGCAATTTGGAATCTTCTTCAACTCATCGAGTCTTCCTTTTGATTTATACGTCCCTACAACATTATACCCTTTTTCAGAATATTTTTTTGCAAGTGCTGTTCCAATATCGCTTGTTATAGAGATTATCACAACATTTTTTTTACAATTTCTTAAAAACTCCATTTTATTAAGGAGAGATTTTAATTTATAAAGATATATGTAAGACAAATCTATTTTTAATACATAAATTTTTATAAAGGGACTGCACATGAATTTTTCATGATCACTCAAAGATATGGTGGGTTGAAAATATTACATCATCCAGAAAAACTCGTTTCACTTCGGGACGGAAAAATTACTGCCCCTATTTATGTACGTTTCAAGCCAACTAATAAATGCAACCATCACTGCAGTTTTTGTTCATATGACCCAAGTGAAGGCGATGTTGGAGTTCGTGATAAACTGAACAGAATTGATGAGATTCCTATAAAGAAAATTCTAGAAATATTAGATGACTTTAAAGAGATGGGAGTAAAAGCAATAACTTTTTCCGGGGGAGGAGAACCACTTGTTCATCCTCACATTGAAGAAGCAATTCAAAAGACGTTTGACAATGGAATCAAACTTTCCATGATAACAAACGGACAAGAATTAAGAGGACGAAAAGCAATTGTACTAACAAATGCAAATTGGGTAAGAGTATCTGCAAATGCTTGCACGCCAGAATCTTTTTCTTTAATAAGAGGAGTCCCTGAAAAATGCTTTTACGAATTATCAGAAAATATCAGAAATTTTGCAAAGATGAAAAGAAAAGAATGCGAATTTGGAATTAATTATGTTGTTCAAAAAGAAAATGCAGACCAGGTTTATGATTCTGTAAAGTACTTTAAGGATTTAGGAGTAAACCACATTAAAATTACTCCAATGTGGAATCAGACTTTTAGAGAATATCACGCACCAATAAAAGAAAAAGTTCTAAGTCAGATTAAAAAAGCTAAAGAGGATTTTGAAGAAGAAGGTTTTGCAGTTTATGATACATATAAAGGGGACTTTTCAGGAGCAAGTGTTTCAGAGAGGCATTACCCTCAATGTTATGTGATGCAGACAGTTCCTGTAATTGGTGCAGATTGTAATGTTTATTTTTGTCATGATAAAGCTTATGCAGATTCTGGAAAACTTGGCTCTATAAAAAACAGAACATTCAAAGACTTATGGTTCAGTAAAGAAGCACAAGAAATTTTTAAAAACTTTGACCCTAGGGAAAGTTGCAAACACCATTGTGCAAATGATACTAAAAACAAACACATTAAAGGAATTATCAACAGAGAACAGGATTATGAACTCTGTCATGATGCATTAGACTGCTATGGTGATGATGTGAGTTTTGTTTGAATTTTATCTATATAATATTCTCAATTTCTAATATCTTTAATCTTTACGCTAGTATGCCCTAATTCTTGCTTATAATTTGTTTTTACCTTTACATCACATGGATGGCAATCTCCATATTTAGAACACTCTCGAAAATCATCATTTATCTGAAATTCTGGATGAATCAAAGTTCCAACAGGAAACTCTTCTGAAAACAAATCTCTATGGCATCTGTAAATTTTTGCATCCGGACCAATCAACAATTCAGTGGTTTTGCATAAACATTCTTTTGTGGTTGGTTGTAATATTGAATTCCTATACTTTGAATAATTACCATGTAAGATTGAAAATTTATTTCCAGAATCATCTGTTCCTTGAAATTTTCCTGTAAACGACTTTGGTCTGAAACTTATTCCATTATTCTTGCATTTCAGTGCCATTTGCTCTATTGCCTCAATAATTTGCGGATGAGGATACATCACAGATTCTATCCCAATGCTAAATCCAGCATCTTGTAGTGCTTTAACATTTTCAACAAGCTTTTGCCCATTTCCCATTTGTTCTGAATGATAAGAAACGCGAATAGAAGGATAAGGAACATTTCTCTTTATTCTATTAGGATTAACTTCAGAAATAAATTTCTTTATTCCAAATTCCCCCCACTGGAGGTTTGTCAATATATCTATGTTTAATTCTGGTTTTATATTATTTAATATATAAAAAAAATCCCTATGTAATGAGGGCTCTCCTCCCGATAAAGTAACAGGAACATCTTCTCTTGATTCAATCTTGTTCAAAGCATCCACCCACTCTCTTCCGGATATCTCTCTAAATCTAATTCTGTTAAAATCCTGAGAATTTTTTAAATTATTAAGACAAAATCCGCAATTGAGATTACATCTCATTGTTAAAAACACTCCAATGTATTTGTAAGTATCTGGAATTATTATTGGCCTCATTTTGAATAAAGAAACCTAATGAATCTTATTTAAAAAGATTGTGAATATTTAGTACCTATATTGGTTTTGTATTGCGTCACTAAATGGGATTGTTCTTTTAGTAACTACCCCCTTGTCCTTATCTGCTGGAATAAATGCTTCTGAAACCAAAAATTTCTTATGAGCAATCTTTTTCAATTTTCCACCTTCAATCTCAAAAATTTCCGGAACCATCATCTCCTTATCATTTAACTTAATCAATTTTAATCCATATCTGTAAAGAAAAGTATCCATCCCTTCTTCATCTCTATATTTATCTTCTGCATGAAAGATAAAATCAATATTTTTGATAGTGGTCTGAACACAGGTGACTATCTGATAACAGTTATTTGGAGAATCAAAATAAATTCCTACATTTTCTCCTAAGAATTTCGGTTCTGCACCTTCTGTTTGAGTAGCGCTCATAACGGGAAATGGACTTAAATTTACTAAACATTCTAATTTTCCTTCCATTGGAGTCACTTCGTAACCTATATCTGAGGTATATCTAAATCCGGCATTTTCAAATGGCGCAAAACTTACTGGGTCAGCATTCTTCACTATCTTTACGCTTCCTTTTAATATCTCTTTACCCCTAACTACACTGAATTCTTCCAAAATCTTTTTGCATTCTCTTGATATATCAAAATTATTGACCACATTTACTTCTTCTAAACTTTCTATTGCAGATGTTCTTAATATTGAATCTGCCACATTAATGTCTTTGGGAACCCTGTCCTCTTGCTCAAGGCATCCTCCAACTCCATTACCATAATAGCCATTAATTAACGCTAAAGTGTTTTGGCCTCTTTTACAAGTTGCTACCAAAAATCTATTATCTCTATATGTCAGAACTTCTGCAACTCCCAACCCCCTGTTAGCAAACTGTAAACCAGGAGCACTATGTAAGCCAGAATACATTCTTCCAGGACTAATACCTTTTCTCTGGTTCATCATTTCTGAAAAAGACCTATAATTCCCTCCATGGTCCCATATATATACTTCCCCTTTCTTTTCATCTATTCTTGCATAAGCAGGTTTTACTATCAGATGTTTTTTAGAACCATCAATTTTTCTTCCATCTTCAAATAAATTTTCTTTAACCATTTTGTATTATCTACATTGGTTTTAAAAGGATTATGGATATTGAATATATAATCCCCTCAACTACTATAATCTGTTGAAATTCTTTCAAGAGCATATTCTCTTCTTTTTATCACATCCATCTTTTCCAAGAGGGAAATTGTTTCATTATAAACTTTTTCTAAAGAAATTTCTCCCATGCAATTTTTTTCCCTTTTACATTTTCCTTCAAAACAAGGCATGCAATCAGGGATAAACTCTGGAAGAATAGCTATTCCTCTTCCATGAAAATATACTTCTCTGTGGGGTGTGGGGCCAAATAATCCAAAAACTTTTTTTCCAAGTGCAAGACTCAGATGTAGCCCAAGACTATCGCAACTAATAATTAATTTACAAGAATTTATCCAGTCCATATATTCATAAAGGTTTTCTAAAACTTTAGGTCCTTGCTTATCTTGCCTGCTGACTTTATACCCTTTTTCTATTAGCATACTTTCTAGTTTATCCCAATATTCTTTTGGCCATAATTTTGTCGGCCATTTTTCTCCAACATGAATATTCAATCCAACATCATAAATCTCAACTGTTCTTGGTCGATAACCTAAAATAATTTCTTCTTTTTCCCATTTTTTATCAACCATTTCAAATAAGAGTTCATGAAAGATTTTTAGATTCCCCTTCTTCACTTCTGGACTTGCGCCAACTGCAAGAACCTCAACAGCCTTATCCAATGCTTCTGCTGTTCCTGTTTGGGTATTAAATGTAAAGCCATACCTTGCTCTTCTTGCGCGAATCTTATCAGACAGCGCACATATACCTGGAATTTTTTCTAAATTAATAACTCTGTCAAATTCTTCAGATTGCAACTGCAACGCTGTTGTGAAATCATATTCCAATAGGCGGTTAATATAAGGATTTTCTTTTAGAAGTGGAAATGCTTTTTTATCAGTAACCCAAGTAACATGGTCCCCCTTGTATTTATGCAGTAACGGAGTAACTCTCAAAACATCGCCATAACTTACCTTTCTTGAATTATTTTCGCCTTCTAAAAATTCAGTGTAACCTGTTTTTATAATCAATATTTTTTCCATTTTAAATTCGATCTCTTTTAATCTAAGGATTAGCCCTCTTCAAGGTATCCTTTCTAATCTCATCTAATCTTTCTTCACTAATTCCCATCATCCTTGCAATATTCTTTCTTTTTTCAGGACTTGAAAAATTAATTCTATCCCATTCATAAGCTCTTAAAACCTTCAAGTCTTGAGGACGAAATTCAGAACTTTTTATCCATCCGTCTGTCCACAAATGTTTGTTAAATTCAAAACCCTCCTTAAGATAACCTCCCTCTTTTGTTATCCTATAAAGTTCTGTATTTGGAAGAGGAGTCGCAATAAATATCTTAGCATAATCAACATCTATCTCCTCTGCAAATTTAATTGTCTCCCGTATCTCTTCCCATGTTTCTCCTGGAAATCCAATTATAAAATTAACTGACAAGTCAATACCCCTCTGTTTTATTTTTTCTATCATTTCTTTTGCTTGTACTAAATCAATTGGCTTGTGAATAATATCTTTTAGCACTCTCTGATTACCACTTTCAATTGCAACTCCTAAAAACTGGCAACCACTCTCTTTCATCAAGTCAAGTATCTCATCATCTAATGTAAAAAGTCCTACTGCAGAATTATACCATTTTAAATTATATTTTCTGTCAATCATTATTCTAAATAACTCTTTAGCTCTTTCTCTGTTTGCAGTAAGATTATCATCATCAAAAGATAAAGCCTTTATGCCATAGTCTCTGATTAACCACTCTATCTCCTCAGTGATGCTCTTTAAACTCCTGAATCTTATTTTCTTTCCAGAGATAGATTCAACTTCACAAAAACAACACCCATATGGGCATCCTCTTGAAGTAAGAACTCTCGCATAAGGCATCGCTCTTGGTCTGTCAACGCTTTCTCTTTGTATTTGGTTTGTATATTTCGTAAGATCAACAAGGTGATATGCCGGCAAAGGGAGTGCATCAAGATCCTCAATAAAATCAACTCTTCCACCTCCCCTAATTTGTCCATGTTCTTTATATAACACGCCTCTTTCTGGGAAGTTCCCTTTTTCACTTAAAAAATCACAAAGCTGTTTAAATGCATATTCCCCTTCCCCCACAACAACACAGTCAACATAAGGGCTTTGAATAAATGGTTTATGATCAGAAATTACACTAACTCCTCCAAGAACAACTTTTGTGTTTGGACTGGTTTCCTTTATAGTTTTAGCTGCTATCAATGCAGAAGCAGTGTATTCATTTGTAATTGTAGATATTCCCACAATATCTGGCTGCATATTTCTTATTGATTCAGAAAAATCTTCGACAGATAAATTATCTAAATTAGCATCGATGATTTTTACATCATAATCTTTTTCAACCATCGCTGCAATAAGACATAAATTATAAGGGTGCATTATCCAACTTGTTCTTTCCATGAATTCTGCCCATTTGGGATTTGGATACATTAAAACCACTTTCTTTTTTTCATTCATATTTGATAAATCTATTATTTGTTTATAAGTATTATTGAGGTATTTTACCTACATCTCCTCATAATCCTTAACTGTATCATCAATAATCTTCTCCCATCTATACCTTTCTGCATATTTTTTCACATTCTTTTTCTTCCACTTTAAAATTCCTTTAACTGCCTTAACAATTTCCTCCGAATTTTTCTTTTTTATTAATAGTCCTTCTTGGTTGTTTTTTATCACAAGAGGCATTCCCGCAACATCTGTAGACACAATAGGCAAATTTCTTGCCATAGCTTCCATCACTGTTACAGAAGCCCCTTCTTTTGCCGCTGAAGGTAATATAAACGCGTCTGCCGCACTAAAATATGGAAGTTTTTCCTTATCAAAAATAGGCCCTAAAAATTCAACATTTTTTAGTTCTCTTAATTTAGTTTCTTCTTCATATTTTTCTTGTTCTCCCCACCCAATTATTTTCAATTCAATATCTGGAAGTTCTTTCATAGCATCTAATAAATATGGAATCCCCTTAAATTTGTTTATCCTTCCCAGATATAAAAGAATTTTTTTGTTCAAGGGCCATCCAACTTTTTTGCGAGCAAGTTTCTTATCCATATAATCAAAATAATAATCATCAATTCCCATTGTTTGGAATTTTATTTTGGAATTTGGGGCCCTTTTTGTCAAGTATTCAATTTCAAAAGAACTAAGTGGGTAAAAGATTTTCACATTTTTCAAAACACGATTTTCCCATAATTGACCTAGCAAAAATGCAGGAAAAAACAATCTGTATTCTTTAATCTCTCTCACAAGTTTTAATGGCCAACTCCCTCCATGATGTTGGGCAATTATATTTTGATTTTTGAAGAGAGTGGAAATAAGAAGCCCATGCAGATTATGATATTCATGCAAATGAAAAATTAATTTATAACCTTCTTTTTCACTTTTTTTAACCTCTTTTTTTAATTCTTTTAACATAGATATTGAAAAATCAAGCCCATACATTGGGGAGAAAGTTGTAGGAAATTGCCTATATCTAACACCCGATTCATTAAATTCCATATTCTTTTTTATCTTTTCAGGACACCAACACTCCACTTCAATCTTAGGATAAAATCTCTTAATCTGTTTAGCAGTCAGTGAAAACCAATCTCCCACAATCATCTCTCTAGGTGTTTTTTGGCATACTGCCCAGACAGCATGTGAAGCATGAGCAATTAATACTGTTTTAATCTTCATTTTCCAGACCTAAATTTAAACCTATAACTGAATTTTTTAATTCTCTCCATAAGTTTTCTTTCTAAATTTGGAGAAAGACTATGCAACAATATTGAGATATTACTTAACACAAACAATCCCTGATAAACAATCTGAACTGAAATCAAATTCTTAAATCTCCTTTTTGTGAAAATATACAAATTCCATTTTCCCATAATTTTGTATAATTTATCTATCTCTCTGAAATATTTTTTATCAAATTTAAAAAAATTATTATGCAAGTGGTCCCAATACTGATGATAATAAGACATAAAAAAAGGTCTGTAATCATCTTTGAATAAAGGCTTTTTATCAATCCACCATTTTTCAAATCCATATTCTTTTGCATACTTATCATACATATCTGTCCCTGGCTGAGGCTGAAGTATCCCCCCATAAAACCCTTGAGTAATATTATGTTTAATTCGATGAATATATTTTTGCATCTCTTTCATATCTTCTGGATTTTCCCAAGGAAACCCACACAGAATATTAGTTCCCACTCTTACATCAAATTCCCCGCACCATTTTAAAATATCATCCGCACGTTTAGTATATTCTTCAGGCGTTGTCACGCCATTAGCCCCAATTACTTTATTCATTCCTAACAAGGTCTTAGGCACAGAATTTTCAATTCCTAAAATTATTAACTCACACCCTGCCTGTTTCATCTTCTTAATCATATCTCTATCTAAAAAATCAACCCTTGTTCCACATGACCACTTTAATTTAGATTTTGATTCTACAAATAAATCACAAAGTTCTATCACTCTTTTCTTGTTAATAGTAAATGCATCATCAATAAAATTAATAAAATCAACACCATACTCTTTTTGAAGATATGTAATCTCTTCAAAAACTTTTTTAGCAGACATAATTCTAAATCGTTTTTCAAATAGAGTAAAGCAATAAGTACACTTGCCAGGACAACCTCTTGTAGATAAAATCTGTCCAAAATTATTTATTTCATTTTTAATTCTAACATAATCAGACTTTCTGTTTATCTTTTTATCAGGAAGAGGGATACTATCCAAATCATTAACAATCTCTGCATTTCCAGTGTTTATAATTTTTCCTTTATCTTTATATGCCAGGCCTTTAATTTTTTTAAAACTTTTTTTTGAATCAACTGCCTCTAAAAATTTCTTAAATGAAATTTCAGCCTCTCCAATAAAAGCAATATCAGCCCCCCTTTCCAAAACCTCTTCAGGACATGCTGTTGAATGAGGTCCACCAACAATAAGAAGCTCACAATAAGGTTTAATATCTTTCATTAATTTATAGGAATATCTTGCAGCATTTGTAAAAACATGCACACCAACAATTGAAGGCTTTTCTTTCTTAATCAACTCAACAATATCTTCGTTTGTTTTCTCATTATATTGTGCATTAAGATTTTCAACTAACACTTCATAACCTTTATCCTCTGCAATCCTGCCAAGAAAACTAAATGACATCGGAGGAGACGGATCATCCATTCCCGTTCGCGCTTTCAAAAATAATATCTTTTTTGTCATGATTAATTTAATACCCTAATTCACATTTAAAAGAATTTATGTATCAAGGTTATACTAATATTCAATCTTCCCTCAATAATCTTTAAATACCTCTCAATTTTTTTCTTTCAATGCCAACAATGCCCTTCTCGCATAAGATTAAGCTTTTATCTCATTTTGTATTTGAAAGACGATTCAGAGAAATCTATAATATGTTTTGGGTTTATCCCTTGTGGTGGAATCGAAGATGGTCCTCATTCATATTAAACAAGTTCTTACCTAAGATTGGAATTGATTTATTCCCGCCTTTTTTAGAAATAGAACCAACAACTGTTTGTAATTTGAAATGTGTTTGTTGTGAGCATACATATTGGAAAGAGCCTTCAAAAAACATGACTTTTGAACAATTTAAAAAAATCTTTGATGATTTTGGAAAACCAAAATGGCTTGGCTTAACAGGAATTGGTTCATCTTATCTCAATAAAGATTATCACAAAATGCTCGCATATGCAAAAAGCAAAGGAACACTCATTGAAGTATTTGACCATTTCACCCATTTTGAAGATGATTCCAAAATAAAAGAACTAATAGAGATTGGCCCTGATTTTCAATTTGTCTCAACTTATGGAGCAACAAAAAAATCTTTTGAAAAAGTATGCCAAGGAAGTGACTATGAATTAATTGAAAAGAATATCAAAAGATTTGTAGAGCTAAAAAAACAAATGAAAAAAAGATTTCCAATATTGAGTTTTCACTACATTATCACAAGCGAATCAAAAGACGAACTACTAAAATTCTTAGACTTTGTGCATTCACTTAATACAGAAATTGGAGAAATACTTGTAACACCCATGATTCATAGTTTTAAAGAAGCAGAAAAATATGCTGTTGATATTGACAAAGATTATGTTAATAGAATTAGAGAAAAGGCAGAAAAATATAAAATACCTATTACAATAAATATGAATTCTAAAAAAGAAACAGAGTCTCTTGAAAGAAAACCTCCTATGAGCAACTGCAAAGAACTTATCATGCCTTTTATTTTTGTAACAGGTCATGTGACTCCTTGTTGTGGTCAAAACGAAGCAAATCAGCGAGAGTGGCAAAAAAAGATGTCATTAGGAAATGCTTTAGAAAAGCCCTTTAGAGAAATATGGTATTCACCAAAATACATTATGATGAGGAAGATGATTAGAAGAAATGAATGCCCAGAGGAGTGTAGGTTGTGTCCTGCTTATGAGAAGAGGGTTGATATAAAAAAATAAAATGAAAACAGATTACATATATGCAATAGAAAATATTTTACCCTCAAAGAAATTAAGAAGAGTTATACTTTCTGTCACAAATCTATGCAATTCAAGATGTAAAACTTGTTCTCTTTGGAAAAATAAAGATAGAGTTGAACCGAGTTTTGAAGATTTAGAAAAACTTGCAAAATCAAGATTATTCAAAGAGGTAAGATTTCTTGTGTTGACAGGTGGAGAGCCTTTTTTAAGAAAAGATTTAGATGAGGTTGTAAACATGTTCAAGAAACAAAATCCCAAACTTCATATAACTATTTTATCCAATGCACTTCTTCCAGAAACAATTATTAAAAAGGTAATGAATATGCCAAGAGATGTATTGATAACAATGTCATTTAATGGAAAAGAAGAGACTCATGATGAGACAAGAGGCGTAAAAGGAAACTTCAAAAAATTGCTAAAGACAATTGAAGGGTTAAAAAACATCAATCAGAATATAAACTTAATTTTCACAGTAACAAAAGAAAATCATGACCAGTTATTATGGGCATGGGATTTCGCAAAAAAACAAAATCTGAATATTTTGCTTAATCCAGAAATGGATTATGGAAGACTTGAAACAGAAAAAGGAAGGGGATTAAATGAAACTCAAAAACAAAAAGTTCTCGAGCAATTAAAAAAAATTTATTCAGAAAGAAAAAGACCCTTTTTCGACGACACTTACCTTCTGTTTTTCAAAAAAGTTTACAATAATCAGACAGTAACAGATAGATGCTATGCAGGAACAAATTCAATTTACATAGATTTTACAGGAGACGTTTATCCATGTGAAAACCTTGTTGGAATAATAAAACCTTTTGGGAACATAAATGGTAAAATAGCAATCCCAAAAAACTATACTAAAAAAATAAAGGAAATGGATTGTTATGAACATTGCTACCTCCTCTGTGAGATGGTTAGGAATTTAAGAAAACACCCTTTGAAGACACTGGGGGAACGGTGAAATTGATTACAATAATATTTTTAAACTTAGGGGAAGAGATATGTTCATGCAAATCCAGACAGAACAGGACATGATCAATTTCTGTAACGAAGTAAATACTAGTGGAAAACCTTTTGATATTAAAATTTCAGATGATTTAACTCCTTCTGAAGTTGAGAACTGGGAAAAATTGAGAGAACAATATGATAATTTTCCTGGAGCACAATTAAAACAAGGAATAAAAGAAATAACTCTTTCCAATTCTTCTCCTGCTGGAAAGGCTTTGGAATTAAACACAATCCCTTATCTTCACCCTTTTGCTAAAACCCCAGAGGGCAAACCTGAACTAAAATGCTCAATGACTGGAGTTTTTGTTAATTGTGTTGATACTTCAAGATATTTAGTACTACTCCAAGTAAGAGGAAAAAATATTGAATCAGAATATTCCTTCCAAAATGCTGCTTCTGGTTTTGGAAAGTTTAGAGTGCCTTTACTTGAAACTGCAAGAACAGAATTATTTGAAGAAGCAGGAATTGAATATGCTCGATTTTTATTTGATGGAAGAGCAGTTGATTTTCTTCCATTTAAGGCAGGAGATTATTACCCGCCATTAGCAAGTTTTACGTGCGAAAATGTTCTTTCAGATTTTCCTTATTTTGAAAACTTAGAAAGTATATTAGAATTTAGAGAAAAAGTTATAATGGGCATCAAAGAAGGAGCAATTAAAGAGAAGGAAGGCCATCATTTTACAGTTCCTTATAGAAGTCTTGAAAAAATTGCAGGAGAATTAAATAACCAAGGAAGATTCTACGGTCCTGTCTATGATTCAATTATTAATTCTATGAGAGCTTTAAAAAATAACAAAATGTTAGGTTAATTATTCCTTATACATTTTCCAAGCATACATATAAGCCTGAACCATTTTATCAGTAAAGGCTTTCCAGCTTAAGTTATCTTTAACAAACATTGCACCTTTCTTTGCTTTCTCCTTATATTCCTTCTTGTGCTTATGAATATCTAATAAGAATTTTGAATAATCGCTTGTAACAATTCCCAATTCTTTTTTCTTCATCAATGATGCGGTTTCAATTTCTAGAGATACAATCACAGGAAGTTCTGCACACAATGCTTCAAGAGGAACAAGTATTCCCCCCTGTTTTTTAGTTGGAAAAAGCCCAACATCTGCTGCTTTATACAAATCTCTTAATTCATTTCTTGTCTTAAGATAACCAGCAAATAAAACATGCTTTTCCAATTTCTTCTCTTTCACATACTTTTCGAGTTTTTCCTTATATTCAGAATCTTCTCTTCCTGTAAAAATAAGTAAGATATTAGGAATCTTGTCTTTTACTTTTTCAACTGCTTTTATGCTCTCAAACTGATTTTTGACATCACATAAAATTCCAGACTGAACAACAACAAATTTATTTTTCAAATTGAAACTCTTAATAGCCTTCTCAGCATTTCCTCCTGAAAAAAAATCATAATCTATTCCAAAATCAATTAACTTAGCATTTCTTCCATATCTCTCTCTTGCTCTAATCTGATTTAATTCTTCTGCAACAGTAATTACATCCATACTTCTTCTGATGATAAATCTATCTACCCATACCCTTATTTTGTGCAGTGTCTTATAAAAAAATCCTGCATCTGGTTTACTAAATAAACTTGGAGGTAGATTCATAAACCACACAGCAGGTTTTTTCTTTGGCCATAAAGTCCAAGTAACAGGAAAATCATGAAAATTAATTACATCATAATTATCTTTTATTTCACTAAGTTTTTTTCTAAAGGCTTTTATTGCATCAAGAATATCCAGCATATTCTTATAACCAGGAGGATTCAAATCTATATTGTTTTTTGGAATTATAACTTCTGTATTCAACAACTGAGTTTCAACTTCCTTAGAACTTGATAAAGCAAGAATATCATTTTTTATCCCTCTTCTTGTAAGTTCATTTGCTAATTCCACAATTAACAACTCTCCTCCGCCATAATACTTCATTTGATTATGAACAATCAATACTTTCGGATTACTCTCCCTAATCATTTCTTTTGCATAATGTAAATCCTCATAGGTGTTTATGTTAATATAACCTTCTGCAATAGTATACACTTTTACTTTCTTTCCATCATCAATTGCACACTGAATCATATCTACCATCTCTTTCTGATTTCGATACATGTTAATAGGAGTTTTTTCAATATACTCCAAAATTTCATTTCTAAAAATACAATGGCCTGTCCCCTTTAAGTTATTAATCGGAAACCTTGGTTTCTCTACTAATCTAAAAGTCCTACCTAAATCATTTATCATTACAGAATACGTTTTTTTAATGCTTGATTTATCCTCCTCACGCACAACTCCACAAACTGCAAATAACTCTTCTCTCTTAAATTTCCTTAGCATCCCTTTCATATCTGGCTTAACCATGACCTCGTCTCCAAGCATCAATATAAAATCACTCTTTCCAATTGCTTCTTTTGCATTCTTAATGGCATTAACTATCCCCTCTCCTCTTTTTTCGAGTACATAAGTCACCTTAACTTCCTTATATTTCTCACCTATTTTTTTAATAATTTCCTCGGGCTTATAACAAAGAACAAGTATTATCTCAGTAACTTCTGCATCTATTGCCCTGTCAAGATTATTTTCTAATAATGTTTTATCATAAATTTCAAGCATTGCCTTGTTCTTCTCCTTAGTCATTTCCTCTAATCTAATCCCTTTTCCACCTGCAATTACAACGGCCTTCATACCTCTCAATCCCCCACTTTCATTTAAAGCATTTATATAACTCAAATATACTTTTCTAAAATATATGTCGCACTTCTACATAATACTTAAAAGTAAATTCATTTTACAATTTTAATGAAAAAGATAATTGGAATTGGTGGAGCAGTAATAAAAACAGGTATTGGAGAGGATTTAAAGAAAAACATAGACCAGATAGAAATGATAATTTATAATGGCGGGGCAATATTTCATGATTTTCAATTAGCTCTTGAAGGATACACTTCAGTTCCAATAAGCGAATTAGTAAACACTCACGAAAGAATAAAGTTTTCAAGTTTATATCTCTTAGAATGGTTAAAAGGAAATAAAGAACCTCCAGAAGGCTCTCTTGCGAAATTTTGTAAAGACCGGGGAAT
This sequence comes from archaeon, assembly GCA_043817815.1. Taxonomy (GTDB): domain Archaea; phylum Nanobdellota; class Nanobdellia; order Pacearchaeales; family GW2011-AR1; genus JBDRGM01. The sequence goes on from JBDRGM010000024.1 coordinate 47,956, forward strand.
TCCTGTTCTTTTATTTACTGCCTTAGGATGCGATTACTGGCAGTTATTTTCTGATGACTGGGGAGTTTTAGGAAGAAAGTCCCAAAGAGATTTCGAGATTCTAAAAAAAAGGTTTAATGAAAAACCATTCCATTACATTAACATGGGTTCTGCAGTTATACATCCAGAAGTATTCCTAAAAGCAATTTCAGGAGTCAAGCATAAATTCAGAGCAGACGTTGTGGATTTTTTAGACATGTACCGCCCAAGAACAAGAGTAGCAGTCTACGGCAAATATTTTAAAATGACTTTCAAAGAATATATGGACAACGAATTCAATAAAAATGAAAATAACTTTAATCTCCCCCGCGACATTTCCATCTGACCAGGGAATCAGGACAATCTCTGCAGTTTTAAAAAAAGCAGGGCATAATGTGAAAACAGTTTTTATGTCATTAAGCGAAGACTATTCAAGGAATTATACAAGACAAGAGCTCAACAAACTCTTGATGATGTGTAAAGACTCTCAGTTGATAGGAATAAATTCTTTTGCATCAACTTCAAAGAGAGCAGCAAGAATAATCTCATTTTTAAAATCACGCGTAAGTGCTCCAATAGTATATGGAGGAGTACACGCAACAATTTCACCAGAGGATTGCATAAGATATTCAGATATTGTTTGTGTTGGTGAAGGCGAAGGAGCAATTCTAGATTTAGTAAAAGCAATTGAAGAAAACAAACCAATCAACAAAATAAAAAACTTATGGATTAAAGAAGATAATCAAACAGTCAAAAATCCAGTAAGACCAGTAATAGACAATCTAGATAAATTACCAATCCCAGACTTTGACATAAAGGATCATTACATCTTAGAAAGCGGGGGAATAAGAAAATTTATTGAACAAGATTTAGCAGGACAAATATTCTTCTTAACAGGAAGAGGATGTCCTTATGGATGTGATTATTGTAGTAACTCTTTTTTCAACAAGCTCTATGAAGGAAAAAGAAAGCAAATAATGAGGTGGAACTCTCCAGAATACATAATAAATGGAATCTTAGAATTAAAGAAGAAATTTCCAAATTCTCTAGGTTATTTTGATATTCGCGACGACACTTTCTCATTAAGACCTTTGGAAGACATTAAAAAATTCTGTAAATTATACAGAGAAAAGGTAAACATGCGTTTCAAATGTTTAGGAGACCCGCGGACAATTTCAGATGAAAAAATAAAACTTCTTGTTGATGCAGGTTGCACAGATATTATAATTGGTATTCAAGGAGCAGAAAGAGCAAACAAAGAAATTTATCACAGAAATCAGACAGACACGCATGTCATAAACGCTGCAAATATCCTCAACAAATACAAAGATAAACTAGCTACCATGTACGATGTTATAACATGTAATCCTTATGAAAAACCAGAGGACATCATAAACATGATAAGACTTCTTCAAAAACTTCCAAAACCATTTTACCTCTCAGTAAACAACTTAGTTTTCTTTCCAGGCTCACAACTTTACAGAAAAGCAAAATCAGATGGAACAATCAAAACAGAAAAAGACACAGCAGCAGAGTTAAACTACTGGGACAGAAGCAAACACATCCGCCTCAAAAGAAAAAACATATACCTCAATCTAATCCTCAATATGATGCGTGGACCTGCAACAGAATCCAGATTTGGATTAATGCCAAACACACTAATCAATTATTTATTAGAACCAGAAAGAGTAAGAAAAAATTTGAGTAACTCAAATTCTTCGTTAATTGTTTTAAGACTCGTCGCTGTTCAGGATTTAATCAGAGAAAGAATAATGAAACCAACTTTCAGAAGCATGCCTATCTCATTTAAAATTTGGTATGATAAAATGAGGTATAGGGCTTAAAAATGGTAAAAGATTTGATAAATCAATTAAATATTGTTAAGGTAATTAAAAAAGGAGACATTGTTCTAAGTCATGGTGAAGAGACAAATTTTTATATAGATATAAAAAAAGCATATGGTTATCCTTCTGCTAGAAAATTAATTTGCGATTATTTGTGTGAGTCTTTAGATAAGAGAGTTAATTGTGTTGCAGGCTCAGGTCATGGAGGGATTTCACCCGCCTCTATTATTGCGGATAGACTAGGAATTCACCTAACTTTAATAAGGAAACAAACAAAAGGATATGGTCTTGATTCAATTATTGATGGCTATGTGCCAACTCCTTCTGATTTTGTTTCGATAATTGATGATGTTTTTACTACTGGAGGAACTTTGAGAGGAATAATCGAAGTTTTAGAACCTACAGGAACAGATATTTTAGATTGTTTAGTTATTGTTAAAAGAGGAGAGGGCGAATTAAATATTCCTTTAAAATATTTAATTAAGGGAACTGATTTAACCTAATTCTTTCTCAACCCTTTCATGCACTTCAAAATCATAATCCTCTCCATATTTTTCGTTTAAGAAATTCTCATAAGTATGAATCATTGCCATTACAACTCTTTTTTCTTCCTTAGTTAAATCACACATACATGCAGAACATAAAGGACATTTGAAATCTCCACACTTTTTACACTGCTCAACTTTTTGTTTCTCTTTATCAAACCATTCAAAACATTTGAAACATCTAACTTTATTTGGCCTACACATTTTCATACACACTCACATCTTCAACCTCACAAAATCTAAACGCCTTCTTACGTGATTTACATCCTGCACAAACACCGCAATGAACAGGGACTCCATCCTCAAACCCTCTTCCAACATAACAACTACAAGTCTGCTTTAAGTCAACCCCAAGTTCTTTTGCTAACTCAATAACTTCTTCTTTATCTTTTTCTAAAAAAGGAGCTTTGAACTTAAGATTCCCCTCTTGAGTACAAAAGCCAGAAGTTTTATTCATCTGTTCTAGAAATTCAGGAGTTGTGTCTTTAAATTGCAACTCACCTTCGTGTTTTATCCCAATATAAACATCGTACTTTTCACCTTTTGAAATTAATTCAGATTCTGCAAAACTAAGACCAATCAACAAAAACAAAGCATTTCTACAAGGAACATACCATGAAACTAAATCATCATCTTCAACCTTCTTAACATCTTCGTCTCTAACCTCTTTGTTTATCAAAGAAGTACTAACTTCACCTAACCATTTAACATCAACAACCTTCAACTCAGCATCTAACTCACGAGCAACTTTCTTAACACAATATAGTTCTTCTTCTAAAGACTTCTGTCCGTAATCAAAGAAAACAAATTTCAGTTTGTCAACTTTCTCAACTTTTTTCAGATAATGTGCCAAAACAACACTATCTAATCCTCCTGACACAAGTACTATCGCATTAGTCATGTTTTTACATAATCCCTTTTCTTTAAAATCTATTGGAGCATTGATAGTCACTTTATATCTTAACTAACATCGTCCATTAACAAAATCTTTTCTATTAACTACATCACATCAATCTGCGTTAGCACGTATTTTGGGAGGAGGGGGAAGTATACTTCACATCTACACAAACTTTATATAAACTGCTCTTTGAAATATTTTATGCCAAAAAAGAAAGCAAGTGAAGTAAAAGAAGGAGATGTTATAACTGTTTATGGAGAAAAGTCTGTTGTAAAAAAAGTTGAGACCTCTGGAAAAGGGATAAAGCAGGGCAAAGTAAAGTACAGAATAGAAGCAGAAACCATAGGCAGTAAAAAAAATATAGTGGTGATAAGACTTGCAGAAGATTTAATTGAAACAGAATAAAATGATTGATGTAATTATCACCTCTTACAAAGAACCAGAATCCACCCTAAAGTGTGTTGGCTCATTTCTAAATCAAGACATAGAAGAAAAATTAAGAATCACTGTTATTGACCCTTTTCCTGAAGTTGAAAAATTACTAAAAAACAAATACAAAAATAAAATTGATTTCTTCTTAGACCCTGGAGAAGGAAAAAGCTATGCGCTAAATATTTTCTTAGAAAACATCTATTCTCAAAACAAAGACGACTTAATCATTTTTACAGACGGAGATGTTTATGTCTCAGAAAATACAGTAAGTGAAATAGTAAACGCATTCAAAGACAAAAACGTAGGATGTGTAACAGGCAAACCAGTTGCACTTGATTCAAAAGATAATATTATGGGATTCTGGAGCAACCTTGTCTTTGAAGGAATCCACAAAGTCAGAGAAAGACTTTCTGAACAGGAAAAATTCTTTGAATGTTCTGGATATTTATTTGGAATCCGAAATGGAGTTCTCAAAGGATTTCCAATGGAAGCTTCTGAAGACGGAATAATTCCTTATTTGTTCTGGAAAGAAAGTTATAATATAAAGTACTTGCCAAAAGCAGAAGTTTATGTATTGAACAATTACAACTATAAAAAATGGCTCAAACAAAAAATACGAAACATTAAAGGTCATGAGAATTATAACTCTCTTGCTCCAGACATGCCAAGAACAAAATCATTTGTCAATGAAATAAAACAAGGGACATTTTTTGCCTTAGCATATCCACAAACACTAAAACAAACTTACTGGACAATACTTTTATTTGGAGCACGACTTCATATCTACTTGAAAGCATTTTACGATATTAGAATAAAAAAGCGAAAATATGATGATGGTTGGAGGGGGAGTGATCATTGAAGGGTTTAACATCAGAATTTAACGAAGTCGTGAGCGTAGCGAACGATTTGAGGAACGGAGAGGTAAATATAAGGCGACGTATTTATAAATACAAGAAGATCTCTAATGTAATAAATGTCAAATATAATTAAAGTTCCCAATGTTGTAATTGATTCAAGTGAACCTCCAACTAATCTTTCACCTAAATATTTTAATCGAGAAGCTCAAATTGAAAGAGAATATTTGAGATGTGCAAAAAAAGTGAAAAGACTTTGGCCAGCAATTAGTTCAAACAAATTGCTAGGAATATTTTGTGGAGGTTCTCAAACTCATGGAGATTATTCAGATGATTCAGATGTTGATTTTGTAGTATATAGGGTGGGCAAACCAATGCAAATTCATGCTGAGTATTCTGGACTTGTTGATGGTCTAAAAGATGAGTTTGATATCTATGTTAGACATTGGTGGGGTGCTGAAGGATCAAAAGGAGGATCAATTGATTTTGTAATCACATCAATGCCATTTGGAATTCTATTTGATTTATTAGACTGTAGATGGAAACAGTCAAACATGTCTCGTAATCCTATGATAAAAGAGTGGAGTTCTTTATTAGATGATCTTCCACCAGATTACCAAACATTAAAACAAGACATGGGTTTTCTAAATTATTGTTTAAATCAACGAACAATACATTAAGCCGCCTTATATTTATTGAACATCGCGATTAAACAACCCATAGGGCTCGAGGTGTAGAAATTTTTCCCTCGTGAAACAGAGCTGGAAAAATTGCGGAACACTCGAGTGTTTTTGCGAAGCAAAAATATGGGAAAAATGTGTCCCGAAAAAAGAGGGTGAGCGAAGCGAAAACATTTTTCTGTTTAATCTGCTGTTCCCAGACCCGAAGGGCACGAGCTGAAACACAAAGTTTCCTCGTGAGTTTAAAATTTCATTTTAGGGTGGGGGAGGAGGATGGTTGTTTCCGACGACCAAAAAATTAGAGAGAAAAGCCTGCCCTTTTTGTTTCTTTTTTCTAAAAAGAAAATGAGGGGTTCTTTTGTTTTTATTTTTTCTTTAAAATACTTTTTGGAATAACTAATGGATATATCCATCTAAGAATATAGTAAAAACCAATAACAATTATAACTGAAAGAATTAAATTTAACGGAGTTGAGATTAGACCCAAAATTAGACTCAGAACTCCTAATAAAAAAATGCTTAGATTAGAAAATATTTTTTTATAAAAAGGGATACTATTTTCTAAATTTTCATATTCTTGTCTTAATTCTTCTTTATATTTTATTTTCATAATTTCAAAATCTTCGGTTTTTTTGAAATCTTCCCAATACTCATTGAATCTTTCATCGGAAACACCATATTCCTCTTGATATTTCTCAGACATATTGTTTCTAGTATTATCTATCATATTTTGATAAGAAGATTCAAGATAATTTTCTAAATATCTTTCTTGCTGAATGTTGTAATTCCATAAAGATATAATCAAAAATAAAACTAAAAATCCTAAGATAAAGTAAGTCTTTCTAAATGCCTTTTCATTCATTTTAATTTTCCTTCAAAAGTAATTTTAATTTCATTTTTCTCTTTTGGGTTTTTTGGCTTTGGGTTTTTTGAAATAAATTTGTTTATCTCTTCATAAATTTTACTTTTTTGTTCTCCAGAGAGATTTGCTAAACCAGCAATATTTTTTACATCTACCGCTTGCGTTTGTATGACTCCTTTTTCAGTTAGTTCAAATTTTAAAGTAAATTTTTCAGATTTCTCCTCTGAAAAATTATAAATTACCTTTCCTTTTAATTTTGTCTTTCCTATTGCTTCTCTGTTTTCTTTTGCTTGTTTTCTTCTTTCTCGTTCAAATTTGTTAGCTTGTTCTAATGCTTCTTGCATATTTGAAGTTTTGACAGGCTCCTCTTTCATGCCTGCTTTTTTAAGATAATAGTCTCTATTCTTATCTTCCTGGCTTTTGAATTTCTTTTTCTTACCAAATATCTTTTTTAAAAAGTTCATAAAATAAATAGAAAAAGAGAATATAAAAAAGTATCTGTGCATTAATTATATAAAGATTGAAACTTCTATAATTAAAATGGCAAAAAAAGATTTACCAACAATAAAACAAAAAAATATGTTTTGGTGTGGTGCATTAGTGGGTCTCGTGGGAGGTGTATTTGGAGGATTATTTGCAAATTCATTTTATGATTATCTTAAGGATTTATTGGGAGGAGGGATTACAACAATTTTGTCAGGTTTGGTTTTTTTGGGAATTATTTATTTCGCATCTAAACAAATTACAAAGATAATCTAACTAATTCTCGAAGTGAGACAGGCAAATTGTCCGTAGGACTAAGAACCCCTCAAAGTAAATGAAAAATTTGGGTGTAACGAAGTGAAACCTTTTACCCCTTGTTATACAAAGTGCGAAGCATTTTGTTGGTTTTCTCGTCGGTCGGGTAAAAGAAGTTTTTCTCTGAAAACAAAGTTTTCAGCTATCTGTCCGAAGGACGCAGGATTTTTTCTCCTATCTCGGGTGGGCAAAAAATGAAATTTTAAATTTGGTCGGCTTTGCCGACGCTGGGAACATCGGGCTTAAACGAAGTTGCGACCGTAGGGAGCAATTTGGGAAAATGCCGAGCTGAGGCATTTTCCGTTTAAGCCCTGTTAAGTGAGGGTGAGCCGAAGGCGAAAGCGCAGCGTCCCCCAAGCGACTGAAAGGAGTGCAGAGTTCCTGTGGTCGCCCCCTATCTAATAATTGATTCTCGTATAACATCTAAAATAGAATTAAGAGCTTGTTTTTTCTGTTCGGCAGAGGCAATTCTGTAATCAGATTCTGAATAGCGTTTATCCTTTACATCAAGTAAAGCAACTGCTGGAATTCCAAAAAGTCTGCTACATGCCAATACAGAAGCACTTTCATATTCTCCAGAATCACAATCTTGTTCACCAATTTCAGCAAGAGAAATCTTCCACCACATTGCTTCATCCATCAACTGAGTTGGTTCTGTAAAATCAGGTAAATATCCTGGTGTGATACAGCAGTAAACTTTACTTGGTCTAAAATCTAAGGATTTCTCTTGCGCAATACCTAGAACTCTTTCCAGCAGTTGCGGATTTGGTTGAGTGACATCATTAACGCCTCTGCCCCTGGCATTTTGATAAATGCTTTGTTCAAAGCTATCGGGTGAAAATGTGTCTCTTGCAAAAACAAGATTGCCGGGCTCTAATTCAGAATTCCTGAAAGCATATACACTACCTACAAAGTATACTTCTGGTTTTTGGTCGGTTGGTAAATATTCTGAGGCATATTCAATCATGGCTTGCCCAGCAACAGCTCCAGAATATCCAGTAAACAATACTTTGGTTAAACCATCCAATCCCTCATACAATGAGTCATTAAAATTGCCATGCCAAAACCGACCATCAGATTTTGGAACTTTGTGCAAATCTAATTTTTCAGTAAATGCTTTCAGGACTTTTTCAGTTGTTTTTGGACTAATTATCAAAGACATAATAAAGAGAATCAATTGTAATTATATAAACATTATTGTTCTTGGGGCGACCACAGGAATTGCACATAACAATTAGTTAAACAAAGTTTTTTCTGAAAGAAAAAATTTGGGAAAATTCTGTAGCCCTAAAGGGCGTGAGCGGAGCGAAGGAATTTTCTGTTTAACGGATGTTCGCCGACCGAACGAAGTGAGGCACGAGCTGACGCTACAGCGTCCTCGTGAGAAAAAATCTGTTCACATCCGATTTTACGCGTAATTGTCGACATTTTATTTTTTAATTATTTTGTCGTCGACAATTTCGTTTAATCAGCGAGGTTATGCGACAATTTTAATTTCGCATTTGAGTGTTAAACGAAGCTTAAAATCTTAAAGGATGTGAATTTACCGACGGAGAAGGCAGATTTTTATTTTGGCGAACACGAAGTTATCATAAATAAACTTATGATAACATTCCAAAGGAGGGCATAAAAAGATGAATTATTAATAAAAGAAATAGGAAAAAACATTAAAAAAAATAAAAATAAAAATAAAATAATCTTAGTTTTTAATTACTGCTAGGACTACGCTAAGCAATGTAGTTATAACAACTACCCAACCGACAATCATTGCCAGAGTTGCTCCGCCAAGCCAGGATGGTAGTGTTAGTGGT
>JBDRGM010000025.1:0-11880 GCA_043817815.1 archaeon
GGAACATGGCGGATGGTTTTGGTTCCCAATTATCTTTTTGGATTCAGGATTCCGCATCCGGCCCGAATCGTATAGCTTCAATTATTGGTATACGAGACAGCGCTGATACAGAAGGAGCTTTATTATTAAGGGCGGGCACAAACGGAACAGAAGAATTTATGAGAATAGACCATAACGGCAACATAGGCATAGGCACAACGAGTCCTGAAGGAAGGCTGCATGTTATTGATTCAGCCGCCCCATTCAAGTTTGAAAGAACTACCGCCACAACGAATAGTTATGTATCTTTTGGAAATTTCTTGGCAAAAACATCAGGAGATATGGCAGATGGTTTTGGTGGAGGTAATATATTTTACATTAAAGATACTGCGGGAGTGGAAAACCCAATAGGTGTAATGAAGGTGATTAGAGATGGTGCTGATAATAGTGGAAAAATGGTGTTTACCACAGTCAACGCTGGGTCGGGTGGGGACAATTTGGTTATAGATAAGAGCGGCAACGTCGGCATCGGGACAACGAGTCCGACAGCGAAACTGGAAGTAAATGGGGAAATTAAAATTTCTGATACTTCAACAGGAAGCAGTTCAGGAGCAAGTTTGTGTATTGGTTCAGACAACAAAATTTGCAAGTGCGGTCAGTGCATGTGATTTCTATTTTACCGACGATAAAATATGTTTTTGAAGCAGAAAAGTTTATAAAGGATTAGACATTTTTTTTAGTATAAATCTGAACAGATTTTTTACACAATTTGATAAAATGGTAGAGAAATATGACGCATCACAAATAAAAGTTCTTGAAGGATTGGAAGGAGTAAGAAAGAGACCTGCGATGTATATTGGCTCTACTGGCAAGGAGGGTTTGCATCATCTTGTTTATGAGGCAGTTGATAATTCTGTTGATGAGGCTCTTGCAGGATTTTGCACTTTGATTAATGTTAAAATAAATAAAGATGGTTCTGTAACTGTTGAGGATAATGGGAGAGGGATTCCAGTTGAAACTCATGAAGTTTACAAAGTTCCTGCTGTTCAGGTTGCTTTAACAAAATTGCATGCAGGAGGAAAATTCGACAAGAAGTCTTATGCTATTTCAGGAGGATTGCATGGTGTGGGAATTTCTTGCGTGAATGCTTTGTCAAAGAAATTAATAATTGAAATAAAACGGGAAGGAAAAATTCATCAGCAAGAATATTCACGAGGGAATGCTAAGACAAAATTAAAAATTATCGGTAAGTGTAATAATAGAGAGACCGGGACAAAGATTACTTTTTGGCCTGATGAAGAAATTTTTTCTGTGCTTGATTTTGATTATAAAATTTTAGAGAATAGGTTTAGAGAAGTTGCTTTTTTGAATGCTGGTTTGAAAATTAATTTAGAAGATAAAATAAAAAATAAGAAAGAGGAATTTTTTGCTGCTGGGGGTTTGATTGAGTTTGTGAAATGGCTCAACAAATCCAAGGAAGTTTTGCACAAGCCGATTTATTTTAAGAGAGAAACAAACGGGACTATCTTGGAAATTGCTGTTCAATATAATACAGGATATCAGGAAAATATTTTTGGTTTTGTGAACACGATTAATACTGTCGAGGGAGGGACGCATATTTTTGGTTTTAAGACCGCGTTGACGAGGGTGATTAATGATTATTCCCGTAAAAAAGGGATGCTGAAAAATGGTAATCTTTCCGGGGAAGATGTTCGTGAGGGAATCACTGCGATTGTTAGTATTAAGATTGGGGAGCCTCAATTTGAAGGGCAGACAAAAACAAAACTTGGAAATTCTGAAGTGAAGGGATTTGTTGATTCTGCTATGACTCCTGCTTTGTCGGAATTTTTTGAGGAGAACCCGTCGGTTGCTAAGAAGATTATGTCAAAGGCACTTGATTCTGCAAAGGCGAGGCTGGCTGCTAAAAAAGCAAAAGATTTGGTTCGGAGAAAAAATGCTTTTTCTCTTGGGGGCTTGCCTGGGAAACTTACTGATTGTTCAAATAAGAAATCTGATAATACTGAATTGTATTTGGTTGAAGGAGAAAGTGCAGGGGGAAGTGCACGTAATGCTCGTAACAAGGAGAACCAGGCGATTTTGCCATTGAAAGGTAAGATTCTTAATGTAGAGAAATCTAATCCTGTGAAAGCGCTTTCGAGCGAGGAGATTACGAATATGATTACAGCGATTGGGACTGGTGTTGGAGAACAGTTTAATTTAGAGAAATTGAGATACAAGAGGATTATTATTATGACTGACGCTGATGTTGACGGGGAGCATATTAAGACGCTTTTGCTTACTTTCTTTTTTAGGTTTATGCCTCAATTAATTGAGAATGGGAATGTTTTTGTGGCTATGCCTCCGTTGTATAGAGTTAGGAAGAAGAAAGATTATTATGTTTATTCAGATAAGGAACTGAAGGTTTTGAGCGATAAACTTGGGACGACAAATGTTACAAGGTTTAAAGGTTTGGGGGAGATGAGTTCTACTCAACTGTGGGATACGACTATGAATCCAAAGACGCGGAAAGTTAAGAAAATTTTTATTGAAGATGCTGTTGAAGCTGACCAGACATTTTCAATGTTAATGGGGGACGATGTTCAATCGAGGAAAACTTTTATTATGGAAAATGCATTAAATGCGGAGTTGGATGTATAATGACAAAAAATAAATTATCAACGCCAGATTGGATTAAAGAAGGTTATGATAGTCCTGCTGAGTATGAAAAGGCGAAGGGGAAAACTGAAGAGAAAAAAACCGACACCCAAGGGCGTACCCCGAAAGATTTTAATCAAAAATCTTTACAAGGGGCAAAGACTTTCAAGATTAGAAAGTGTCCTGAGTGTGGGAGTTTTGATGTTGTGGTTGTTACAGAGAAGGATGCTGTTGGTTTGTGGAGATGTGGAAAATGTGGATGGGAAGGTAAGAATGTTGGATGGGAAGAAATGACAGAAGAGGAGTTTATGAAATACACGGATGAAATTGCACCCAAGGGTGTGCCTTCTATAGAAGAGGATATAAATATAAAAGGCAGGGAGGAGATTGCATGAAAGTTATAATTGTAAGTGGATATTTTGACCCGTTGCATGTTGGGCATATTGAATGTATGCAGTTGGCGAAGAGAATTGGAGATAAATTGGTTATTTTGTTAAATAGTGATAAACAGTGTGAATTGAAAAAGGGAAAAGCATTTATGTTTAATGAAGAGAAGAAAAGAATTTTGCAAGAGTTGCGTTGTGTTGATGAAGTTTTTGATTCAATTGACAAGGACAGAAGTGTTTGTGAGTCAATAAAGGCAATTGCAGAAAAGTATTCAGATGATGAAATTATTTTTGCAAAAGGAGGAGACAGGTTTGTAGAAGAAATTCCCGAGACAAAACTTTGCAGAGAAATTGGAGTTGAAGTTGTTGATGGGCTTGGGGAAAAAATTCAATCTTCTTCAAATTTAACTGGATTAAAGGAAATTAAAAATGGATGAAAATATAGAGAAAAATATTGAATTGATAGAAAAAGAAAAAAAAGAATTTTTAGATGGAACTTTGGAGGAGGATTCTGATGAAGAAGAGGAAGATGTTGATGTGGATGTTATAGAAATTAATTTAGATGAAGAGGAAATTAATGAGTGGATTGAAAAATTGGAAAGGTTGAGAGAGTGGAAAGGACATGCTCATTTTGATTTAGATGATGAGAATCAATTGATGATAAATTATGAGGAGGGGGAGAATAATGACACTGAATAAGAAAGAAAAACAAATTGAAGTATCTGTTTATGTAACAGGAAATAGAATTACTCTTGAAGGGACAGATACCTATCATAAAGGGATGTTTGCATTAGATTGTGGAGTTGGAGATATTCATGCTAGTAGAGAGGATGAGATAGGATTTGCAAAAACAATTGTTAGAGAATTATCTGGAAGAATTAAGCCAAAACTTGTAGATCAGGTAAAGATTAGCTTTCCAGATTCCAAAAATGTTAATTATTTTTTAGATGGTTATTTTGGAAGACCAAAATTACTTTATGCTTCAGAAAGACTCCTCCAAATAAAAGGAAAAAGAAAAAAAACATTAATAGGTGCCCTGAATGAAATAGGAAAAATTACTTTAGAGTGTGGAAAGGAGGTTCCTCTAATAATATAAAATGACACCGATAATTGATCCAAAAGTTGTTGAAGATGAGAAAAAAGGAATTGTGCAGACAGAAGTTTCTGGAGAAATGAAAAAAGCTTATCTGGATTATGCGATGAGTGTTATTGTTTCGCGGGCGATTCCGTCGATTGAAGATGGAATGAAACCTGTGCAGAGAAGAATTCTTTATGCAATGAATCAGATGGGTTTGAAGCCCGGGACTGCGACGAAGAAATCAGCGAGAGTTGTTGGTGAAGTTATGGGTAAATATCATCCGCATGGAGATAGTTCTATTTATGAAGCAATGGTTCGGATGGCGCAGGATTTTTCTTTGAGGTATCCGTTGGTTTTTGGGCAAGGAAATTTTGGAAGTATTGATGGAGATTCTGCTGCAGCGATGAGATACACAGAAGCAAGGTTGAGAAATTTGAGTTTGGATTTGTTGAAAGATATTGATAAGGAGACTGTTAAGTTTATTCCTAATTATGATGGTTCTACTAAGGAGCCAGAGTTGCTTCCGGGGAAAGTTCCGACGCTGATGTTGAATGGTGCTTCGGGTATTGCAGTTGGAATGGCGACAAATATTCCCCCGCATAATTTAACAGAGGTTTGTGACGCGATTATTGCTTATATTAAGAAACCTGAAATTACTATTGCGGGTTTGTGTGAATTTATTACAGGTCCTGATTTTCCGACAGGAGGAATGGTCCAAGGGGATATGAAAGAATTGTATGAAACAGGTAGAGGAAGAATGTTGATGAGAGGGAAGACTTCAATTGAGACAATTAAAAACAAAGAAGTTATTGTGATTACTGAGATTCCTTATATGCTTAACAAAACGACTTTACTGACGCAGATTGCTAATTTGGTTCGGGATAAAAAGATTAAAGATATTTCTGATTTGCGAGATGAGTCTTCAAAGGGGAAGATTCGTGTTGTGCTTGAATTGAGGAAAGGGGCTAATCCTAAATTTGTAATTAATTCTTTGTATAAATATACTCGGATGCAGGATTCTTTTAATGTTAATTTTTTGGCTTTGGTTCGGGGGCAACCAAAAGTTTTGAATCTGAAAAATGTTGTTGAAGAATATGTTAAATATAGGAAATTGATAATTATTAATCGTTCGAAGTTTGAATTGAAGAAGGCGAAAGAGAGACAAGAGATTGTTGAAGGACTTTTGATTGCGTTGAAAAATATTGATGCAGTTATATCATTAATCAAAAAATCCAAAGGCAAGACAGAAGCAATGGATGGGCTTGTTCAGGAATTTAAGTTGACAAAGAAACAAGCAGAGGCGGTTTTGGAGACTAGGTTACAGCAATTAACTTCAATGGAAGTTGATAAATTGAAGAAGGAATCAGAAGAATTGAAAAAGATAATTGCTGAGCTTGAGAAGATTTTAGGAGATATTAAAGAGGTTTTGAAGATTATTGTTAAAGAAGTTAATGAGATGAAAACTAAATATGGGGATAATCGGAGGACGAAAGTTTTGCAAAAGATTTCTGAGATTTCTGAAAAAGATTTGGTTCAAAAGAGAGAAGTTGTAGTGACAATTACTGAAAAAGGTTATTGCAAAAGAATGGATGTGCAGACTTATCGGGAGCAGAAAAGAGGAGGCAAGGGAGTGATTGGGAGTAATTTGACAACAGGAGATTTTGTAAAGCAGTTGCTCACATGTTCTACTCATGATTATCTGATGTTTTTCACGACGAGGGGAAGAGTTTTGTGGTTGAAGGCATATGATATTTCTATGACTGAAAGATATAGTAAAGGAAAGGCTTTGATTAATTTATTAGGATTGAAAGATGAAAAAATTACAAATGTTATTTCTGTGAAGAATTTTTCTGATTCTTTGTTTATGGCGACAAAAAAAGGACAAGTTAAGAAAATTTCTTTGAGTAATTTTTCAAAACCAAGGGCTTCTGGTGTGAAAGCGATAAATTTACCTGCAGATAATTCTGATGTTTTGATTGGTGTTGAGATTGTGAAAGATGGGCAAGAAGTTTTCCTTGCAACGAAAAAAGGTCAAGCAATTAGATTTAATAATGAAGCTGTTCGAGCAATGGGAAGAGCGAGTTATGGAGTGACTGGTATAAAAATGAATAAAGATGATGAAGTTGTTAGTTTGGAGATTTTAGATACTGAAGCTATTTTAACAATTACTAAGAATGGTTATGGAAAAAGAACTGCTGTTAATGATTATCGGAAGACAGCGAGGGCAGGGAAGGGAGTTATTAACTTGAAAGTTTCTGGGAAAACAGGAGAGGTTGTTACAACCGTCGCAGTTAATGCAGAGGATAGCATAATTATTACAACAGCAAAGGGAATTGTTATTCGGACTTCATTGAAAAATATTAGGGTGATGGGAAGGGCTGCTCAAGGTGTGAGAATTGTAAAATTGCAACAAGGAGATTATGTTACTGATTTGATTAAGGTTGTTGATAATGGTGTTAATGGAGAATGAAGATAGGTGTTAAAACATTTGATAATCCTTTATTTTTAAAACATTTTAAGGAGAAGGTTGATTTTTTTGAAATTCAAGCAATTCAAACTAATGATTATTCTTTCTTGAAAAATTTTTCATTGCCGATGATGATACATGCTGAGAATGCGCGATGGAATGTTGATTTATCTGATAAATCAAAAAAGGATTTTAATTTGAAAGCAATTAATTTTGCGAGAAAGATAGCGGATTTTTCAGGTTCTAAAAAAATAATTATTCATCCAGGGATGAAAAAAGGCAGGTTATTTTCTATTGATTCAACTATAGAATTTCTTAAAGAAGTTAATGACAAGAGAATTTTGGTAGAGAATATTATAGAGGGAGTTGGTTCTTTTCCAGAAGACATCAAAGAGATAATTAAAGAAACAAAAGTTGGTTTTTGTTTTGACGTTAATCATGCTATTGAGTGTGCAAGAGGATCTAAACTGGAAGTGTTTGAAGTAATAAAAGATTTTTTAAAATTAAATCCTTCTCACTTCCATATTGGAGGACAAAATGGTTACAAAACTCATCTTTCTTTAAAGGACTTTGATTATGATTGGAAAGAGATTTTGTCTTTATACCCAAAAAATTCTGAAATTACACTTGAAACCACAATAGGTGCAAAAGAAGTTGAAGAAGATGTTAAGTTTATCAAAAAGATAATTAAAAAATGTGAGCAGTAAAATTTAAATACTTTAATACTTATATTAAGTAATGAGAAAGATGATTATCTTGGTGATAATAGGATTGTTAATTGTCTTGTCTTTATTTTTTGTGGTGGTTTTTATGCAAGAAAGGGGTTTTTCGTCAATGACTTCAGAGACAATTCAGGGTAGCGAGGAATCTTTTGAAGAAGTTGAGCCAATAATTTCATTAAGTTCCCAGTGTGATAAGAACATTTATGATTGCTATAATTTTGCAAGTCAGTTTGAAGCCCAGAAAGTTTTTGAAGCATGCAAAGGTTCGTCTAATGATGTTCATAATTTAGATAGAGATTCTGACGGGATAGCTTGTGAAGCTTTGTTGAAGTATGATTAATCCCAGATATCCAATTCTTTTTGTTCTGACCAAGCAGGACACATTGATTTATATTCGCACCAGTCACAGAGTTTTGTAATTTGAGGGGAGAATTTTTCTGTTGCTTCTATTTGGTTTATTAGTTCTATTGTTTCTTTTTTTAGTTGTTGCAGTTGCTCATTTGTTCTTCTTGAGCAAATTTTTGTGTTGTGTGCGAGATAATGCCAGACTAAACAAACTTCTTTGTCTTGTCCAAATAAATCTTTTATTCCTATAGAATATAACGCGAGTTGTTTGTCGATTTCAAATTTTTCTGGTTTAGGAAGAAAGTTCGCGGTTTTATAGTCGTGGATTTCATATTCATCTGTTTTTTTATTATGAACTAATCTATCTATGAAACCTTGAAGTTTGTATTTTTTTTGTTCATCAAGAGCGATTAATATTTTTTTTTCTATTTCAATTGTGTTGTCGTCAAATGGTTGGTGCTTTGTGTAATAATCAAGAAGGAATTGAACACCTTTATCAAAATAATCTTTTTGGGTTAAATCTGTTTTTACTATTACTATTTCAGGAGTGAATGTTTCTTCCCATTTTTGTGCATAGTAAACAATTGTTTCATCTATTGTTGGGAGTTTTTTATTTTGAACTTGGGTGTAGAGCCATTCTAAAACTTCGTGGACTGTTGAACCTAAATGAATTTCAATTGTCTTTTCTATTTCAGGAATTATTTTGTCAATGTATCTGAACTTGAATTTAAGAGGACATTGTTCAAAAGTAGATAGACGAGAGTGTGAATAAATCACCATAAAGAATTAAAAAAATTAGAGATTATAAAGTTTATTGCATTTATTCAGCAACTTCTTCTATTGAGGCTGTGAGTTCGCATTCGTTTGTTTCCTGATTGTAAGAATCAAAACCTTTTGTTTGGCAACATTCATTTCTTGAATTAGGGCTAACTGTTGCACAAGTGTTGCCAACAATCAATTCGTCTTTTGCTAAAAAACTCCACCAAGAAGTTCGTTCTCTTATTACTTCTCCTGTTTCAGAATTCATTTCAAATCTTATCCTTTTTCTTACAGGAATGAGCCCAAATAGCCTTGCTTTTTTTCTTGCTTGAATTTGGTATTCTCCATTTTCATTTAGTTCTATTTCGTGTTCTTCAAGCCCACCAATTCTTTCTGTTAATCTTGATTGAATTTCATCAGGCATTATTTTGATTCTTTTAGTTTCATCATTTTTGAAAACTCCATAAATTTCTCCGTCGTCTGCTTGATATAATTCCACTTTTGTAGACATATTCACTCCTTTTACTTGAACAATTGTGTTCCCTGATTTGCCTGCTTGGATTATCATTTCTCTTGTTCCATTTGTAAATTTACATTTTGTAGTAGAACCATCGCAAGTGCATTTTTCTGGGCACTCGTTATTTTGCATTTTAGATTGTAATCTATTTTTTTCCTGAATCACTTTTTGTATTTGAGATTGTGTTAAAGTCTTTTCTTGGATTTGAGTTGTAGTAACAGATGCAGAATTATCTGTTCCTTGTTTTTGGTTAACTGCAGAATCTGTTATGGCAAATATAGAACTTGTTAATAGAATTATTATGAAAAGTAAAAATATTTTTTTCATGAATTATTTAGGGGAAAAGAGTTTATAAATTTATTCTAAGATTTCTCCAAAACCAATTAATCTCCAGTGTTTGTCAATGTTTCTTGCGATTCCGACGTTGTCTCCTTTTAGAGCAACTATTGGAATGTTCAAGTCTAGTTCAGTTTCATCGCCTTTGATTGTTTTTATTGCTCCCACTGTTATTGTGGTGTTTACACTTAGCATTAATATTTCTTTTGTTTTCAAAGGTTCGACTTTTTCCTTTTTTTCCATTCCTAAAACCTCTTTGAATAATTCTGATTTTATTTTTATATTGTGACTTATTTCTGGAAGATTATTTTTTGTTGAGACCAAACAGCCTGTTAGAGAATCTGTTTTTGTAAGAAAAGAATCTAACTCTGTTTCAATTGAAATGCTTGCTCCGGGGGTTATTTCCTGGACAGATTCACTTCCCTTATGTAGAGAGAGAATTTTTGTTGTTAATGTTTGATAAGTCTGTTGATTGTTTTTTTTAAAACTTAAACCTGGCTTGATTTCTATTTCCTCTCCAATTTTTAATTTTCCTTTTTTTAAAATTCCTCCTAAAACACCTCCTTTTAAATTCTGGATTTTTGTTCCGGGTTTGTTTATGTCAAAACTTCTTGCAACCAGAAAAATTGGTTTTGATTCTAAATCTTTTTCTGGAATTTTTAATTTGCAGATTTCTTCTAATAATTTATCCATGTTAACTCCCTGCTGTGCAGAAATTGGAACAATCGGAGAATTCTCTGCCAAAGTTCCATTTACAAATTCTTTTATTTCTTTATGATTTTTTAGGGCTTGTTCCTTTGAGACTAAATCTATTTTGTTTTGAACAATTATTATGTTGTTTATTTTTTTTGCTTGTAAAGCCATTAGGTGTTCTTTTGTTTGGGGTTTGATTCCTTCGTTTGCAGCAATTACTAAAATTGCAGAGTCGATTGTTGCTGCACCTGAGAGCATTGTTGCCATGAGCATTTCGTGTCCTGGTGCGTCGATGAAACTGATGTATCTTTGTGGTTCGCCTTTTTTAATATTAAATCCGTCCTTATCTTTGAAGATTGTGACATCTGCGTAACCAAGCTTGATTGTAATTCCTCGTTTTAATTCTTCAGAGTGCGTGTCTGTGAACTTACCAGTTAAACGACTAAGTAAAGTTGTTTTTCCGTGGTCAATATGTCCGACCACCCCGACATTTAGTTCTGGTATTTGTTTCATGAAAAGGAAAGAAAGAGGGAGGTTATAAAGATTTTGGGTTAAGAATAATCTGCAATAAATAATTCCGTTTTATTTGGGTCATTCCTTTTTTGAACTGCTAATCCTATTATCTGTTCTTTGTAAAATAAAAAATAAATTTTGTCATCTTTTATCACTACTTCTTTTTGATTCATTATTTTTCCAAAGGTTTCATTTTCTAGGGTGAGATGTTGGAAGATTCTTTGAAAATAAGGGCCATTCTGGAAGTCTTTTTTTTGTCTTATTTTTTCTTCAATTTTATCAAAAAATGTTTGAGTATAATCATCAGCGTCTATTTGATCTAGAAATACTTTTTTTTCTAACATGATTATTCTTTCTTCTCTTCAGATTTAACTTCCTCTTTTGCAGTTTCTATTTCAACTGGTTTTTCAGGTGCTTTATTCTGGTCTGGAAAAATTTCAGAAAGTTTTTTTGAACCTTCTTTTAGAATTTTTAAATTAATCTGAGAAATTGCTTCTGAAATAACTTTTCCTCGAACTGTTTTTCTTAATCTCAAACCTTTTGGATTCTTATTTGATAATTTCTTTTTTCCTTCTTTTCTAGGACGTTTTTTCATGCCCTTTTCATAACTTAACAAAACTTTTTTCAAACCAACACCTTCAACATTTTTCATTGCAGTAAAACCTGATTTGTCGCTTGCACCTGTGATTTCCATTTCATAACCTTCTAAGTCAGGAGAAATATCTTTTCCAGAAATTTTATCATGAATCTGTTTTCCTACTAATGCAGGTGCTTCTGTTTCAATTTTGAATGTTTTTCCTTGTTTATTTGGTAAATTTATTTTAAACATATTAATTTGTTGGGGAATGAGTTTTTAAAGTTTTTTAAGAGGGATCATATAGATTTTCTCTCTTTTGAGATAGGCGATTTTCTGAAATAATTAATCCTCCTAAAAAAAATCCTCCTGCACCAGTGAAACCTCCTGCTACTAAAGAAATTAAATTTTTAGCTACTGAAATATAAGGATGATTGACATAATCTGACTGGGGGATAGAATATGCTAAAGGGACTAAACCCAAGGAAGCGGTTGTAGAAGTGAGGATTATTTTTTCTTTTAAAGAAAAGGTTTTTCTTTCAGGCTCGTCCATTTTATTTTTTTCTTGAAACTTTTTTCCTTGAAGATGATTTTAAATGTTCAATTTCCTGAAGAATCTGCGCGAGTTGTGATTTTATGTTCATTAACTCGCCTTCTATTTTTAGAATATCTGCTTTGACTGCTCTAAATGAATTTTTGATTTGATGTTCATCTGTCATTGTAATTCTATAGTAGAAACAGATTATTTAAAGATTGTGGTTGTGTTAAATTCCCCACCCCTCTTTCTTTCTGCGTTTGATTTCTGCGATTTCCTGCAAAATCTTTTTTTCGTTTTCAGAAAGCAAATCCTTGTTTT
>JBDRGM010000026.1:0-19279 GCA_043817815.1 archaeon
AACATACGGAGACTTAACTCCAGTCATAATTGTTATAACCCTAACTTTTCCAGCAAAATCTTTACTAATTCTTGCACCAATTATAACCTGTGCTTCAGGACTCAGATTTTCAGAAACTGCTCTTCCAACTGTATCAAACTCATCAAGTTTGAAATCAGGCCCGCAAGTTATATGTATTAAAGCCCCAGTAGCGCCGTGATAATCCACATCAAGTAGAGGATGAGTCAAGGCTTGCCTTACTGCTTCATTAACTCTGTCAGCAGTATCTGCTTCTCCAATACCAATAACTGCAACACCACCGTCTTTCATAATAGAAGACACATCTGCATAATCAAGATTAATCAAACTCGGCAATGTTATTGTTTCAACAATTCCCTTAGTCATTGTACTTACTAATTCATTCGCAACAGCAAAAGCTTGTTCAATTGGTAACTGTCCAGCAATGTCAACTAATCTATTATTGTCAAGAACAATGCATGTATCAGTCACATCTCGAAGTTCCTGTAAACCAAATTCAGCCTTGTCGACTCTTGCTCTCTCTGCTTCAAAAGGCATTGTAACAACACCAATAACAACTGCACCAGTTTCCTTAGCCAACTGTGCAACAACTGGTGCTGCACCTGTTCCAGTTCCACCACCCATTCCAGCAAGCACAAAAACCATATCTGCATTAGACACAGCTTTCTTAATATCTACAATAGCTTCTTTTGCAGCTTCACGTCCCTTAGCAGGCATTCCACCAGCACCAAGACCACGAGTCAACTCCTTCCCTATAAGAATTTTTTCATCAGCTTTTGCAACACTCAAATGCAAAGCATCTGTATTTGCTGCATAAACAGTAGCTCCACTAATTCCTTTATTATAAAGCCACGTCACCATATTACAACCACAACCCCCACAACCAATAACTTTAATATTCGCCTTTCCAGCTTTCAACTCATCAAAGTTAATACTATGAGTGTCTGCGTTTCCTATTGCTTCTTTTGCAAAATCTAACACCATTTTATTTTTACCTCCTTATACTTATATCTCACTCCACTAAGCAAAGTTTCCAAAAATCTACGAAATATTTATATAGTTCGTAAACTTCCAGCTAGTGTTATAAGAAATAAAAGGTGGTAACACCTCTTTGTCGTTTTTGCAAAAACGACGAAATGAGGATGTACATCCGACCTTGTATGCATACAAAAGTTAATCAATTCATCGTCGCCAAACACTGAATTAATTAATATAATAAAAAAATTAGTAGCTTGTTCTATATAAACATTTCTGTGATAAAAAACAATATCAATTATTCCTTCTCCAAAATCTCACACTCAATACCCTCTTCCTTACACAACTCGCAAAACTCCTCAGCATCATCTTTGTCTCCAACAATACTTCCCCAATGCATTGGTATTGCCAAAGTTGGTCGAATTATTTTCGCAGCTTCAACAGCTTCTTCTGCACTCATTGTAAATCTTCCCCCAACAGGCAAAAGTGCAACAAACTTTTTATCTCCTTGTTTATGTCCTGTCAACTTTTGCATCTCAGGAATAACATCTGTATCTCCTGCATGATAAATCAAAACATCATTCATCTTAATTAAATAACTAACCCACTCTTCATCTTTTGGATGAAAATGTTTATCAATATTATAAGCACGCATTACAGAAATCTCAACACTTCCAAAATTCAAATTCTGTCCAGGTTCAATAATCTCCATCTTAACAGGATTATCAAAACGCGCTATCTTACTCTGACAATCAGCAGGCATCACAATCCTCGTCCCCTCTTTCACAATCTTTTGCATATCAGCAATACTACAATGGTCATAATGACTATGTGTTATTAAAATCAAATCCGCCTTCTCCAAACCACTTCGAATATTATAAGGATCAATATAAATCACCTTAGAATTCTTGCCCTCTTCAAAGGGTACACCTCTGAGTGCTATCAAAAACCCTGCATGACCAAGCCACTTCAACTCAATATCTCCGATTTTCATAAAGAAAAAAACTGTGGGAAGTATTTAAAGATTTTTACTCCACTCCCCCATCTTCCCTTCTTTTGTCCCTTCATTCAAGTCTTTAGGGTACGCCGAGCGGCACAACTTCCTATCAAGCATCTCAAGCTCCTCATAAATTCCGTCAATCAAATCATAATTTTTTGCTTCATGAATATCAACCCACTTATAATCAGTCAATGCCTTACACAATCTTACATTATCTCCAACAGGTTCTGCCCACAAACTAATAATCAGCGACGGGATATTATCCGGACGAATATAAACCAAACTCGTAACATACTCAACCTTTTTCATCTCCAACCCAACTTCCTCAAAAACCTCTTTCTTCGCCAAATCCTCTAAAACATTATACCACTGCACACTTGTATCTTTCTCACGAAGTACATAATCTAAAACCTCTAACTTTCCACCAGGAACAGTCCACTTTCCAGGAAACGCCTTTTCCCAATCAGCACGCTTTGCAATCAAAAACTTTCCATCCTTAACAAGAATAACAGTAGCAGTAACATAATGAACCTGATTTTTATCATACTTCATAAAAACAAAGACACAAATTATTTTTTAAGGATTATTATACTCAATCAACATCAACTAAAACCAACGGGACAATCATCTCCTCCTTACTCACACCCCCATGGTGTCCTATATTTGGTTTTTTATTAAACCTGAATCGATTATCAAAAGCATAATTTTCTTTACAAACCAGAACATAATCTCCCACCCTATCAAATAGCTTAGGGTTTGGTTTTCCAAGACCATAATAATTCTTATTAATCAAATCTTCGCTCTTGAACATCCAAACATATTTATTTAATTTCGTCTTTACATATTTTTCAAATTGTTTTGTTTTAAAAGAATGAACATAACAATAAGCAGTTCGGGCATCTCCACAAAAAGGAAGAGTAAGACACTCTCTAAGCCCAGGATGCTTACCAATTTTTATAAGATATTTCAGGGAGGTGTCAACAAGCCCATGGTCAGAGGTTATAATCAAAGTTGTATCAGTCCCCTTAATACCTTTAATAAATTTTTTTAATTTTTTATTAAGCTCATTAAAATGACTTCTAGCTTTCCTGCTTCCAATTCCTTTTTTATGAGCTATCCCATCAAGATTACCCCAATAACAATAAATATATTTCCTCCTATTACTAGAGCTAATCGCTCTCTTTATCTGCCTAAAGAATCCTTCAAGATTATTATAAAACAATTTCTCTGAATCTTTACCTACTTGTCTATTAAAATCAGATTTTAAAAATCCTCTTGGATTAATTGTAAAACACATTGCTTTATTTTTTATTCTGCTCTGAAAAGGTTTCTCATCAAAAACAGTTTCAATTGGAATTTCATGCTCACTAAACTGTCTCCCCCCATATTTTGGACTAAAAGGCAAACTCAATGAAAGAACCCCAAGCTCCTTAAAAAACATATACCACCCAGATAAACCATGTTGCTGAGGAGCAACACCTGTCATAAGAGAAACTGCCGCACAAGCAGTCGTAGGTAAAAAAGTAGAAGTCATTTCTCCAACAAGATAATCATTCAAAAAAGATTTGCTTTTTCTCAAATATTCATAACCAAGCCCATCAATAACCAAAAGAACAACATTTTTTGATTTTATATTTCCAGGGAAAATCTTCAAGGGTTTGTATTGGCTCTTAACCCCAAAACTCTGACTAATTGAACTCATCAAATTAACAATACTCCCTCCATTATAATCTGGCAGATAAAAATCTTTTATTTTTTTCATAGCTAAAATAACAAAAATAAGTTTATAAGATTATTCACCCGACATCAACAACTTCACAATCACCATTTACCCCCGCATTAATCACAATTGTCTTTCCAATTTTATTGCTTCCTTTACCCTCGTGAATATGCCCACAAAAAACATACTTTGGCGGATATTTTTTTATATAATCCAAAACAACTTTACTTCCTGCATGTTTTCCCCACCAATTTTTAGGAGCACCATATTTTCCACTAACTTTATCTAAAACTCCATGAGGGGGCTGATGACTTATAAGGATATCAACCCCACCAAACCCCTTCAAAATCTTCTTCGCTTTCACTGTCTCTTTTCTGTCTGCCCTGATTATTTTTTTATCTTTTTGATTAAACTCTTTATCCCAACAAACATCATGAAAATGTTCAAGAAATAAAATTCTAAAGCCATTAATATTTCTAACACGATTCTTCACAATATTAAAATCTTTTATTTTACTCAATCCTTTTCTCATATAAGGCAATTTAATTCCTATCTTCTTTTCTTCTTTCTTTGTCTCAGAATCAGTATGGCACCCAACATTTCCAAGAAGAGTATAAGTAGGAGCCACCTTAGACAAATGTTTAGCAACTTTAATTGAAGAATAATAAACCTCTTCCCAAACTTTCTTTTCAAACGCACGTGTGTTTTCAATCTCAGGCAAACCTTTTTTCTCTCGTTTAACATTTTCAAAAAACTTTTTCCTGGCTAAATCAGCTTTACCCAAATCACCCGTACATAAAATCAAATCAACATTCTTTGGAATCTTCTTAGGTAATTTTCCATGAGGGTCACCAACAACAAGTATTTTCATAAAGAAAAAAAGAAATAGAACTTTAAAAAACTAATTAAAAAATTTAAGATTATTAATCCTCTCCATCAAAACCATCATCTTCATACTCGTCTTCTTCTCCATCATCATCATCCAGGTATTCATATTCTGACATATTGATTAACCTCCGTTTAGATAAAATTGTTTATCTGGATTGTTTTTAAACATTTCTATAATAAGAAGATAGGCTTAAGGATTCATCCGAGTCATTGTCCTTGGAAACGCAATTGCATCTTTAATTGTGTCTAGTCCACAAATCCATTTTATCAACCTCTCTGTTCCAAGACCATAACCTCCATGAGGAATAGCTCCATAAGAATGAATCTCAAAATAATAACTATAATCTTCTAACTTCTCTCCTTTTGATTTCAAAGATTTCTTAAGCTCTTCAATGTCAGTATCTCTCTCACTCCCCCCAATCAACTCTCCATTTGCCTCTGGCCCTAACATATCAAAACAACGAGCAGTCTTTGGATTCTTTGAATCTCGCGGTTTGTAAAACGCCATCTCTTCTTTAGGATAATGTGTAACAAAAACAGGAGTATCATAAAGTTCCATAAGTTTCTCCTCTTCAATTGTCCTCAAATCCTTCCCCCACTTAACATTCATTTTCTTTTTACTTTTCAACAACTTCAATGCTTCATCATATGTAATCCTAGGAAATTTTTTCTTTAATGTTGGCTCTAACTTCTTAACATCTCTTTTCAAAAACTCCAATTCAGTTTTATTTTTTTCAAGAACTCTTTTGAGAACATGCTTAGTCATGCCTTCTGCATAATCCATTATCTCATCTAAATCTGCCCATGCAACTTCCATTTCAGTATGCCAATACTCAGTTAAATGACGAGATGTCCTTGACTTCTCAGCTCTAAAAGATGGAGCAATGCAATAAATTTTATCCAAACTATAAATTGCTGCCTCAGCATAAAGCTGCCATGTCTGGGCAAGATACATCTTCTTTTTAAAATAATCCACCTCAAACATTGTAGGACCTTCTTCTGCTCCACCAGGAATAATAATCGGAGACTGGAATTCATAAAAATCTTTTCCTCTAAAATATTCATGTAAAGCTCCAGTAACAGTACTCCTTATTTTCAAAATAGCATTAATCTTCCTACTCCTCAACCAAAGGTGTCTTCTATCTCCAAGTAATTCTTCATTCAAATCTTTTTGAATTGGAAACTCATCAGACAACCCAATAATATTAATCTTATCAACTTTAATTTCATAACCAGTTGGAGCACGTTTATCTTTTTCTATCACTCCAAAAATTTCCAAAGACGCCTCAATTTGAAGTTTATCAATATCTTCCCACTGTTTCTCAAAATTATCCCTTGCTAAAACACATTGAATAATATCTGATGAATCTCTTAAAATAATAAATTTAAACTTATTACTCCCCCTCTCACGATAAATCCAACCACGCACAGCTACTCTCCCTGAACCTTTTTCCATTGCTTCTTTAATACTCATAAATTTCATGGAGTCAACCTCATTCTATCTCTTGGAAGCAATGTTGCTTCCCGAGTATTATCTAAATTTAACATTCTTTGAATCATTCTATCAAGACCAAATCCAACACCCCCATGGGGAATAGCACCATATTTAAAAATATCTTCATAAATTTTTGGAATTTTAATCTTTTTTTCCTTAGCTTGTTTCTCCAACACATACAATCTGTGTTCTCTTTGAGCACCAGTAGCAACTTCAACACCCCTCCACAATAAATCAAAACTTCTTGTTCCCTTTAAATTATTCTCCGGCCTCATATGATAAAAAGGCCTAACTTCTGCAGGATAATCTGTAACAAAAATAAATTCCTCTCCAAATTTCTTAAGTGCATACTCTCCAATAATTTTCTCTGCCTCTGCATCAAGATCATCATTTTCTCCAAGCCTCTTTCCTTTTTTCAATAACATTTTTTTCAACTCAAGCATTGGAATTCTAGGAATCTTTTTTGGAACTTTCAAATCAATACCCATTAATTCCAATTCCTCTTTCCTTTCATCTTTAATTTTATCAAGAACATATTTCATCATCTCTTCAATAATATCCATAACATCATTCTCATCTTTAATAAAACCCATTTCAAAATCAACACCAGTAAACTCTGTTAAATGTCGCGTAGTATTTGATTTCTCTGCTCTATAAACAGCCCCAATCTCAACAACTCTTTCAAAACCCCCCATCACAAACATCTGTTTATAAAATTGAGGACTTTGCGCCAACACAGGAGTTTTATTAAAATAATCAACCTTAAAAGATTCTGCCCCAGACTCAAGACCAATAGTTGTTATCTTCGGTGTATTAATTACAACAAAATTTTTCTTTTCATAAAAATCCACAACATGCCTATAAAAGCTAGACCTTATTTTAAAGATCGCATTTACATTCGGCTTCCGAACATCTAAAAATCTATAATCAAGACGAGAAGATAAATTTGATTTTACAGTTTTCTCATTAACATGAATCGGAAGTTTCTCTGCTTTATTCAATAATCTCAAGTCAGAAATCTCAATCTCAACATCTCCTCGAGCAAACTCTGCTTTAATATTTGCTTTCTTAACTTTTCCACTAATTTCAACAACACTTTCCAAAGGCAATTCAGAAATTTTACTAATTAAACTTGAATCTTTCGAAATACATTGAACAATCCCACTACTATCCCTCAACAAAATAAAAACCATCTTAGCAAGTTTTCTAGACTCATACACCCAACCTTTTAACAAAACAGATTCTCCTGCTTTCAATTCATTAACATAAGTTCGTTCCATAAATTAAAAAAAGAAAGGTTATTTATTAATTTACCTCTTTTTACGAACAGCCCTTCTCATATTCCCACTAACCTGCCCTTTAATTTCTGTTTCCTCTTTGACATGCTTCTTGATTTTACTGACTTCCTGTCCAACATGTTTCCTAAACATTGAACTGCTTATTGTTGACAAAATATAAAGTGCAGTTGCAACTCCAAAAAAAGCAAAGAACATTGTAAAAACTTTTCCAACAGAAGTCGCGGGAGCAAAATCCCCATAGCCGATTGTAGTGACAGTCACAACAACAAAATAAAACGAATCCAAAATACTCCAGCTCTCAACATAATGATATGCAAAAGAACCACCTACAAGTGCAAGAATAAAAATACAAATAATAAAAATTAAATGCCACCTCACTTTCATTTAAAATAACCCCTCATAATTTTAAATGAATAAAAAATTTCCAATTTTACTTTCATAATCTAAAATAGGAAATGTTATTTATTAAATTATCTACTTAACATACTTCCTAATCAACTCCACCGCACTCTTTCCATCAACTCTCCCCCTAAACTCTTTCATCACCAAACCCATATAAGCTTTCTCAGAAAGTCCAGGCTTCTCTTTAATTATCTCTCTAATTTTCTCTTCAACATCTCCCAAATCTTCTTTTTCAAATCTAACAGCACCTGCAACATCTTCACCTCTAACAATTTTGCCCAATGCTTCTTTCACCTGACCTTCAGAAATCTTTTTCCTTTTCAAAGCAATTAACACATCCCCAAAATTATCCTCAAGCATTTCATTTACTTTTTCCAAACTCTCATTTTCCCGATGAGCAATCTCTTTAGGAAAAACCAAAAGCATCTTCGCAATCAACATAGGATTACTAATAATATCAGACAACTCCTTAAATTCTTCAATCTTGTTCTCCTTCAAAAGCAACTTAATCATCTCTTGATTCAAACCAGTATCTTTCAACTCTCCTTCAACCTCTCCCTTTAATTTTGGTAAACTTTTTTTAGATTCATTAATAAAATTTCGAGAAATCCTCAGTAAAGGTAAATCAGTCTCAGGATACATTCTCGCTCCGCCAGGCAAAGGCCTCATAAACTTTGTTGTTGCGTCAGGTAAGACATTTCGAACTTCCATTTCAACTGGATTTTTAGAATCAGACAATTCCTTCTGTCTCTCAATCTCATTCTCAATTGCCTTAACAAAAATCTTCATATCCTGCATTCCCTTTACTTCAACTCGATTCTCACCTCGAATAGAAATATTAACATCCTGTCTAATTGTTCCAATCCCTCTACGAACTTTACAACTTCTTAAAATCTCTCCAATTTTCAATGCAACTTCTTTTGCCTGCTCTGGACTTTTAACATCAGGTGCTGTCACAACTTCAACCAATGGAATTCCCAACCTATCCAATTTGTAAACAATAACTCCCCCACTCTTGCCCTTAGTAAGAATCTTCGCAGAAGATTCTTCGGGGTACACCTGTGGTGCTACAATCCTCGCTGCATCTTCTTCTAAATAAATATAATCAATTCCAACTCTTCCGCTTTCTGTCTCAACATATCCATCACGGCCAATCATTACAGTCCTCTGAAAACCAGATGTATTAGAACCATCAATAACCGTCTTTCTCATAATCTGAGTAATTGGAACAATCTTGCAATTAAGCAAAAAACAAATCTGCAACCCAATCTTCAATGCCTCTTTATTTATTTCATGCGGAGGTTCTTCATCTAACTCAACAAGACAAACACTATCATAACCTTGATAAACAAATTCTTTCCCTTTTCCAACTTCGTGCATTGCAGCAATATCAACCTCCCCGCTCTCACCAGCAACAGCATGGAGCTTTCTTCTGATTTCAAAATCAGGTTCATCTTTCCGAAGCACAGACTCACAATTACAAAATAACTTATGACTATCCAACTGTTGATGAATTTCTAAACCTGCTCTGAAGTTTAGTTTTGAGTAATCAATTTCTGACATAAAGAAAAGAAAGAAAAAGAGTTTATTAAATTTTGTCCAAATCTTTATTTTTCAAAAAACCCTCAACTATTTCTTTTACATTTTGACGATCATAAGGTATATTCTGACGTTCTAAATCATCAATAATACTCCCCAAAATACTTTTCCTAGAAATCTTTTTCCCTTCTTCTCCCAAAGTGAAAATTTGTTTTTTCAAATCCTCAAAAGTAATTTCTTTTTGTACGAGTGATTTTCTCCATAATTTTGAAAAAGACTGTGAAGAATAATCTTTGACAACAACTCCTTCCATATGCCCCTTTCTATAATCACTCTCCCTATTTATAACCAAATCTTCTAATTTTTTCTCTGAAATTTTTCCATTGAATAAACAATCAAGTACCCTAACATCTTCAATTCCCCATATCTTAATTTTTTCGACTGCATTAGAATAATCTAAAAATTTTTTTGAAGCAATATCAAAAAGGTCAATTAAATAAAAATGGTTTTTACTTTCCTTAGAATATTCTAGAGTATGAGAATTCAACCATTCACCATAAACAATTACTTCCTCAGGCAAATTAAAAAAACTATAATTAGATTTTGCCCATTTAAGAAAACTTTGGAACCATCCAAACCTTTTATTTATTTCACTTAAAAATTTAGACCTATTCCCTGCTAAAATCCTACCATTATAATATCTTACTTGGGAATTGCCCCCATCTAACTTTTCAAAAAGTTTTACATCATTATCTAAAATAGATAAGTCCTCTGCTAAATGAAGTATACTGGGATATTTTATGAAATCAGGGTAATTTGGATTATTCATTTTGCAAAGTATCAATTTTTCTTGGTATTTATAGTATAAAGAGAATACTTATTTATCCCGAAATCATCCTTAATATTATTCATAAATTTTGCCCCTTCAATAAGATGGCCATCTGAAGATAAAATTCCCACAGAACCAACATCTCTCATCTCTTCATTAGGTGTTTTAACTTTCCCTGTACTTAAAAAAGAAGCCCTATACAAAATATCTTTATCTACCTCTCCAAAAACTTCATCTCTTTTTTTTTCGACTCCATTACAAGCAATTTTACTCGCCCAATGAACATCATATCTTATTTGTTCACTATCTTCATTAGATACAAAATCAATTCCATGAGATACATTCTTACCACAATCTTCAAAATAACCAAGAACATTTTCAGGAAGTATAAAAACATGACGATTTTTCTTTACACGACTTTGAATTCTACATTCTCCATGAGTTTTATTAGTTAATAAAAATCGTAACTTATTCTTTTTAAGAATTCTATCAAGAAAATCTATCGGATCAGAAAATTCTTTTCTACAAACCTTAACAATATCAATAATCCCAGATGTATCTGCAAATACAAAAGAACCTAAATTAGGGCCCTTGCTAAATTCTTTCAAAATTTCATTGGTATTTTTCAATTTCATAGATAACTCAAAAATTTTAACATATAAAAACCTTTCTATTCTCACCCCTATTCAGTTACAACAATACCCTTATCTCGCGAAATATCACAAAATTTATAACCTCCTTTCAATACATAATTATATGAAAAAGAGTGTGACAAAAAAAGAGAAAGAAAAAATAAAAGAAAAAATAAAAGATTTGAAAAAAGAATTAGACTTTTTCAAGACAACCCATCCCATTCTAAAACATCCAAGGACAGTTGGTCAAAAAGCAGCAGATTTCATAACAAAATGGGCAGGTAGTTGGTTCTTCATAATTCTCGTAGGCATACTCATCACCGGATGGATTTACCTCAACATAAGTGCATATGTCAATCACTGGGACCCATGGCCATTCATAATTCTAAACCTCTGCTTATCATGTCTCGCTGCGATGCAAGCTCCAATAATATTAATGAGCCAAAACAGAGAAAACCAAAGAGACAGACAAAGAGTACAATATGATTATGCTGTAAACAGAAAAGCAGAAAAAGAAATTCGCGAAATCAAGAATTTATTAATGAGACACATGAATTTGAAATGATTATTCAGCAAGTTTTAATTCATATTCTAAAACACCATCAGGACAAATAATACTACACTCTTCTTTTTTATTTCCAGTGATTAACAAAGTTCTCGCAAAAGGCCAGATAGAATTAAATGCACTACAACAAAGCCCCTCAGGAGTTTTACCTTCCTCAATTATAAATTCATCTCCAATCTTATGAAATCTTAGACAATTATCTTCTCCACGTTTCTTGATAACTTTTAGTTTTATCTTCATTTTTCCAACCTGTCCCCAAACTCCCCTGCAACATTCTCTAACATCAATTTCTTAATTTCCTCTTTATCAATTGTTTTAGCCAAAACCCAACCTAACTTCACCAAAGCAGTTTCACTCAACATATCTTCTAGATAAATAATTCCTGTTCTCAATAACTCCCTTCCATTTGAATAAACAAGAGGATCTGTCCTTCCATAAATACATTGTGAAGTTGCACAAACAATCAATCCTTTTTCCTGAACCTCTTTCAACTTATTTGTCCAACCATTTCGAGCCCTCTTTGTCGGAGCATGCCCAAGCCCACTCATTTCTAAAACAATCCCTTTATATTTTTTCTTGACATAATAATCTAAAATGTCAGGCTCCTGCCCAGGATAAATCTTAACCAAAGCAACCTTCTCTTCAAACTTCAAATCCAATTTAACTTTTTTATTATTTCTTTTTCTATATTTTTCCAACACATCTAACTTATCAGGGTAAATCTTCGCAAAAGGTTTTGAATTAATAATCTTAAATGCATCTCTTTTTGAAGTATGCATTTTCCTAACTTTTGTTCCAGGCATTGCATAGCAAAAATCATCGTCGCTGTTTGCATGCCCGACAAGCATTACTTCGGCAATGTCAGATATTGCCACCAATGCACTGCACTGCAAATTTAAATTCGCATCAGAAGAAGCTCTGTCAATACTCCTCTGGGAGTAAGTCAGCACAACAGGCTTGTTCAAATCTTTCAAAAAGAAACTCAATGCAACAGAAGTATAATGCAAAAAATCAGTTCCATGAGTTATTATAACTCCCTTAATACTTGAATCATTCAGTAACTTCTGTGTAACACGGGCAATCTTCTGCCAGTCTTTAAAATCCATATCTTCAGATGCTTTCATAAATGGAACTTCAACTTTCACAATATTCACTTTTTCAAAAACCTCTGGATAAAATTTAAACAAGCTCTCGGGAGTATCAAGCCAGTCAACACCCCCTTTACGTGGATTCAGTTTCGCAGAAA
Source organism: archaeon (assembly GCA_043817815.1). Lineage (GTDB taxonomy): Archaea > Nanobdellota > Nanobdellia > Pacearchaeales > GW2011-AR1 > JBDRGM01. The sequence goes on from JBDRGM010000026.1 coordinate 12,608, forward strand.
TTGTCCCTCCAGTAATAATCATCGCAATATTTGGTTTATCATTATCCTTTTTAACAGCACTCTCCGCAACTTCTTCTTTTACCTTCTCAACAATCTCAATTCCCAACAAATCTTTTTTATTAAAACCAATATTATAACCAGAATCCAACTTCAACAAAACTATTCCCTTCTCATCTTCAGGCGTCTCAAGTAAAATACCTTTATACTCTTGCTTAGGTAAAATGATTCTCACAACATCTCCTGGTTTATATTTTTGTTTCATATCAAAAAGAGAGATAACAAGTATAAAAATATAATGAATGAGCCTGCTAGGATTCGAACCTAGATCAACGGGGCCGAAACCCGGCATTCTGTCCATTGAACTACAGGCCCAACAAACCTAATAAAAAGAAAGAGTTTTTATAGTTTGGGATTTTATACATTTTATAAAAAAGATGAAGATAAAAACTAAAACAATAAAAAAAATTATGGAATCTGTTTTATGGATACTCGCGATACTCGCAATAATAGCACTCACCTGGGGAATAATTCAGACATTTTAAAATGGACGCAAACGACCTTTTGTCTTGGTCTGGAAATGTCATAAATTTCGGTGTGCTATTATTCATCATCAGAAAAACTTTTGGAACAAGTTATTTTGATGAAATAAGTTTAATCATCTCAGCAGGTGCATTACTTGTATCTGTTTTGATAAATTTATACACAGCAATAAATAAAATAAGAAAAATTAATTAAATGCCACTAACAAAACATCATAAAATAGTAATAGGAAGTTTCAGTGGTTTTCTAATAGCAATTCTAATAGCAAACAGCATCTTTATCTATATTCTTTATGGGCAACTTCAATTAAGTTATAACAGGGTTGAAGCAGATATTAAAGAACTAAAAGAAGACACACAAAGTAAATTCAATGACTTAACCACTGTGACAATGCACACACAAACAGAATTAAATTCTTTAGGAATGCAAATTGGTACAATAGGAAAAGAGTTTGACAAACTAGGAGATGAAATCAACGCTGTAAAAGCCTCGGCAAGTTCTGATTTTTCAGGAGTTATTGGAGATGCTATAAAATCCGTTGTAACAGTAAGAACAAATGTTGGGCAGGGAACAGGATTTATAATCACTGATGACGGCTACATTGTCACAAATGCACATGTCTTATCTGGAGGAAGCACCATTCAAGCAACAACTTATGAACAAAAAACACTCAATGCTAATCTCATAGGTTATAATGGAAACTTAGATATAGCATTGCTAAAAATTGAAGGGGGTTATGACAAACTAAACCTAGATAATTCAGATGATGTAGAAGTAGGAGAAAAAGTAATTGCAATTGGAAATCCTTTAGGGTTACAGTTTTCTGTTTCAGAAGGAATTGTATCTGCAGTTCATCGAGCAGGTCCAAATGGAATAGAAGCATATATACAAACTGATGCAGCACTTAACCCAGGAAATTCAGGAGGACCTTTAATAAATAAACAGGGAAAAGTAATTGGAATCAACAACTTCAAAGTAGGTGGAGGAGAAAGTTTAGGATTTGCACTTGAATCAAATTTCATAGAAAGCACAGTAAATGACATTGCGAGCCAAGAATTGCAACAAACATTAATTTAAAATATTAGTTTTTAAAATTAACCAATCACCTAAACAACTTCTTCATCTTCTTTTCCATCTCTAATTCCATATTAAGTTTCCTTGTCTTTAGTTCACTCTCATGCTCAGAAAGTTTTCTCTTAAATTTAGCATCATATTCTGCTTTTAACTGCTCTCTTAATATCTTTTCCCTTCTATTAAGTTCAGCATCAAGTTTCTTGTGTAGTTCATCAGATAGAACACTCTTAATCTTATCCCTCTCAACATCTTTTTGCAAAACAAATGTCTCTTTAGCTCTTTTAAGAGACTGTTCGGCTATCTTAACTCTTTCATTTAATTTCCTCTCTTCTTCTGATTTTTTCAAATTAAAATCTTTCTCACTCTTCTCAAGATTCCTTCCCTCTCTTCTAACTGCATTCTTAACATTCTCACTCTCAACAAGTTTCTCCTCTGCTTTTTTCAATTTCTCCCCAGCTTGTTTAATCTTTAATTTTAGCTCATCTTCTTTTTCTTTAATTCTCTTTTGCTCTGCCAAATTTAATTTTTCTTTTTCCTCTTTCAAACTCTTATCTAATTTTTCTTTCTCACTGATTAACTCTTCATTTAATTTTTGTTTTTCCTCTTTCAATTTCTTATTCAATTTCTCTTTTTCATTCTCAAATTTACTAATAAATCTTCCTTTCTCAGTTCCCAATTTTACTTCTAATTTTCCTCTCTCTTCTTCTAATTCCTTATTTAGTTTATTTTCAAGTGATTTCTCGTGCTCGCCAAGAGCCTCTTTTGCCTTCTTAAAAGATTCTTTGGCCTTCTTCACCCTCTCTCTCAAATCCATCTCTTCTTCAGATTTCTTCAAATCAAAATCTTTTTTACTTTTCTCAAATTTCCTCTCCCTTCTTAAAACAGCACTCTTAACCTTCCCACTCAAAGTAAATCTCTCATGAACCTTCTTAAGTCTCCTCTTTGCCTCATTAATCTTCAATTTCAAACTAGCTTCTTTACTCTTAAGTTTCTCTTGCTCTTTATTGTTCAATCTTAGTTTCTCGTCTATAATCTTTCGGTTCAATCTATCTTTTTCTTTTCTTAATTCTTCTCCTAGTTTCCCTTTCTCCTTCATCAACCCTTTATTCATATTCTCCTTTTCTTTTTTCAATTGTTCATCTAATTTTCCTTTTTCTTTTTCCAATTTACCTTCAACCACTGATTTCTCTTTTTTCAAATTATCTTCTAATCTTAATTTCTCTCTTTTTAATTTTAACTCATCCTCTCTCAATCTTTTACCCAATTTCTTCTCAATCAATTTTTTGTGATTCTCAAAAGCATCTTTTGCATTCTGCAAGTTTTTCCTAGCACTTTCTAAGCTCTCCTCATTTACATCTTTCATAACAAAAAAATCCTTCTTCGCTTTAATCAAATTCTCTTTAGATTTCTTAATTTTATTATAGAACTCCTTCTTTTTTTTATTTTCAAAAGAAACTTTTTTCTTAAACACATTCTCGAGCATTTTAGATTTTCTCGCAATCTCTTCTCTCGTCCTTTTATCCAATTCCCTCTTATGTACTTCTAAAACATCCTGAGCATGCTTCTTCAACAAATCACCATACTTTTTCCTCAAATTACTTTTCTCAGCCTCAAATTTCTTACGAACTTTCTCATCAAACTTTTCAGAAATTTCTTTTTGCAAACTCCTATCAACCCTAATCGCATATTTTTTCTTATAGTAATCTTCTAATTTTTCCTTTTTAATATTAAAATTCTTAACTAAAGCGGCATAAGTTTCCTTAAATCTAAACTCTTTCTCTTCCAAATCTCTCTTCAAAGAATCATCAATTTCTCTCTCCTTTTGCTTAACCCTCTTAGAAAATTTCACCTTAAGATCTTTTAAAAAATTATCAAACTCACCATCAATAGTAAATCCAACATCCCCATCAACTGCCCCTTTTGGAGAATCCATCTTGCCCTTCAGATTCTCAAACTCATCTTTCAACTCTTTTATCTCTTTTCTCGTCGCTGAAATTTTCCTTCTTTTTGGTTTATGCTTATCCTGAATATTTTTCCTAAGTGATTTAATCTCTCTTTCAATAATCGGAATATCTGAAACATTCTTCAATTTAAAACGAATGCTTTGCTCCTCTCTTGCAAATCCTCTTGTATCTAACTGGCTAAGTTCTTGCTTTAACTCCTTTAATCTTTCCACACCATGCTCAAAAATTTCTAAATCTCTTTTCACCTGCAAATCTGTTTTTCTAAGAACTCTCTTTCTAACAACTTTCTGTGTTTTAGGATGCACAACTTTTCTTTTAACAACTTTCCTGTTCATAGTTTTTTTTCTATGAATCACCTTCTTTTTCACCATTTTATTAATAAGAGTTTATTATTTTTAAAACCTTCTAAAATTTATAGCCCTGTTTTTTCAATTTACCTGCCTTCTTCCCTAAATTTTCTGGTTTACTAATTTTAACTGAAAATTCTCTGACATTAAAACCCTGCTCTTTCCATTCTTTCATTTTTCTCTGCAATTCACTTTCTTTCTTCTGTTTTCTTAACCTCTTAATAATCTTCACCCTAGTCTTGTAAATTTTACGAATTCTGCCTATTCTTTTCTTGGCTCTCTTTTTAATTATCTTATATACAATTCTTCTCTTTGAAACAGGGAGTTTCTTCAGCTTCTCTTTTTCTCTTTTAACTCTAACATACTCTCTGCCCAATTCCTGATTACGCTGTCTTGCCAATTCCATAATGAGCTTATCTTTTTGACCTTGATTATATAATATAAATAGGATAACAACAAGAAGCAAAATAAAAACAACCCAAATATAAACATTATTATCCATAGAAAAGCTGAATCTTTCTTTCTCAACATTAAACAAATATGTATTTGTTCCAACAGAATTTTTGTATTTGACCAAAGAAACAAAAATATATTTACCTTCTTCAATATCTTCAGGAATTTTAACTGCTTTTGTTGAGAGCACACTTTTTTCTACTGCAATATTTTCTTTTTCTGAAAAAATTGTCTTTCCCTTTAAATTTGTTGCAAAATATTCGACCTCAACACCTTCTAAACCAATGTTTTCTAAATTAAAGATCTCACTTTCAACTACAAAATTATCTCCAGGAATAACATCACCTGATTTTGAAAGAACATTTAAAACATTATCAAACAAAACTTCCCCAGTTTCTATCTCAATAATAACTGGAATATTCAAACTACCTTTTTCTGAAGAGACTACAATTTCTCCAAAATAAACTCCTGCTTCCTTGTTTTTAACATCAAAATCAAGTAATATTTCTTTAGACTCTCCAACACTCAAACTAAAATCACTTTCACTTATGGACAAAAAATCCAAGCCCGTTCCAATATTAAAGTTATTTGAATTAACATTCTCAATCTTCAAAACCTTATTAAGAGAATCTCCTTCTTTAATAATAAATTTCAAAATAAAACTATTAACCTCAAATCCTTCCCCATTAGATGAAATCACAAATCCAACACTGCTGGCAGAGATTAAACTAAGTAATGCAAAAAAAACTACCGCTAAAATAATATATTTAATTTTCATCTCACTTCTTTTTATTATATCTCATCTGTTATTTAAATAATTACCCACGTATCAATTTTTATCATCTTGTTCTATTACTCCTTATCCCCCTCTTAACCAACTTATTTACCCTTCCACTCATACTCATACTCCTTACAACATACACAACTATAACCCCCAATATCAAAACAGTGATAACCACAAATATAATTGAGTTACTGTCCAACTTAACATTTCCAATAGTATACTCTCCTATCTCAAACTGCTGGCTTGCAGTTGCAATTCCTCCAATATAAATCATCTCAGCAGCAACGAGGTAATCACCTGCTCCTAATTTTCCTGTCTCAAACTCCTTGACAAAAGACATTTTTCCATTAACATAAAAGGTCTCGCTGTGTTCATAATATGTCTTACCGTCAAAGTCCCTTATAGTATATTTAATTGTCACATCAACACCCTTCTCACCAATAGGAACCAGATTCAACTGCGCTTTTAATGTTTCATTAAATTGAAGTTTGCTGTCTTTAAGATTAACAGAAATATCAAACAAAGTATCCTTGCTCTGGACATTTATTGAAACAAAAATCACTTTCTGCAAATTACCTGCAGTTAAAATTATTTTACCTGCATAAACACCTGGCTCACTTGGAGGAATTATTCTAAACTCAATGTCTTTCTTCTCCTTTGCTTCAAGATTAATCTCTCCATCAATTAAAACCAAACCATAAAGATTCTCAAGACTCACTTTGATGTTAGTTGGCTCACTGACAAGGCTCGTTGCTCTAAATTCTCTTGTCTTAATTTCATCGATAATTGTGTTCACATTAAAACTATTTTCATCAACCTTAAATGTCTCTTTAGGAGCAACCTTAGCACTACCCCCTCCACTGCTCCCACCAGAACTTGTTGTACTTGTCGTCGCTGTCACAGGTGTTTCACTAGCTGAATAAACACTAAACCCAGTAACATCAAATTCAAATATTCCTCCAGTATAACCAACCTCTGTGCATGTCGAACACTCAACTCCGTCTTTCAAAACCATTGGGTCACTAAATGTCAAATTATACAAAGCCAGACGAGCAGGTTTATCCAACGCAGGCAAAGCACTTGAATTAATCTCAATCCTGTTAAATGAAACATTAACAAACGTGTCAATATCAGAGCCATTGCTCAAATCAACAACATCAGTGAAATTTAGTTTCCCATATTCAGGCTTCTCAATTGTCAAATTAGGCACAGCAGAAATATTCTCCACATTATCCAAATTAGTTGTCGCACCTGAAAACTCAACAATCTTCACAACAGACACTTTTCTAGTAACAGATTTATTCAAATTATTCACAGCATCAGTACAATTCACATACCAATTATACGCCCCTGCAACAAGATTATTCACAGTAAAATTCTGCACAACATCTTTTGTAATAGATAAGTTAGTCTGATTAACAGTCCCATTTAATATCAATGAACAATTACTAACACTCGACATATCACTAACATTATAATTAAATGTAATGTTCCCGTCGCTGTCTGCACT
>JBDRGM010000027.1:0-15135 GCA_043817815.1 archaeon
TTCTATGCAGATTATTAAAGATTTAGGAAATGAAGTTATTGTTTGCTCCCCAAAATATGGTTTTTCAAATGAATTAAGACAAGGTAAATTTAGATATTTAATTCTAAAGAAAGAAGATTTAGAGGATTGTTTAAAATAAAATTTTCCCCTCCTCAACCTACCTCTTTGCAAACTAGGGGCAGAAGAAATAAGAAATCTAAGTAATCATTTCATTGATTCTTGTAATATCTTTTTCTCTTTTTCTGTCATATCTGAATCTTTTCTTATCACTTTAAATGTTTCATCGAACTTTGGTTTAAGTGTTTCCCAACCAACTTCTGAATCATTAATCTTGAGAACATGAAAATGTAAATGGGGTGCAGAAGAATATCCCGTATTTCCACTATATCCTATAACCTTTCCTGCTTTTACTTTTTGTCCAACTTTAACTTTTGCTCCATTATGTTTCAGATGAGCATATTGAGAATATTCCTCATTAGAATGTTTAATTGTAATAAAATTAAGATATTTATTTCCCATATATTTATCTTCAAAACCGCCTTTATTTGAATCAACTTTTACATCTACAATTTCTCCTTTTTGTGACGCCAAAATTTCTGTATTTTCTGGTAAAAGAAAATCTAATCCATGTTCTAAAAAATCTGAATGGGCATTTGGATCCGAAATAATTAAAGATCTGTCTTGTTTTCTAACTGGAATTTTATAAGTATTTTTTGTTTTCTTCATCTTCTCCTAAAAAAATCAAACTACAAAAACTTTTCCCCTCTCCAAAACCCCTCAAGAAATCCCTCTCTAATCCTCGTCGACTATGCCGGGTGTTCCTGTCGCACCATCAACTTCCACAGCAGGACTTGGTTCTTCATTAACTCCTTCTGTTCCTGTTCCACCATCAATCACATTATCCCCTTCAACATTCTCAATAACATCATTAGCTCCACCACACACAACATCGTCCCCACAATCTCCGTCCAGACTATCTCCTGGTGCTCTTGCGTCAGGGTCGTATAAATCAGGATTGACTTTGTTTAAATCAGGCACTGGAAGAGGGTCGTTTTTCAAAGTCCCATCTCCTGCAACATTAGTTTTAACTTCTCGCTTTAGACCATCATCTTTTCCTTCGGCTGTTTCTGTTTTAACTTCCAATTTTAGACCACTATTTCTTTCATCTTTTCCGTCGCTGGTTTCAACAACCCATTTTGCAATTTCATTATCAATCTCCTTGATTCTATTTTCAATCTTAACTACTCTTTCCCCATCAATTTCATAGACCACTTCTACTTTTCCGTCGAGTGTCTGTCCTTCTTTTCCATTAAGTGTCTGTCCCTCTTTTCCATTAACTTCTATTACCCATTCTGCAGTAAGTTCTGTTTTTTCTTCTTCAAGAACATAAACTTCAAAATCTTCTGTTAAATCTCCTTGCTCAATTATTCTATTTCTAATTCTATTTGCACTCTCGGTTACTTCTCCAGCAGTATTGAGCGTAACCCGTTCCTGCACAAGCTGAAGTTTTTCCCATGCATTCTTAAGATTTTTATCCACCTCTTCTGTATTCTCGTTCTGGAAATTCTCTATTGCAGAGTCTACTTCCTTTTCTCTAATCTCTAATGCAGTATTAACTTTTTTATCTCCAAAAGAGAAAAATAATTTTACATCGTCGGTAAATCGGTTGAATCCAGAATATGTTTGAGCCTGAACAAGAGGAGAAATTAATAGAATACTTACAAATAAAATTATGATTATGCCTCTTTTCATATAAATACTTAGGGAACTTTATTTTTAATCCTTTCTACTTCTTCACAATTAAATATGCTAGAATAAATCCTAAAAGCCGAGAAGAAATATTTTAATTTATGTGGTCACAAAATTCTTCAAATGTAGACCCCTAAACATAAAACCTAAAAACCCTCTACCATTTCCCCTAAAATGATTAGTCGCGAACAAGCAATTGAACTTCTCAAGAAATTTCCTCAACAAGAATCTGATATGAATCATTATTTAGAGAGCGAAGCGATTATGCGTGGTCTGGCAGAGCATTTTAATGAAGATGTTGGATATTGGGAAATGCTCGGACTTTTGCACGATGTTGATTGGGCTTTGACGCGAAACAATGTAACTGAACATTTGAGCAAAACCCCTGAGATTTTGAGGGAAGCTGGATTTAGTGAAGAATTTATTGAAATTATTTTATCTCATGGTTGGGGACACAATATCTTACCTCAATGGAAAAACAAACAAAGAACAAGAAAAGTTGAATTTTCCCTAGCTGCTGCAGAGACAATGACTGGAATAATTTATGCATATGCTTTGATGAGGGAAAAAAAGATTTCAGATATGGAAGTAAAAGGATTAAAAAAGAAATTCAAAGATAAAACTTTTGCTGGAAATTGTAATAGAGACATAATCAGAGAAATTGAAAAAACAGGGTTAACATTAGATGAGTTTTTCCAGATTTCAATTGACGCACTGAAAAATATAAAAAGCGAGATTGGTTTAGAGTAATATGAATTTGAATTTTATACAGCCAGAATTTTTTGATATTTTTGGTTTAGTTGTATTTATCTTTTTGTTTTTTGTTGGAATGAAAATGGTTAAGAAGCAAAAGATTCCTGAATGGGCAGGATATATAGTTTTATTGATTGCTGTTTTAGGATTAATTGTTGATGGAACTATTGTAATTAAAACTTATTTATTGGGATGATGAAACTGTTTAGAGAAAATAATAAAGGGGAAATTTTAAGTAGAAAAGAAGAAGTTAGAAGATTAAGGAAGGATTAGAGAGAGTTACTTAAGAGCATTTTAAAGAATATGCAAAAGCAAGAAGAAATTGCTATCATTTATCGAAAAGTTATGTTTTTGATTCAAAATAGAAAGGATTAAAAAGATTGAGGAGGATATTTTAGAATGGGAATTAAAGACTATTTAACTAAAGATAATATAACTGCAGGATGTTTGACTTTAGCTTTTTTAGGAACAGTACTTTTATTGCCTTCAAGAAAAACAAATGATTATTCTAATCTTGGCAATGAAGCAATTTCAAGAGAATATGATCTTTCTAATTCTGACATGGAGATGATAATTTTAGCTCAAGAAACATTTAAAATAACTAGATAATTAGCTTTAATATGGCACTAATAGTTAAGTCAAATATAAAAAAAGTTGTGAAGGAACTTGATAAGGAGAACGTGGTTTCCAGTGTTGCTGAAGAAGTTGGCATGGCAATGGAGAGGAAAGTTGAGGAGATGTTAATTGATGCGATTAAACGTGCAAAGGAAAACAAAAGGAGAACTTTGCAAGCACGAGACCTGTAATTTTATATACTTCCAAGCATTTATTTTTTTATGAAAAAAGTGAAGCCAGAGGATAAAGAAAAAATTATGGAAAAAATCAGGAAAGCTGGGGACCCTGATAATTATGAAACTTCTTGGGATGAAAAAGGGGCGTTTATTTCTAAAGAAAAAGTTAAAGTTAAAAGAGGAGGAAAGTCTCGTGCTCAGGGAGGAAGATTTGAATTAAAAGTTAGAAAAGATTTGGAAAGCAAAGGAAGAGTTGTTGATAAATGGAATAATAATGTTGATTTGCCCTCAAAGGATGACTCTGGTGAGCCTGAAAAAGGGAAATTGATTATTGCAAAGAAAAAATTTAATCCGTTTTCAAAAGCCATGACTCTTGGAACGGGATTTCCGGATTTTGTTTCAATTAAGCATATTCATGAAGGAGTGTATAGTGTTATTGGAGTTGAAGTTAAAATGAATGGGACTTTATCAAAAATTGAAAAACAAAAGTGTGCATGGTATTTGAAGAATAAAATTTTCTCTAATATTTGGATTGCAAAGCAAGGTAAAAAGAGGGGGGCGATTGAGTATGATGATTTTGGGGAGAGGTATTCTCGATTCTTAGAGTAGATTTATTTCAATCTCTCTTGAAATGTAATTTCCTGTACCTTCTTCACTACAAAAAACTCCAATATATTTTCCTCTTTCAAAATCTATTACTCTTTTATTTTGGAAGAGAATTGTTTCTTCCTTAATAGGTCTTCCATCACCTTCATCAATTTCTATTGTTACTTTTGTTCCAGACCCTTCTTCTGGAAAAACACAAACTATCTTTCCAGAGAGTTCTTTATTATCCATAACTAAAAAAGAAAAACCCATTAATAAACATTATTATTCTCTAAAATATATCACAATAAACCTTAAAACAAATAGTTTGTTGATTACTTTATGAAGAGAATATTAATTATGCTCTTTGTTGTTTTGTTAATTGGGCAGGTTGGGGCAGAGTGCTCTGATGGACAAGTTGATGTGAATTCTGCTTCTGCAACTGAGCTTGATAAATTAGAAGGAATTGGGCCTGTAAAAGCTCAGGCAATAATTGATGAAAGGTCGTTTGATTCTGTTGATGATTTAATCGATGTTTATGGAATTGGTGAGAAAACTTTAGAGAAAATAAAATCACAGGGGTTGGCGTGTGTTGATGATGAAGAATCAGATGAAGAAGGGGATGTAAGCAAAGAGCCTGAACCAATAGAATATTTTAATGAAAAAGAGGATAATAAAAAAATTGTAAAGAATACTTCAATTGTTGGTCGAGTAATAGAGCTTAGTGTGCCTGATACAAAAGATATAAAAAGCGAGGAGAATATTGAAAATTCAGGTAAAAATGCATACGCAGTTTATGGGTTTGTGGGTTTCTGCGTTTTATTAGGATTTTTATTTATCCTTAGAAAAAGAAAATACAAAAATGAGTTCAGATAAAGAAACAAAAGTAAGTGCAGTGATGATTATAGAAGTAATTGGAAGACCCCCAGAGCATCTTACTGAAACTTTAGAAGGAATAGTTAAACAGATAGGCGAAGAAAAAGGTGTTGAAGTAACAAATAAGAAAATTAATGAACCTGTGTTAATGAAAGACCAGGAAGATTTTTATATGAGTTTTGTAGAGGTTGAGGTTGAGGTTGATGAGATTTTGTATCTTTCAATGTTGGTATTCAAGTATATGCCGGCACACATTGAGATTATTCATCCTGAGAAAATTGTTTTGACAAACAATGGAATGAATGAAGTTCTTAATGAGATTACAAGGCGGCTTCACGGATATGATGAGCTTGCAAAGATTCTTCAGATGGAAAATGCAAAGATGCAGAGGAAGGTTAAGGAGTTGGAGGGGAAGTGATTCTAAAAATTGCTCCCCTTTAAAACAAGTATCTTGAAGAGTTATAGTCTGTTAAAATAGATATAAATTGGGATAAGTACGCTAAGAATTATAAGTACAATTTGGATTATAATAAATAAAGATTTCCATATTGACCAAGATGTTCCTTTATCGAACATCTCTTCGGCTTCTTGCCATTCTTTCATATATTGAATGAAAAATTTGTTGTACTCCTTAGCATATAACTCCTTTTTCAATGTAAGGAATTCGCCTTTTGTTATTTCTCCTTCTTTAAATCTCCTATTTATTTCATCATATTCTGTTCCAGTCAAATTCAAATCAGTTAAAATGTTTTCTTTTGGGAGCGTTACATTTGGTTGGAGAATCTCATATAATTGATATTCATTCATACTATTCTGAGCTTCTAATCTATGAAGGAGGATATTATTTATCTTTCCTTGTTTAATGAATGTTTTTTATCATGTTCAATAATTTTAGAATCCGCTATTTGGATTAAAATAGCAAATATTAGGATTGACCCTCCTAACATTGCTAAAATTAAATTAACTTTGGCTAACATTTTAACCTCTCAAAATTGCTCCCAAGAATATGTGATAATGCTCCACTTAAGGTATGGATATCTAACTGAGATATTGCTCCTGAAGAATGTTGGTGTAGATAACCATGGCAATTATCTAATCTATAACTTCCCTCTTCTAATACTGCTCCTGAAGCAATTGATTGGAATCTAAATTTCAAATTATGTAGAGAAGCTCCTAAGTCTACTGGGCTCCCAGTAAAGTCTGTTATACTTAGTGCTCCCCACTTTGTTCCAAACATCTCTCCTTTTGCCTTAATTGAAGGATTTCCTTTTTCTAATCCTTCTTTTAGTTGGTCTGTGAAATTCATTTTAACTTCTTGTGCGAAACCAGAAATAGAACCAGATGGTTCCACCTCAAGGTCTCACCATCTTTTTATTACTTTATCTAAGTGACTTGATTATATAAATCTTTGGTTCTCCCGTCGCTGTCGCATTTTACAGAAAGAGTATTTATTTCTTCCTCATCTTTTTTCCAAAGAACCATGCTAGAAAAACTATGACTACAATTATAATTCCCCAACCGATTATTTTTCCTGTTGAAGTTGTGCTTTGACGTTCTCCGCATGTTCCAAGACAGCATTTGTCATCTTTTGCATAGATTGTTTCTCCGTCGCACTCTTGGTCTTGCTCGCAGATTGTGCCACTTTCTTCTTCACAGGTTTTTGTTGATGTGATAATTATTATTTCATCTTCCCCGTCAATTGGGATGTAGTCTTTTATGAAATCAAGATAAACTACAGAATAAGCATATTCCTCTTCTGCTTTTGCTTTGATTTGTCCACTGACGCTTTTTTCATCAGAGTCTGAAGTCAAGAGCAACTTTATTTCAACATTTGAATCTGAGTCAATGTCTTGTGTTTCTTCAATTAACAAAGATAAATAAGGTGCTAAGGAATCTGATATTGTGAATGTGACATTATCGAGGATTGTTTCTCCTGTGTTGTAAAAATAAATTATTCTTTCTGTTTCTGAATTTGTTGCCATTTTAACGTCTGACTCAAATGGTTCAAATTTGAAACTTGTTTGTTTTGGTTCTTCAATTTCTTTTTTAGAGAAAGCATAAACTGAAATTTCATATTCTAAATTTGCTGTTTTGAATTTTATTATCCTGAATGTTGGTTCTTCTAAACTTCCTACGTTAACTAATACTTTTTCTATCTCCCCTGATTTGAGAGTTAGTGAATCTCTATTTAGAGTTATATTTTCTCCTTCAGAGGAATTTTCTATCTCTATGTTAATTATTATTTCAGAGTCTTGCAAATTTTGAACTTCAATATTGGTGTCTTGATTTGTTGAGATAAAACCTGGTGTGATAGAAAAGTCTGCTGTGTTATTTGTTATTGAAAAGTTTTTTACAATGTCTTTATCAATGATTTCTGCTCCTTGCATATATTTTACATTTTCTATTACAATTGAATAATCATTTTGTGTTTTCCCTAATAAAGATGCATAGATATAGAACTCGTCGTTTATTTTTGTTACATCTGCATCCAAAGATATTCTAACATGTCCCCTAAAAAACTTTATGTTTTCTTTTAAAATTGGCTCTACAAAGTTTCCTGAAACTTTTGCAAGGAGTGTTTCACCTTGGTCAAATTCTGAATTCATGTCAAATTGGATTGCTGAGATAAGTGTTATTGAAAATACAAAAAGCAATATTAGAGCACATTTTTTCATGGAGAGATGAGAGAAGTTTAGTTTAAATAATTTCTTGATATAGCAAATTATATAAATATTGAAAGCATCAGATTTCTATGGAAATGATAGAAATACCAAGAGAAGAATTTGAAAGAATGAACAGAAAGTTAGAGATTTTGAAAGACATGGAAGGAATAGATCTTGAACTTCTCGCTCAATTTAAAAGAAGTTTAGAAGATGTGAAAGATGGTAGAATCAGAAGAGTAGCTTAATTATTTTTATTGATTAATCTTTCCATATAAATCCTATATTCTCTAAGAGAAGCTATAATATAATCAATTGTCTTTTGTTGGGCTTTTTTCCCTCCAATTGCAACAATTAAAACTGTTTTCATATCATCATAAACGACATAATAAATTCGTTTTTCTTGTAATCTCTTTTCTCTTAAATTTCTATATATCAATTGGTTTCCGACATAAGGATTATCTCTTAACTGAAAAAATATCTTTTCAATTCTTCTTTGTGTTTCTTGAGATAGCTTCGCTACCTCTTTGTCAAAATCTTCAGTTGTGTAAACTGCATACCTCTCCATAAAAAGTAGAAGAAAAGTAAATTAATAAAATTTTGCTCACTCATAAACTCGTGAGATTGATGTGGAGTAGGTAATGGAGAAACATCTAAATATTTATATATTAGTAAAGTCTTATTTTTTTATGAATTTGATAAGGAAAGTTTTAAAATAAATTCTTCCTGAAATAGAAGTTGATGAGGAAGAAAAGAGTGTTCATATTAAACCAAACTTAATTGGATCTAATATTGCAGAAACATTTTATACTCTCAAAGGATATAATGTGAAAATGGATTACTAGTTTATTTCCCCATTTCTTTTAATTTTTTAAGAACATCGTCGATTTCTCCTGAAGGTTTTGGTCTAGGTCTTCTGACAAGTTGTCTTTGCGAGGGGGGCATTATTCTTCTCTGTGTTTGTCTTGTTGCAAGCATTGATGAGGAAGGTGGAAATCCAGGTGGTCCTGATTTTGGATTTTTAAAATTAGAACCAATTCTAAACCAAGCTAGTCTTGATTTATCTCTAAAAACAATTCCAATTATAACCACTGCAATTAAACCTCCTAGTATCCAGAGCCATAAATAATTTTTTTCAGGGTCTGGTTGTGGAGAAGGTGATGATTGGTCAACGCAACAAACATCTCCATAAAGACATTCATCTGTATTTGATTCTTCGTCTTCGTAACAGGATGCCCTACAAGTTCCTCCGTAAAATTCACAGTCGGATTGTATTGGTATTACTTGGTTTTCACAGGAACCACTTACACAACAGATTTCCACGTAGCTAATGTCAGAAGCATCTGTTGCAATTCCCCCTGCACAATTTTCATCAGAGGTACAAACTTCTCCTCCCTGTGTTGCACAAGTTTCTGTTGATTTAGGAACATCACAGCATTTGAAAACTCCTGCACATTCATATCCTTCAAGGGTTTGCCCATTACAATTTATCTCAGACATACAATAATAACCAGCGTCTTCGCAATCGATTTCGCTGACTGGTTCGTCTCCTCCAACTTTTGGAAATATTGAATATAAAATAAATGCCGTATTTATTATATTTCCATTATTCCAACAACCATCACCAACTTGTATTCCCAATAACCAGTCTTTTGAGTTTGTTTTTTCAATTGGTTCTTCATATTGAAAAGGCATTAGTGCTAAGGCAGTGTCGTAAAACTTATCTCCAGACTCGTCCCAGAAACTTGCTTTTTGTTTTAAGAGTAAATCACTTCTGTAGTTAGGAAAACTTGTTAAAAGATATAAAAAACTTTCTGGAAGAAATTCTGAGTTTTCTTCTGTCATTGTTATTAGGTAAGGCATGTAAGCAGATACGTCGTAGTTAATGTAATCCAATACAAGTGTTGCCCAGAGACTTGCTTCATAATTACATGTTCCTGAATCTGAAAAGCAGAAAGAGTTTACTTTTTCTTTTGTGGTTCCTGATGCTGATGCCGAACTCGTGTCTTCTGAAACATGGATTGTTGATGAGCCTTGTTTTTGAAATAATAAAGAAGTTAAGAATTGTTTATTACATGAAATGGAAAATTCATTTGGATAACATGTTGGAGATATTTGCAACCACCAGTTTCCTTCTGATAAAGTTAGACAACTTCCTGCACCTTGATTTAATTTTTTGTCTTCTCCAATGTTGATGATGTAAGGTGAGCCTGAGTAAGTTATTGTGCACTGGGTTGCTTCTGGACTTTCAATTTGTAAATACCATGTGACATCTGTTGGCGTTGTGTTTTTTGAGAGAAGCCAGGTTTCTGCACTTGTTGTGTCAGCGTTTGCATTGTTAAGCGCTAAAACTGCTTGAGCAGTTTCTTTAACTTTACAACTGGATTTAGGCCAGCACTGATTATTGAGTGCGTCAGCAACAACTTCATTTTTACATTCATCAATTGCTAACAAAGAGAAAATCTTTTCTTGTGTATTAAGGGTTGCACACTTATCTTTTACCTTGTCTTGAAGACAGACATATGCTTTAGCAATTTTCTGATTATCTGTTAATTCTTCTGCTAGTGCAAAAGATGATAATAATAAAATAATGCTTAGTATAATCACTACTCTTTTCATAACGAATTAAGAGAAAGGATATTTATAAAGATTGTTAAGAAGATTCTTTACTTTTCTTCTTCTCTTTATTCTTCCCCTTCTTATTCTCTTTATTCTCTTTATTTTCTATCAAATTCTTCCTTATTATATAATTAACAGGATTCTTGATTAGTTTACACATTTCATCTGGTTCGCATACTCCGATTCCTTGGTAAAATTCCTTGCAGTTAGAAGGCATGATTTGTTTTTTCCTGTAAGACCATGAAAGCTGTGATTTGATGTAGCCTTCTTTTAGAGGAACAGGGTTTTTTTTGTTCCAATCATAAATTCTTTTTTCAAGTTCGTCCTTTTCCATTCCAATAGAACGAAATAAACTTATTAAAACAAATAACGCTCTTTTTTTGCCGTCGCCAATTCCATTGAGTATGTTTTTGACACAAGGAGGGAAATTAGCTTCTGAAAGGTTCTCAAGTTTGATTGGCTTGAAATCTGTAAATTCTTTTTTTTCTTCTTGTGCATTATTATCTTTGTTCCAATCTAAAGCTTGCATTAAAAGTTCTGAAGCTTCTCCTTCTTCTGAATCTGGAAGAAAATTTCTGATTTTTACTTTCATTGGGTCTGCGTCTTTCATTTGGAAATCTGAAATTTCTTCTTCAGTTAGAACAGCACTTGCCAACGCTGTTTTCTCATGTAATGAATAAGGTGTTCTAAATAAGTGCCTTGGAGAAACCAAGATAATGTCTGGCATAACTTGTTCAGACGCTTGAAAATCTTTGATATATTTATTTGGTCTTTCTAACTCAGAAATTTTTTCAATCAATTGTTTTTTTGTTTTTTCCATAATATACTGGGTAATTATTCTGGGATATTCTGGAAACATATCTGAAGTTTTTACTTCATTGATTTCTTTAGGAAATGCCTTCCAAGGGATAATTATATGAAAACCTTTTGAGCCGGAAAATTTGACCCCTATATTTTTTATTCCATGGAATTTGAGAAAATTAATGATTACTTGGGCAGATATCTTACTATAATCAAGATATTTACTATCAATGTCAATTAATAAATCCCAGCCAGTTCTTAATTTATTTAGTTGTTTTTCATCCATTCCTGTGACAATTTCTAAAGGGTTTTCCCAAATTTCTTCTGAACAGTGAAGAGAAGTCGCTCCTTTTTTTACCATTGCCATGACATCACCAATATATTCAAAGGTGTCTGGTCTTTTTCCAAAACCTTCAAAATATCTTGGGGAAATCTCTCTGTTTTTGCAGAATTCAAAAATAGCTTTTTGGATTTCTGGTCGGGAATAATAAAGATGCGTGAGCTTTCTGATTCTTTGTTCTTTGAAACTAGGAGAATCTTCTGACATAAATGAAAAAAGAGTAAGGAGTTTAAATAAGTAATTCTATACTCAACAATAACAATTAATTTAAACAGAGATTTCATTTTTATAGTATGTTGTTAAAACTAGATAATCCTCTTTTGTTGTCAAAGGCTGTGGATATTATTTCAGAGTTGGTGACAGAGGTTAGGTTAAAAGTTAGTGAGTTTGGAATGAGTATTACTGCTATTGACCCTGCAAATGTTGCGATGGTTGGGTTTAAGATGCCTCGAAGTGCTTTTTCTCAATTTGAAACAGATACAGAGATTTTGGGAGTTAATTTAGATAATTTAAAGAGGATTCTTAAAAGAGCTGGTGCAGGTAGTTCTCTTGTGTTGGAAAAAAGAGAGAATCAACTAGATATTAAGATTTATGATAAGATAAAAAGAAGCTTTAGTTTAAACTTGATTGACATTGATAGTGAGGATAAAGATATGCCTAGTTTGGAGTTTAGTTCTAAAGTTGAAATGCTTTCTAGTTATTTTTCCGAGGCTGTTGAGGATTGCTCTGTTGTTGGTGATGCGTGTTCATTTATTGTTGAAGAGGGCAAGTTTATTGTTGAAGCAAAAGGAATTAATTCTGCACGTTCTGAGTTTTCAAGTGATGAGGTTAAAATTAGTGCAGAGAATTGCAAATCAAGATATAGTTTAGAATATTTGTCAAAATTTGTGAAAGGTGCGAAACTTTCTGAAAGAGTTATTTTGAATTTTGCAAATGACCATCCATTGCGAATGGATATTAAAACAGAACACATGGAGTTGAGTTTTATTTTGGCCCCTAGAGTTGAGACTGATGATTGAGATGAGGAAAATAATAATTGAAGAACTAACTGATGAATTAAAAAAGAGCCTTATTGAAGAAGGTGCAGAATTAGTTATAGGGGAAAGGATGAATATTATTACTAATCCTGAACCAAGTTTATTAAAGTCTGCTGAAAGAAAAGCTCAGGAGGGGGGTTTTAATTATATTGCACACAGAAACTTGGGAAAAACTTCTGGCTGGTTTAATTTTTGTAAAAAAGAAATTTTATTTTATAAGAAATAATTCTAACAAAATTTATAAACAAGTTTCTCTTATGGACAATATGAAAAGAGATGATAAAAGAGGGCAGGTTTCAATTTTTATAATTATTGCAATCATAGTTGTTGTTCTTGGGATTATTATATATCTTGTTTATCCACGTATTGGTATAGATATTGGGGATGAGACACAAAACCCGTCTGCTTTTTTGCAGAGTTGCTTAGAAGATGAGATTAGTACTGCTGTTGAAACATTGTCTTTGCAGGGAGGGAGTTTAGAGCCAGAACATTATGTTTTGTATGATGACGAAAAGATAGAGTATTTGTGTTTCACTGAAGAATATTATAAGCCATGTATTGTGCAACAGCCATTGTTAAAAAAACATATTGAAGATGAGATAAAAAGCGAGATTAAGGCGGAAGTGAATGGTTGTCTTGATTCTATGAAAGAGAGCTATGAGAAAAAAGGTTATGATGTTGGTTTAATAAAGGGAGATTTTGTAATTGAGCTTCTTCCAAAGAGAATTGTTACAACGCTTGATTCAACGCTAACACTGACAAAAGGTGGTTCTGAGACTCATGATTTATTTAGAGTTGTTTTGAATAATAATCTTTATGAACTTGTTAGTATAACAGATAGTATAATCAGTTGGGAGACAAGATATGGCGATGCAGAGACAACATTATATATGAATTATTATCATGACTTAAAGGTTGAGAAAAAGAAACAAACAGATGGTACAACAATTTATGTTTTGACTGATTTAAATAATGAAAAGGTGTTCCAGTTTGCGTCGCGAAGTGTTGCTTGGCCACCAGGGTATGGAGGATGAAATGGATGAACAGATAAATAAAAAAAGATATTGGTTAAGAGGCGGAATTGCAGGAGGAGTAGTTGGTATAATGCTCATTCCTATGCTTGCATTTATTTCAGAAAATGAAATTCCTTTAATGATTATTGGGGTTATTTTTTATCCTTTTAGTCTAATTGTAAAAACCCTTGGGCTTTCTAGCTATTTATTAATTTTCTCTCCAGTAATTATTGGTTCTGCAGTATATGGATTTTTAATTGGATTAACTTATGACATAATTAAAAACAAAAATCAAAATGTTAAATAGAAAATTGATATTAATCATCATTGGAATCTTTTTCCTCAGCCTTGCATCTGCGCAAAATGTTTCGTATTGCTGTGAGAAAACTGTTGGTGGTGCGTGGTGTCAGAATTCTCCTGCTAGTAATTGCAATGCTGATTTTAGAAAGGTGCCGACGTCGTGTGAAGCAACATCGTATTGTAAGTTAGGAACGTGTTATGATAGTCAAGAAGGAACATGTATGGAGAATACGCCTCAGAAAGTTTGCGAGGATAATGGAGGAGTTTGGAACGAGAAAGCAATGGATGAAGTACCTCAGTGTGGATTGGGTTGTTGTTTGATTGGAGACCAGGCAGCGTTTGTTACACAGACCCGTTGTAAAAGGTTGTCGTCGGTGTATGGGCTTGAAATTGATTTTAGAACAAGCATCAGTAGTGAACTTCAGTGTGTTGCAACTGCGACTTCTGAAGTTAAAGGAGCATGTGTTTTTGAAAAAGAATTTGAGCAGACATGTTTGTTATTGAGTAAAAAAGAATGTGCTGAGATGCAAACTGGAAATGCCACAAAGTTCTATGAAGGATATTTGTGTTCTGCTGAAGAGTTAGCAACTAATTGCGGACCGTCTGAAAAAACAAAATGTGTTGAAGGAAAAGATGAGGTTTATTTTGTAGATAGTTGCGGGAACTTAGCAAATGTTTATGATGCTACAAAAATTAAAGATAAAAATTACTGGTCAAAGATTCAGAGAAAAGATGAGAGCTGTAATCCTGAAGATTCAAATGCAAATTCTGAGACATGTGGGAATTGTGATTATTATTTAGGAAGCACTTGTAAAACTTTTAAGAGTGGAAAAGATAAAAGACCAAAGTATGGAGATAATATTTGCAGGGATTTGAGTTGCAAGTATGAAGGTGAAAAGTATGAACATGGTGAGACTTGGTGTGCTGAAAGTGAGGGTGTTGACGAGAATCTTCCTGGTAGCAGGTACTTTAGAATGGTGTGTTATAATAATGAAGTAAATGTTGAACCATGTGCTGATTTTAGACAGGAAGTTTGTCTTGAGTCTGATATTGATGGATTTAGAACAGCTGCTTGTCGAGTTAATAAATGGCAGGATTGTTATGCTCAGACAAGTAAACAAGAGTGTGAAAATGCAGACAGAAGAGATTGTAAATGGATAAAGAGTTTGTGGACGCCAAAGCCAGGAGATGAATCAAAAATTATTCGGGGCAATGGTGCTTGTGTTCCATTGTTTACACCTGGATTTAATTTTTGGGAGGAGGGCGACACAGAAGAATTATGTTCTTTAGCAGATGCAAAGTGTGTTGTGAAGTTTGAGAAAGGAATAGTTTCAAAAGAAAAATGTGTAGAGAATTGCGAGTGTTTGGCAGACTCATGGAAAAAGAACATGAATGATATTTGTGTTTCACTTGGAGATTGTGGAAGCACTACAAATTATTTAGGATTTAAGGGGTATCATGATTAAGATGAAAAAAAGAGGAAAAACAAGTATAGCAGTAGGTCAAATTTTGATATTGGTAATTGGGATTGTTGCAATTAGTTATGCTATTGGGAGTGGTGTTGGGGTTGTTAGTGGTAATACTCTAGATTTTGGAGAACATTATGTGGCA
>JBDRGM010000028.1:0-3465 GCA_043817815.1 archaeon
ATATTTTACAACAAAAACCATATGGTATCTTATACGATAAGAACAATGACAAGCCTTTCTAAGTTTCATAAAAATAATTAGCTATTTAGTTAATTAAAGTTATCGCAGCAAGCTGCGGGGTAAGCCCCAAGGGAGAATCTACTGTGATTAAAAGGCTACACTCAGATAATTAGATAAAAAAGATAATAAATCTTACAGCTATATTTACAACAATTTCTCCATTAATCACTCCTGATTAATCTCAAAATTATAAACACAATCTTCTGAAGAGGTGGGCCGGAACAACCCCAAACTTTTTAAACCAAATTCAAATAATCCTATTATGCCAAAAGTAAGAATCAAGCTAAACAGCACAGATATTGAAATGCTCAACAATATTTGCAATTCTATCAAAGACCTTGCTAAAAAGTCAGGAATACTAATCAGCGGACCAATTCCACTGCCGACAAAAAAGCTCAAAGTCACAACACGAAAAGCCCCATGTGGTGACGGCACAGCAACATTTGACAGATTTGAAATGCGAATACACAAACGACTCATTGACCTTCCTGCAAATGAAAAAGTCCTCCACCACATCATGAGAATGAAAATCCCAAAGAGCGTTAATATAAAAATTGAAATGAAGGATTAAACAACCATAATTCTTAAAAACCCCTTCTTCTTACTCAAACTATGGCTGAAAAAGATATAGGAAAAATAAAAAAGAACGACACCTCAGACATCATCATTAGAATAGATGATTTTGGAGGAAGAACAGGATTAACAATAAGAGAATTCGTGACAAGTGAAAGATACACAGGTTTCACAAAAGCAGGTGTAAGAATACTATCTGCAGATTTTCCAAAGTTCAAAGAGATGATTAATTCAATATCTACCGACGACATGAAAGAACAGGCACCAGTTCAAAAAGAAAAAGAACTCCCAAAAAACCAGGAAACACTTAATCAATCAATAGAAAAAGAAGAAAAACCAAAAGAAGGTTTGCCGGATTATTAATCTTCTGTTCTATCAACTAAGTCTATAATTTTTTCTACATCATGGGATAATACTTCATCTCTAGACGTTGATAGTCTCATAACAAAAGTGGGGAAGCACGATCTGTGCACATTATAAGCATAATAACTTTTATTACTTAAAGGATTTTCTCTTACTAAAATTCTCTCATATCCATCTGATTTTCCATCCGATTTCCCGCACAAAAAACAAAAACCTTCAACATCTTTTTTCCTTATCAAAAACTCGTATAAAAAACAAAACAAATTTTCTTCTTTTTCAATCTCACCACATTATTGTAATCAACTCTCTCAATTCTCATCTGCTCAAGTAACCATTCTCTTGCATCCTCATACTTCGATCCAATATATTTTCTCTCTTCTTTTAACTCCTCCTTTCCCATAACTCTCCTACTAATTTTAACTTTAAAAAAATATGTGCGATGAAATCAGTTCCACCTAAACATTTAAAAAAATATTTTTGTTTTACTATTCATGAAAAAAGGAAACATAATAACAATTACTATCCTTCTAGGAGTAATAATCATATCATTCTTAATACTAAATCAAAATCCAAACACCGACGAGGAAACAGCAAAGTGCATTGGAGAAAACTCTATTCTCTATGTCCAATTAGGATGTCATGCATGTGAAATACAAAAAGATATGTTCGGAGACAATTACAAACATTTAACCATTGTTGATTGCTTTTATGAAAGAGGTAAATGCTTGGAAATACAATCAACCCCCACATGGATAATAAAAGGACAAAAATATACTGGGGTCCAATCAATTGAAAAATTAAAAGAACTAACAGGATGCTAAATGACAGACACAAACATAATAAAAATAACAACTCTTGCATTAGCAGATGCTGTCAACCCCTGTGCACTAGCAGTCCTAACAATGATTCTAATGGCCATCCTAATCCAAAACCCAGACAAAAGAAAAAAAGTTCTTTATGGAGGTCTGGCATTTGTAACTTCAATTTATATTGGATACCTTTTTTATGGATTAATCATAATCCAGTTTTTTAAAACATTTGCAGAAGTCCTAAGACAAAACTCTTCAATCATTTACAATGGCCTTGCAATATTTGCAATGATTATAGGAGCACTCAACATCAAAGACTACTTCATGTATAAACCAGGAGGTCTTGCCACAGAAATGCCAATTTTCATGAGACCAAAAGTAAAAAGAATGATCAACGAAATAACCTCCCCAAAAGGAGCTTTTGTCGTCGGATTTCTCGTCACACTCTTCCTGCTCCCCTGCACAATAGGCCCTTACCTAATCGCCTCAGGAATACTATCTGAACTAGGAACACTCAAAGCTCTCCCATGGTTATTATATTACAATTTAATATTCGTCCTCCCAATGCTCTTCATCACAGGATTAATCTATTTCAGCTTCACAAGAATTGAAGACGTCTCAGGTTGGAAAGAAAGAAACATAAAACTACTTCACCTCATCGCAGGAATTTTATTATTCACAGTTGGATTTAGTTTATTGATAGGTTGGTTGTAAATGTTTTCTAATTACCTCAACTTTTTCTGGCTCATTTATTAATCTATAAAATTTTGAAGCATATTTTAATGGAAGAATGGGTATAGTCAACCCTCTCCACCTTACGTTTTTAACTTCATCAAACATATTCAATACATCATTATTTCTTCTACATAATATTTCAACTTCATGACCTTTAAGACTAAGAGTTAAAATTTGTGCTTCAAACAACTCATTATAATAATCCTTCGTTATAAAATCCTTAAATATTTTCCTAAATTTATTTTTCATATCCTCCTTAGTTGTGATATCTAAATCATTAACTTTTATATCAACCCCCTGAATCATAAGATTAGCACTACCTTCCATTCTCCAGACAATCTCATTATCACCAATTTTACCTAAGATTATCTTAAGAATCTCATAAATATCTTCTTCTTCCATCTTAAATCTTCGGCATCATTTCATTATGTCCAAACTGAACAACTAAATCAATATTCAAACCCGACGACAAAACAGGTGTATCACACGCACCAAAACAATCTCCAAACCAAATCAAAAATCCAACACTCTTACATTTATTTTCTAAATAATCAACAACGCAAGTAGCATAAGGTTTCAAACCATCTGGAAACTGCAACAAAACTAACTTACATTTCTTCTTTCTCGTGACCTTTAGGTTATTTATCTCAGAAATAACTCTATTTAACTCTAAATCATATTTCTCATTTAACTCTTCAACGGTTTTCATAAACTCCAAAGAAAAAATTAGTTTTTAATATTAACTAATCCCCTAAATAACTACTTCATCCATCTTTAGGTTTCCACCTATTTTTCACTTTCCCCTTTCTACTCCATTCTCTTAATTACAACTCTCCCCTTATCTCATCAATTCTTTTTTTCTTCTGATAAATAGCACATGAAACCTCTGTATCATTAATCACAACAGTTCCATTACCTGCAACAC
>JBDRGM010000029.1:0-5472 GCA_043817815.1 archaeon
AACGCTTGATTTTGTTTTTCATTTAAATTCCCAATTATTTCAAAATCATTTTCTCCAGGAATATAATTAATCAATCCTGCCTTTGCTGCTTCTCTTAATGCAAGTTCAGAGTCAGCTGAACATGGAATAATTATTAAATCAGGAAATTCTTTTTTTAACTCTTTGAAGTTCTCCTTACTTTTCTCCTTGTCAACTTTGTTCGCAGCGATTACAGTGGGTTTTGTTAAATGTCTTAATGCATGAGTAAAATTTTTGAGTTCCTCTTCATTCCAGCTGGCTGGCTTAGTAGGATCATACCCTAATTTCCTAACTACTTCTTTAACATCATCTTCCTTTACTTTCAAACCTGAAAACCGTTTAGCAACAGCCTTGGAAAAATCCTGCTTTGTATTCTGCACAGTTCTCGAAAAACCACCCCACACTTTTTTTAAAATTCCCAAGTACCATAAATCAAGTTCATTTTCTAACATCTCCACATCATTAACTGGATTATAATTTTTAGTCTCTTTTCCTTCTTCGTCAGTCTCGCCTGAAACATCAATAACATGAATAAAAACATCTGCCTGGCGAAGGTCATCTAAAAACTTGTTCCCTAGTCCTTTCCCCTCACTTGCTCCTTTTACTAAACCTGCAACATCCATGAGTTCAACAGATACAAATCTATTGTGCTCAATACAAAAACCATGACTAGGATTGCACTGAGTATTAAACTCCTTATCAATGCATTCAACCTTTACATAAGCCATGCCATGGTTTGCTTTTATTGTTGTGAATGGATATGAAGCAATTTCAACTTCAGCCAGAGTCGCGGCTTTAAAAAACGTGCTCTTTCCAACACTCGGTTTTCCCACTAATCCAATTAACATAAAACAAAAGAGAAAAAGTGATATTTAAGTTTAATCATTTCTCAGGAATTATTAACCATGCTATTAAATAAGCTATCAAACCTGCACCTACTGAAAAGATTGTAATTAATGCCCAGATTAATCTTACAATAGTGGGGTCTGTGTCTAGATATTCTGCAATTCCTCCGCAAACTCCTCCAAATATTCTTTCTTTTTTGCTTCTGTAAAGTCTTTTTTGTTTTGGCATTTTCTACATAAATTCAATAATAAAAAACCTTATATATCTTACTATAATAGTAAATTAATGAGCCTGTAGCTCAGCCTGGTTAGAGCACCAGTCTTATACGACGGTAATCCATGAGGATTATTAGCTCACTAGATTCGTCTAAGAGAGCTGGGGGTCCACAGTTCAAATCTGTGCAGGCTCATTTAATATTGAACAAAGTGAAATATTAATCTATATGATTAGTTATCTTTAAAAACTAAGTTGGATAATTATTTTTAAGTTCGCAAGCCCACTCGCATCAAGTGATATGAAAAGCTCGTGAACATTGCTCAGCCCCCATAGTTCAGTGGCCAAGAATGCTGCCCTTTCAAGGCAGTGACCCGAGTTCGAATCTCGGTGGGGGCGTGTTATTCTAATAGCCATAAAATTTATAAATAAAAAATTCTTATACTCATAAATAAAGATGGTGAAAAGATTAATATTAAGTTTGGTAGTTCTAATATTTTTATTACAAATAGTCGTCGCTATAGACACAGAAATAAAAGTTAAAACAATGCCTTATCATGAGGTACAGCTAACTACTTACAAAACAGACACACCAAGTTTTACAGCTATTGAAAAATTCAAAGAAATTTCTGATGGATATGGAGATGTTGTTTTTATGTCTTCAACTAGCGATTCAGAATTCAATATTCTTATTTATCTCAAAAAAGATGGTGAAAGTGTTTTAGGTCCTGAACAATTTTTAAACAAACCCTCTGGAACACCCATATCTCTTGAAATTGCCCCTGCATGGTTTGAATTCATTGAAACTCCTGGACAAAAAGTTGAAGAAAATGTATCGCTCAGTGGACCACAAGACACTGAATTAGTGGATGAAGGAACTGCATTAAAAGATAACGAAGATGGATCAGCATCAACCACAGGGTCTTCAATATCCGATGATAAAAAAGGGGGAATTTTCACAAAAAACAAATTAATTTTTTACGCAGTTGGAATACTTGCATTATTCATTGCAGGATTATTCATTGAATATGAAGCAATAATCCATAAAGTAAAAGGACTAGTCAGAAGAGATACTCCTCAACAAACATATCAAACTCAAGAATATTAATAAACCATTAATCCCTTTTTCTATTATGCCAACAAAAAGACAACGAAGATCTGAAAAGAAATTAAAAAACGCTAAAAAACAAAAAACAAAATATCCAAAACTCGTCAGAGATATTATCTTCTCATCAGATATAATCCTACAAATCCTCGACGCCAGATTCCCTGAACAAACACGAAATCATGAGTTAGAAAAGGAAATCACAAAACAAAATAAAAGATTAATATATGTCCTAAACAAATCAGACCTTGCTCAAAAAAAGAAAGTCAACTTAATACCACATGTTTTTGTCTCATCTAAAACAAGAGTGGGAGTTAAAAGATTAAGGGATTTGATAAAAAAAGAAAAAAAGAATATAAAAAAAGAACCAGATGAAAAAACAATAATAGGAATAATTGGCTATCCCAACACAGGTAAAAGCTCACTAATAAATGTATTAACAGGTAAAGCCTCGGCAAAAACAGGAGCAGATGCAGGATTCACAAAAGGAATTCAAAAATTAAAACTAACAAATGAAATAACACTACTCGACACACCAGGAGTTATCCCAAACTCAGAATATTCAGGAGTAAAAACATCTGCAATTGCAGAACACACAATTGTAGGAGGACGTTCACACTCACAAGTCAAAAATCCTGAAATAGTCATCCATAAAATAATAAAAGAATTCAAAGGAGTTCTTGAAAAACATTATAAACTAAATGCAAAAGGCAACTCAGAAATCATCCTAGAAAAATTAGGAATAAAATTCAACTTCCTTAAAAAAGGAGGGGAGGTAGATACTGATAAAACAGCAAGAAAAATTTTGAAAGATTGGCAAGAAGGAATTATTAAAATTTAATATATATTAAACCCCAACAATACTTTTAAAATCTACTTTAATTCTTAACCTATGAAAATAGGTGTGATTGGAGGTTCTGGTTTAGAAAATGCAGACCTCTTACAAAACATCGAAGAACTAGAAGTTAAAACCCCTTATGGAAAACCAAGTTCAAAAATAAAAAAAGCCATTTTAAACCAAACAGAAATCTATATTATTTCACGCCATGGATTAAATCATGAAATCTCCCCAACAAAAGTAAACAACAGAGCAAACATTTATGCCCTTGCTGAATTAGGTTGCAAACAAATCATAGCAACAACTGCTGTAGGAAGTCTTAGAAACAGCATCCAACCAGGAGATTTTGTAATTGTAAACCAATTTATTGATTTCACAAAACACAGAAACACAACTTTCTTCGAAGACTTCACTAAAGGTGCAAAACACATAAGCTTAGCAGAACCTTTCTCAGAAAATCTAAGAAATTATCTAATAGAATCATGCGAACAACTAAAACTAAAACACCACAAAATAGGAACCGTCCTCACAATTGAAGGACCGAGATTCTCAACACGAGCAGAAAGTTTCATGTTCAGAAATTTCGCACACATAATTAATATGTCAACTGCGCCAGAAGCAATATTAGCAAAAGAAGCAGAACTTGAATATGCAATAATAGCAATGGCAACAGATTATGACTGCTGGAAAAAAACAGAAGAGCCAGTAACATGGGAACAAATAGAAAAGGTAATGCAACAAAATGCAGAAAATGTAAAAAAAGTTTTAATAAAAACAATAGAAAAATTAACAAACCAGAAGCCTCTAAGCAATGACTTACAATTCATAAAAAACAAGATAAGAATTATTCATAATTTTCCAAAACCAGGAATAAAATTCAGAGACATCACAACATTATTCCAAGACAAAAACGGACTAAAAAAAGTCATTGACATACTCTATAATAGATACAAGGAAAGTGGCGTTGAAGTCATCGCAGGAATAGAAGCACGAGGATTTATCATTGGAGGGAGCCTTGCTGAAAGATTAGGAGTAAGTTTTGTCCCAATAAGAAAAAAAGGAAAACTCCCTCATGAAACAGAATCCCAAGAATATTTTTTAGAATATGGAACAGACACAGTAGAAATCCACAAAGACGCAATAAAACCAAACCAAAAAGTCCTACTTATAGATGACCTACTCGCAACAGGAGGAACAGCACAGGCATCAGCAAAACTAATTGAAAAACTACAAGGACAAATCATTGAATGCGCATTCATCATAAACCTACCAGACTTAAGAGGAAAAGACAAACTACAAAAATACAAGGTTTATACAATGGTTCAATTTGAGGGAGAATAAAATCAATACCTAAAAATTCTACTCCAAAAATCTTTAATACTTATTCAACTAACTAAAGCATGAAAAAAATATTACATTCATTAGTATTAATTACAGCATTAACTACAAACTGTGCGACATCAAAAGAATATTTTGACAAATCTCTTGACACAATCACAACAATTTTTGAAACTCAATGCGATAAGCGTGCAATAAAATTACTTGACATATTGCGGTCAGATGACCCCCTCACCATAAAACTATTAGACAATCTGATACAATTAAGTGAATGTGAACACTTCAACATTCATCATCCTGAATTAAGATCTGAACCAATTAAAAATCTTTTACAAGGTGTTAAATATTATAATGAATTTGACCTAGAATATTTAGAAAAAGCTATTCCCCATCTTGATAAAGTAATTGAAGAATATCCAGATACTATTTGGGCAGAATGGGCTTTATATGGAAAAGTAAAAATATACTCCCAAGAGGATAAAAACCCTCAAAAACAAATAGAATATTTAAAAGAACTAATTCAAAAAAATAAAGACAACAGAATATCAGGAGCAGGACATTATCTTTTAGGAACTATTTACAATAATTGCTCTGAAGATGACTGCTCAGAATTAGAAAAACTTGCTAAACAAGAATTTAAAATGGTCATAAAAGATTATTCCACTTCACCTTTCTATACTGATTCATGCAAAAAAGCTAAGATAATCACGGTATCTCCGCATAGGAAAAATTAATAATTATAAAAACAGATTCATTAAAGAATAGGATATATTTTCTCTTCGGGAGGGTGGGGGTTCAGGGTAGAGGAGGGGAAGAGAAATAAATGAATCTGCTATGGAAAATTAGTTTTGCAGAGATACTGAATCAGCCAAAAATATCAAAATCTTCTTCTAATATCCTCCTTATTTTTGGTCTATATCTTTTAGGGATTTTTTTGGGGTCATCTTCCTCAACACAATCAATTCCTTCCTTCCCAAATCAAGAACCCAATCGCAGCAAGCTGCGGGGTATGTTAGTTCAAAATTCATAACTAATTAGTTTTTTATCATTTCTTCCTTGATTCAACACATAATTTTTTACAGCAGTTAAAGCTCTCCCGTCCCCAACAGTATCA
>JBDRGM010000030.1:0-9470 GCA_043817815.1 archaeon
AATATATATTAAAATATTATTTTATGTTAATTTTATTTGTATTTTTAAAATTAATTTGATGATTATCAGATTTATTAAAATTTTGTTTTGTAATTTATTTATGGATTATTTTTGTTTAATTAGAGTATTATTTAATTGAAAAATAAAAGAAATTTAGTAATAATTGCTAAAGTCAGTTGGAACAGTTTGTTATTTTTTTTCTTTTCCATAAGAAATGAAGGTGTCTTTCTTTTTTAGTAGTTATAAGGATTTATATAAGAAAAATATTTCTTTCCGTTGGAGCAGTTATAATTTAAAAGATTTCCATAAGAAATAAACGTCTGTTTAAGATATTCTTTTAGATTTAAAATTGTGAGGTGTAAAATGTCAGTAGGAATACAAAATATATTCGATTCGTTTGATAGTAATAGTATTTTTAAGAATAAATCTATTTTACAATCTAGTTATCATCCAGAAGATATCCCTCATAGAGGTGATCAGATAAAACAAATTGCTTCAATACTTGCGCCAGTTTTGAGGGGTGAGAGAACTAGTAATCTTTTTCTTTATGGAAAAACTGGAACTGGAAAGACCCTTTCAATAAATTATGTTAAAGAAGAGCTTTTGAAAAGAGTAAAGAAAGATGCTGGTTTTAAATTAAGGATAATTTATTTAAATTGTAAACTTAAGAAAGTGTCTGATACAGAGTATAGGATTTTGGCAGAGATAATTAAAAAGCTTCATGAGAGTGTTCCTGCAACAGGATTACCAACAGAGGCAGTTTATAATAAATTTATTGATATAATTGATTCAGAAAAGCAATTGTTAATTTTGATTCTTGATGAAATTGATCAGACAGTTAAAAAAATCTCTAGTGATTTTCTTTATAATCTGACTAGACTTAATTCAGAATTATCTAAGGCACAGATAGGTGTTGTTGGAATTAGCAATGACTTGACTTTTCTTGATGGGCTTGATCCAAGAGTTAGAAGTTCTCTTTCAGAAGAAGAAATAGTCTTTCCCCCTTATAATGCTTTACAGTTACAGGAGATTCTGAATAGGAGGTCTGTAGGGGCATTTAAAGATAATGTTGTTCAGGAAGGTGTTGTTGCTAAATGTGCTGCATTTGCTGCAAGAGAACATGGAGATGCAAGAAGAGCTCTAGATTTATTAAGAATAGCAGGAGAGCTTGCAGAGAGAGATGGTTCAAAGAGAATATTATTAAAATATATTGACGAAGCGAATAATAAAATAGAAAAGGATAAGATTTTGGATGTTATAAAATCTGAGCCAAAACAATTTCAGCTTGTTTTGTATTCTATAATCCAATTAGGTGTAAACCAGAAAAATGAACCTCTTTTTACAGGAGATGTTTATAATTTTTATCGAGATTTGTGTGTTAAAAACAAGTTGGAAGTATTGACCCAGAGGAGAGTTGGAGATATAGTCCAAGAGTTTGATATGCTCGGAATAATTAATGTAAGGGTTATTTCAAAGGGAAGGGGAGGAAGAATGAGAGAGATAAGACTTGCGATTACAAGTAATATTGTTGAAAAAGCAAAAGAAATTATTGAGAACTCTCTGAATTATAATTAATAAGATTATAATGGAGATTTCTTTAAATTATAATTAAATATAGAATTAAACCCTAGAAAATGAATTCACAAGAAATACTTAGATTTTGTTTAGAGAAAGGTCTTTTATTAGATAAGGAAGTTTTAGGGATGTTTAGTGAGACAGATGATTTTGAGTCTGTTAAGTTGATCTTAGAAAAAATTAAGGATAGGACTCAGACAAAAATAATAACAAAAAATATTTTTAGTCAGAATAGAGAGCATGTTAGTCAGTTTTTTTCTTCTCTTCCTAAGGAAAATCAAAAGAGGTTGGAAGGTTTGAAGATTAAATTGGGTATGAGTATTGAGATTTTGAAGGAAGTTTCTGGAGTTGAAAAAGGATTTGTGGTTAGCTCTGACAATTTTGGAGGTGTTAAGGTTGTTTCTTCAGATTCTATTCCTCGTAAGAAGCTTGAAGTTAAGGATTTTGTTACCTATTTTAGAAATAGGTTTTCTGAGATGAAAAATATGCTTCAAGAGCATTCTGAATTGAATAATCTTGTTTCAATAAACAAGATTTCTGGGAGTAGGCAAGGAATTTCTGTGATTGGGATTGTTTCGGATAAGAGGGTCACTAAAAATAAAAATATCTTGTTTGAGATTGAAGATTTGACTGGAAAAATTAGGGTTTTAGTGAATAAGAATCAGAGTGAAATTTATGAAAAGGCAGAGGAAATTGCTCTTGATTCTGTAATCGGGTTTAAAGGTTCTGGGAATAGGGAGATAATTTTTGTCAGTGATATTATTTTTTCAGAGTGTATGATTGCTGAAAGAAAAAAGTCGCCTGTTGAAGAATATGCTTTATTTATAGGAGATTTGCACATTGGAAGTAAGTTATTTTTAGAAGAAAATTTCTTAAAATTTATTGACTACTTAAATATGAAATTATTTATGGATTCTGAAGTTAGCAAAATAAAGTATTTATTTATTGTAGGGGATTTAATTACAGGTGTTGGAAATTATCCTGGCCAGGAAGCTGATTTGAGGATAAAAGATATTGAGGAACAATTTTTGAAGAGTGCAGAACTTCTTGGAAAAATAAGGAAAGATATTAAGATAATTATCTCACCTGGTAATCACGAAGGGGTGAGACTAATGGAACCTCAGCCATTATTTAATAAAAAATATGCTTGGCCTCTTTATGATTTAGATAATGTTATTCTTGCAGAAAATCCTGCACAGGTCAATATTGGTTTTAGGAATAATTTTTCAGGATTCAATGTTTTAGTTTATCATGGATTTTCTTTTCCATTTTATACAAATAATGTTGCGAGATTAATGCTTGAAAAAGCGATGAATGCTCCTGAAAAGATAATGACTTATTTATTGAAGAATAGACATTTAGCGCCAACGCATTCTTCTACACAGTATTTTCCTCATGAGAAAGATTTTCATTTGATAAGAACGATTCCAGATATTTTTGTTTCAGGCCATACTCATAAAAGTGCAGTATCTTACTATAATAATGTTTTAATGATTTCAGCGTCTTCGTGGGAGAGCAAAACTGCTTATATGGAAAAAATGGGAAGTGAACCAGATCATTGTAAAGTTCCAATGTTTAATCTAAAGACAAGGGAAATTAAAATTTTGGATTTTGAATAAAATGGAAAATAAAAAAATAAAAATAGGAATTGATATTGATGATGTTGTTTTAGAGTTTTATGAAAGGTTTGCAAATTTTTGTAATGAAAATCATGGGTCCAGTATTGGTTGTGTTGATTTGGGTTCAAATTTTATTAATTCCTTGGGATCAAAAGAAAAAACTTTAACTGCTTTGAAAAATTTTGTAGATGAAGGTCATGCTTATAATTTGGTTTTCATTGAGGGGTTCAAAGAAATTTTTGATGATTTGAATAAAGACTTTGATTTGTGTTTGATTACATCAAGATCTTATGATAATCGGGAGCAAACCAAAACTTACTTTAAAGATAATATTCCTAATTTTGATTTGGATATTCATTATACTTTTGATTATCCAGAATGTAAAAAATCGGTTGTATGTAATACTATTGGAGCTTCTATTATTGTGGAAGATGATTCATATAATGCACTTGAATGTGCTCAAAATGGAATTAAAGTTTTTTTAATGGATAAACCCTGGAATCAAAATTGTGAGCATGATAATATTGTTAGGGTAAAAGATTGGAAGGAGATTATAGAGAAATTGAGAACCCAAGAACAAGAAATAAATATTATTGAGGAAGTTAGAAAATTTGTTGAAGAAGAGTGTAGTAAAAATAAATTAGGAGAAGAGATTTTAGTTAACCATATTCTTCATGTGGTGGAGGGTTCTAAGAAGCTAGCTAAAAAGTTAAATGCTGATTCTGAGATTGTTGAAATTGCCTCTTGGCTTCATGATATAGGTTCTATTATTCATGGAAGAGAAAATCATCACATTACTGGTGCTAAAATCGCAGAAGAGAAATTAATAGAGTTGGGTTATCCTCTTGAAAAAATTGAACAAATTAAAAAATGTATTTTAAATCACAGAGGTTCTATTGGGAATAATGTTGAGAGTATTGAAGAGAAAATAATTATTGAGGCGGACTCACTTCCTTGTTTTGATCATCTTGAAGGACAGTTTTTATGGGTTATTGAGAGGGATGGTGTGAAAAATCAGCAGGAACTTAGGAAGATTGTAAGGCAGAAATTAATTAATAAATATAATCAACTTTCATTAGAAGGCAAGGAACTAATTAAACCAAAATATGAGGCGGCAATGTTGTTGTTAAGCTAAAAACTCAAGAACAAGGTTTTTGGTATTGTTTACAAATGAATTAGGAGTAAACGAATGAACACACAAAAATATTTTCAGGAATTGGAAGAGAATGTGAAGAAAGTTTATGATGTAATGGAAACAGCTAGGGCAAAGGGACTTGATCCTGTGAAGAAGGTTGAGATTCCTTTAGCAAAGACAATGGCTCAGAAGTGTGTTGAGTTGATTGCTATGATTTATCCCCAGATGAGTAGTTGTGGAATTGATAAGAGGATGCTTGATTTGGAGAAAGAGTATGGGAAATTAGATACGACAATTGTTTTTAAAATTGCTGAGGAGGTGGCGAAGCAGAAGTTTTGTAAGTTTGAGAGTTTGTTGCAGGCGATTGATGCAGGTATTCGTCTTGGTTTTGCTTATGCGACTATTGGTGTTGTTGCGTCTCCAATTGAAGGATATACTGAATTGAAAATTGAGAAGACAAGAGATGGAAAGGAATATTTTAAAGTATATTTTTCAGGACCAATTAGAAGTGCTGGAACAACTGCAAGTTGTATTGTGTTGATGTTAATTGACTATCTTAGGGAGTTATTTGGGTATGCAAAGTATGATCCTGATGAGCAAGAGGTAAAGAGATATGTTACTGAGAATGTGGATTATCATGAAAGGATTACTAATTTGCAGTATTTTCCTCTGGAGGAAGAGATGGAGTTTTTAGCAAGACACCTTCCTATTCAAATTGCTGGAGAGCCTACTGCGAAGTTGGAAGTTTCAAATTATAAAAATCTTGATAGGGTTGAGACTAATTTTATTCGTGGAGGAATGTGTTTGATTTTTTCAGAAGGGCTTGCTCAGAAAGCTGCAAAAGGTTTTAGATTATTGAATGGTGCAAAGAAAAATGGAATTAAATCAACTGGTTTTGACTGGATTGAAGAGTATCTTGGATTGCATGAAAAACTAACAAGTGCAAAGGGTAATGAAAAGAAAGATAGTGTTCCAGTTTATATTAAGGATTTGGTTGCAGGTAGACCTGTTTATGGGCATCCTTCAAAATCAGGAGGATTTAGGTTTAGATATGGTCGGGGAAGAACTAGTGGCTTTAGTGCAGCGTCGGTTCATCCTGCAACAATGGCTATTACAGATAGTTTTATTGCAACAGGAACACAACTGAAAATAGAGAAGCCAACTAAAGGTTGTGTTGTGACAAGTTGCGACACAATTGACGGACCTATTGTTAAACTAGTTAATGGAAGTGTGAAGAAGATTAATAGTTTTGAGGAGGGTAAAAAAATTTATCCTAATGTTGAAGAGATAATTTATCTTGGGGATTTTTTGTTTCCATTTAGTGATGTGATAAATAGGAATGCTCAACTTCCTAAGGCAGGATATGTTGAAGAGTGGTGGAACTTGGATTTGAAAAAAGCAGGGGGGAAAACATTTGATTACATGAATGTTAGTTTTGAAGAAGCTGTTAAATTCAGCGAAGAGTATAAAATACCCTTACACCCGAAATTTGTTTTTTATTGGACTGAAATTTCTAAAGAGCAATTTTTAGAATTGATTAAGTGGCTGAAGTATTCTGTGGTGAGGGAGGGCAAGATTGTTTTTCCATTTAATAAAATAGAGCAGGAGAAGTTTGAAATTGGGAAGAGGGCTCTTGAATTGTTAGGTTGTGAGCATGATGTGACTATTGAAAATGTTGTTTTGAAGAAGGAGAATAGCAAAGCATTACTTGCTAATCTTGGAGTTGATATTTCTATATTAAAGAGTGAAAATGTTTTTAGAGATTTAATAGATGTTGACAAATTTAGATTCGAGGCAGAAGTATTGGATGCGGTAAATATTTTTTCTGATTTTAAAATTAAAAATAAGGCAGGAGATTTTATTGGTACAAGAATGGGGCGTCCTGAAAAGGCAAAGTTGAGGAAGTTGACTGGGAGTCCGAATGTTTTGTTTCCTGTTGGAAATGAAGGAGGAAGACTTAGAAGTGTTCAAGCAGCATGTGAAGTTGGAAGTGTGAAGAGTGTTTTTCCTATTTATTTTTGCGAGAAATGTGACAGTGAAACTATTTATCCTACTTGTGAAAATTGTGGAGGAGAATGTAAGAAGAGGTTTTATTGCAGAGAATGTGATGCAACTTTAACAGAGCCTTGTAGGGAACATGAAAAAAATGTGGGTTATAAATATAAGACTATTGATGTAAATCATTATTTTAAAAAAGCAAAGGAGAAACTTGGTTTTACAAATTCAGAGGTTCCGCTTTTGATTAAGGGAGTTAGAGGAACTTCTTCAGGAGGGCATATGATTGAAAATATGTGTAAAGGAATTCTCAGGGCGAGTTATGATTTACAGGTAAATAAAGATGGGACTATTAGGTTTGATGCGACTGAATTGCCCTTGATTCAATTTAGACCTAGAGAGGTTTCTGTTAATATTGACAAGTTGAAAGGATTAGGATATGTTGAAGATATTTTTGGTAAAGAGCTTGTCAGCGAAGAGCAGATTTTAGAACTGATGCCCCATGATGTTTTGTTACCGAGTTCTTCTGAGTCGCCTGATGAAAGGGCTGATGATGTTTTTATGAAAATTTGTAATTTTGTTGATGATTTGTTGGTGAAGTTTTATGGGTTAAATCCTATTTATAATATTAAGAAAAGAGAAGATTTAGTTGGACAGTTGGGGGTTTTTATGGCACCTCATAATTGTGCAGGGGTTATTTGTAGGTTTGTTGGATTTAGTAAGAGTCTTGGTTTATTTGCTAGCCCTTATATGCATGCGGCTGTTCGTAGGGATTGTGATGGTGATGAAGCGGCGGTTATGCTCTTAGGAGATGTTTTGTTGAATTTTTCAAGGAAATTTTTACCTTCACATAGGGGGGGAACTCAGGATGCTCCTTTGGTGTTGAATGCAAAAATTGATGCTGGAGAAGTTGATGATCAGATTTTGGATTTTGAATTTGCTAATGAGTATCCGATTGAATTGTATGAACTTGCTGAAAAGAGAGAGCATTCTTCTAAAGTAAAAGTGAGAGATGTTAAAACTGTTTTGAAAGAAGGGGGAAATCCATTTACTGGTTTTGGGTATACTCATGATACACATGATTTTAATGAAGGAGTTGTTTGTTCTAGTTATAAAACTCTTGCGACAATGCAAGATAAGGTTCGGCATCAGATGGAACTTGTTGAGAAGATACGGGCAGCAGATACTTCTGACACTGCGCGATTAATTATCGAGAGGCATTTTATGAGAGATATGAAAGGTAATCTGAGGAAGTTTTCACAACAAGGGTTTAGGTGTGTTGCTTGTAATGAAATTATGAGGCGGCCTCCACTGACAGGTGTTTGTCCGAGGTGTAAGGGGAAAATAATTTTCACAATTCATGAGGGGGGAATAAAGAAATATCTTGAGCCTGCAATTGATTTGGCAAAAAAATATAATTTGTCTCCTTATATAAAACAGACACTTGAAATAACTAAAGAGAATATTGATAGTATTTTTGGAAAAGAGCTTGAAAAACAAACAGGTTTATTTGAGTTTATGTGAGAGAAGTTTGGTGAGTGTTTTAGTAACTTATTTAAACAACTGTCCCTATTTTAAGTAATGAAAATAAAGTGGTGGATAATTATAATTGTTATTGTTATAATTGCTTTTGGAACTTTTAGACTTACTGGGAATATAACCACAAATATTAATACATGTCAAGATAGTGATTTTGGGAAGAATTATTTTTCAAAGGGAGAGATTAGAGGTGAGATTTATTTGATTTCAAAGGATTCTTATATTCTTAAAGATGAATGTATTAGCGATAAAAAACTGTTAGAGTATTATTGTGTTAGCGACGATGGAGGGGTTAATTTTTATAAGTCTTCTGTGAAGTTTAAATGTGAAGGTGGTTGTGTTGATGGTAAATGTATGGGGTTGAGGACAGTTGGAGTAGAAAAGTCTGAAACTTGTGAGGGTGTTTTGTGGTGTAAGATTAAAGGTTGGGTTTTTGGTTAGGGAAAAATGATTAGTGAAAAATTAAAGCAAATAAAAAATAATTGTTGGAATTAATAAACAACCCATCATTTGTGTTCGTCTGACTTTTAGCGAGATTGAATAAATTCCTGTGAATGTCGATGCTGTTAAAACAGCTAGGCCTAGAAACCCTGAAACTAGGAAGACAATAATTGTTAAGATAATTAATGTGATTATTGAGAGGAGTGTGTAATTTATATTTTGTATTTTTTGCGAGAAGACTTTTGCTAAGGAGATTGTTAAGAAGAAAGATATTATCCCGTTGATTAGGATTATAATTAATATTAAGATTAGGATATTTGTTGAAGGTTCTCCAATTATTTCTTTTATTGCAACTGCTGCGCCTGTTCGTGTTCTTGAGATGATGTAAAGTGAGAGAAATGAGAAACCCATTACTAATGTATTTGTTGCTCCAATAAGAACAAGAAAACCTTTTCTGCCTGTTCTTGAAATTATGTTTCCAATTATCGCTGCCTGCCCGCTTCCGAGTCCTGGAAGAAAACTGCAGAGTGGAGAAGCAATCATTGAGCCTAAGAGAGGTAGAATAAGATTTTGCTTTTGAATATGTGGTTTGGATATTTCTTGTTGAGGGATTTTTATTTTGTTTTTGATACTTAATATTAACATTGAGGAGCCAAAGAGGCCTGTTAGTAGGGGGAGTAATGGTTGATTTAGTTGTTCAAGATTCAAGACACAAAGACCCAAAGAACCAGTTAACAAAAATACAAATAGTGCAATGAATTTCTTTTTTTCAAGAGATATTAAAAGTATTGATACTATTATTAATAGGTAAGGTATTATATTTTGTATATAATTATATGTTTTTGAGATTATTATTGTTGATGGAAATGCTATTAATATAAGTATGAAAATTGCTGCGAGACTTCCATAAGTTGTTAGAGTTATTGCTTCATATCCTAAACCTTTTTTTAATAATTCATGGCCAGGTAAAACCGAGAGCTCTGTGTCTGTGTCAGGACAGCCAAGAAATATTGAAGGGATGAAATCAACAAAAGTATGTGTGATTGCCATTGCTACTATAAATACTACAAAATAAATTGGCTCTATTGAACTAAGAAATGAGATTGATAATGAGACGAGAAAAACTCCAATAAGATTTATGTGGATTCCCGGTGTTAAGCCTGTAA
>JBDRGM010000031.1:0-12860 GCA_043817815.1 archaeon
ATAAACAAACGACTCCTAAACCAGATTAAAGAATTAAAACAATATGAAAATAAACTGCTAATCATCGAGGGAATTGACGAACAAGAACTCTACCCTGAAAACAACGGAATGCATCCAGATTCAGTGCGAGGCTTTTTACTTTCAATCGCACTCAAACACAAAATTCCAATGATATTTACCCAAAACTACAAAGACACTGCAAGATTCATTGAAAGAATTGCAAAAAAGAAACAAACAGAAATGTCAATACGTGCAAAGAAAAAATCATTAAGCAAAAAAGAACAAATGCAATTTATCCTCGAGGGTTTTCCAGGTATAGGCCCAAAAGCTGCAAAAAAGCTTCTTGAAGAATTCAACTCAATTAAAAACATAATCAATACCTCTGAAGAAGAATTAACAAAAGTTATCGGCAAAAAGGCAGAGATTTTTAGATTGATTCAAGAGAGTTATTAATCAATCACCTTAAAGTGTTTAACATCAATATTATATTTTGAATTAGGTTTTTGAACAATTCTATAACACATGCCCCTATGTCTAGCTTCCCACTCCACCGCCAAAGTGTCATTATAATCTCCTGGAAGGATATCAACAACATCAACAGCTTTTTCAAGAGGAATGGTTTTATCGTTTGTGCCGTCTGCAAATTCAAAAAGTTCTTTTCTTGTCACCTCAATTTTTTCCATTAAAATAACTTAACCCTCTTTTAATTTATAAAAAATTCTCTACCCTAAAATATATTTTCAAACACAAAAATTATATAAAACTAGATTTACTTTTTTATTTATATTTTCAATTTTACAAGATATTTTACACTAATTCTCCCAAAATCTTAGCGCCAAGTTTAAAAGTCATCTCTCCTCCCTCTTTCTCAGGATTAATCTCAACAATATCAACTGCTCTCAAAGTTTTAATTTTATTTATCCTCTGAATTAAATAAATAAAATCTCTCGAAGACAAACCTCCAGGTTCACAATAACCTGTTGCAGGAGCAAACGCAGGGTCAATAACATCAATATCAATCGACACATATGTCTCCTTCCCATTAGCAAACTCCATTATTGTGTCAGCAATATTATCAATATCATCTACAATTGAATTAACACTTATTTGTTGAATTCCTTTTTCCTTTAAAAAAACAATCTCATCTTTCCACATATTTCTAACACCAATTAAAAGAATATTCTGAACAGGAAAACCTTCCTCAATTAAAGTGCTAAGCCATTCTTCATGTGTTGGCTCTTTACAACGCATAAGTGTTGTATGAGAAGAATCTTTTGATTCTACTCTCATAGGAGTCATACAATCAGCATGTGCATCAAACACAATCAAACAAGGCTCTCTCCCTTCTTCCCTACAATAATCTAAAAAAGCCTTTCCACTTGAATAACTAATTGAATGATCTCCCCCAAGAAAAATTGTCTTCGGTTGAGTTTCAAACATCTCAAAACAATTTTTATAAATCAATTCATTACTTTCCTCAACATTCCCATTATCAAGATGAATCTCTTCTAAATCAAAAAGATGTGTATCAATTAGAACTCCTCTTTCATTTGAGTGAATATCTTTAAGAGATTCCAAAATAGCATTTCCCGCTTTCTCACATCCAACAGTTTTTCCAAGCCCATTAATACCTGGAACTTTTACAATAAACATAAAAAAGAACAAATAACTTATTTTATAAAACTTATCAGGCATGACCCAAACTTAAAGAAAGGTTCGTAAAGGAAACCTTGGTGTCTTTTACTCAGGAACCAAAGCAAAAAAACTAAACTTCTCCTTAGCTTTCCTAGCCAACTCCTTAACATCTTCTAACTTAACATCCCTAATATTCTCCTCAAATTCATAAAACTCTTCAGCATTCCCATCAACCTCACAATAAAGCAAACCAACCATCTGACTCTGTGAATCTTCCATCCCAATTTTATACTGCCCAATCATCTGCTTCTTAACTTCCTCCAACTCTTTCTCATCTAAATTCTTACTAACATCCTCAAATTCATTCAATATCAATTCCTTAACTTTCTCAACATTTTCTTTCATTGTCCCAACATAAATCAAATTATAAGCAAAATCTTTTGTTATACTTGAATCTCCTTTAACAGCATATGCTAAATTCCTTTTCTCTCTTATTTCAGAAAACAACCTAGAAGACATTCCTCCTGCCATCAACACACTCAAAACTTGTGCAGCATAACTTTTTTTATCTCCCGCTAAAGGAACATGATAAGCGAAAACCAAATTAGCCTGGTCAATCCCTTTTCTCTTTTCAATCTTTGATTCATTCTTTAACCCAAATTCTTGCTTAGGAACTTCACCTTTTTCCTCACTAAAATTTTTTTCAGCAAAATTAACAACATCATCAAACTCCGCATCCCCCACAACACAAAGAATCATATTATTTGGCTTATAGATTTTCTCAAATTTATCAGACATCAATTTTTTATCGATTGAATTCATTGTCTCTTCATTACCAATCAAAGATATATCCATTGCCCCATCATACAAAAACTGTTGTATCTTATCAAACACATAAATACGAGGCGTATCCTTTCTCATCTTAATTTCCTCAAAGATAACATTCCTCTCTTTTTTAATTTCCTTTTCATCAAACAAAGAATTCTTAACCATGTCACTCAAAACATCCAAGGCAATATTAAGATGCTCACTTGGCATCTTACACCAATAAGCAGAAATCAATTCGTCAGTAAAACCATTTAATTCTCCTCCATTTTTTTCAATCTCCTCTGCAATCTGTAAACAATTTCTCGTAGGAGTTCCTTTATACAACAAATGCTCTATAAAATGTGAGATTCCTTTTTCAGAAATATCTTCATTAATTCCCCCTGCCTTCACAGCAAATGCAACACTAACGACAGGTAAATCTCTTTTTTCAAAAAGAATCGTCATTCCGTTTGATAAAACCTTTCTTTTGAAATTCTTTTCCATAAGTAGAACTAACTACAGAACTATATAAAGATTATTGAGATTATCTCAAAAAGAAAAAATACACAAGTACTCCAATAACAATAACAGCCACCCCAGCAATAATAGCCCACTTAAGCCATCCACTCTTTTCTGGTTGCATCTGTCCAGATTGTACTCCGGGAGTTGCTACAGTATTCTGAGCCATTTGTACTTGTGGAGTTTGCGTTCCTTGTAATGCCATTTTATTTCACCTAATTTAATTTCAATAAAAAAGAAACCACTTCTTTTAAACCTTACTTTTTCCCAAAAGCAATATATCTCTCTCCACCTAACACAAAATCATCAACAACCTTAAAATTATCCTTAATAAAATTGACAATCCACTTTCTATTAACATTAAACTTCCTCCGCTTAACCATACTCTCAGTTGCAAAGCTCACAACAACTCGGTCAACAGATGGAACAATCTCTTTCAAAAGTTTTTTAGAATAATCTCTCTCTAACATCTCCAGTGAATCAATCGTCTTAAATAAAAAAACAACTTTCCTTCCTTTAACCTGTTTAATGATCTTCTTTATTTTCTCTAATTCAAACAAACTCATATGAAGAACCATACAATTTTCAACCCCTCTTGTCTTAAAATGATAATTTGCAAGTTCAACTAATTGCCCAACAGCCTCGACACCAACATAACAAAAATCCCTATTAATTTTCTCTATCTGATTATAGCTTAACCCATTAATTCCCGCACCCAAATCAAAAATATTTAATTCT
Organism: archaeon; assembly: GCA_043817815.1. GTDB lineage: Archaea > Nanobdellota > Nanobdellia > Pacearchaeales > GW2011-AR1 > JBDRGM01. The sequence goes on from JBDRGM010000031.1 coordinate 3,700, forward strand.
ACCCCTTCATTCCGCAATTTGGGGTACGCAGAACTGCGCTTCAAATCTCCTAACAATTTTTCATAAAGCTCTTCATAATAAGGCAACCTCTCACGTGTTGACAAATGTTTTTTTAAAATCCACTCAGCATCTTTATTCTTCAAATTCAAAAGCTTCTGACTTGTAAATGCGCTAAAAACTTTCCTCAACAAATCGCGGGTTAATTTTATTTTCTCCTCGTCACTATAAACACTTTTATCAAATTTCTCATACGCCATCTCAACATCTTTTTTAGGTAACTGGGAAAACTCTTTCTTAGCAGTTATTTTTTTAATAAATTCTTGCTTATCCATAAAGTTATTAAACAAAATTCATTTAAAAGTCCTATGAAAAAGAGGTTAGGAATAGGTTATATTTTTTGGGCAATGAAAGACAAGGATTTGGAAGAAAAATTTTTCAGAAAAGTTGCCAAAAAAAAAGGAATAGAATTAATAGAATTTAATCTTTCAGAAGGTGTTGATAAAAAAACAATAGAAGAAAAAGCAAAAAAATGTGATATTATTTTTAATAATAGTGCAGAAGAGTTTGCTATTGAAATTGTTAAAACACTTGAAACCCTTGGAAAAAAAGTAATTGAACCTTCAAGCACATATTATTATTTAGAAGACAAGTGGATATTCTTTCTTAAGTGCAAAGAAAATAAAATTCCAACTCCTGAAACAATTCTTCTCTCTGAAAATATTAATCTTGCAAAAAAAGAAATGAATAAATTTTCACATTGGCCAATAATCCTAAAAAGAATTGAAGGCACTTGTGGGAATTATGTAGAAAAAGCAGATAATCTAAAACAAGCAGAAAGAATTATTAAAAAATTCTGGAAAGAAGGAAGTGAAAGACTTCCAATTATTGCTCAAGAATTAATACTCTCTCATTCATATAGAATAACCATCATCGGAGAAAAGATAGTCCAAACAGCAGTAAAAAAAGGCACTGGTTGGAAAAACACAGGAGTCTATTCAAAAAAATTCGGAAAATTAAAAATCGACGGTGAATTAAGAAAAATTGTTAAGAAGGTTATTAAATCAATGGATATTAATATCTGTGGAATTGATCTATTGAAAAAAGACAATAAGTGGGTTGTGCTTGAAGTGAATGCAACACCCTCACTGGACTTCTTTGAAAACCATTGTGAAGAACTTGTTGGAAAAACAATAAACTTACTAATTAAAAAGATTAATAAATCAAAAAGAATTCATAAATAAAATGTTAAAGCAAAATCCATTCCAACAAGGTTTCGATGGCTCCTGCGGTCCAGCGTCATTGAAAATAGCATTGAAGCATTTCGGAATTAACAAAAGTGAAAAGGCATTAATTAGACTTACCAAATGCGGAGAAGAAGGTGTTGAATTAGAAGATTTACTAAACGTTGCAAAGAAATTTAAAATTAATGGTTTTGTGAAAGAAACCTGTGATATCAAAGACATCAAAAAATATTTGAAAAGTGAAAAATATACAATTATTGTGGGTTGGTTTGATGAGAGTGAAGGACATTATAGTGTTGTATCGAGAATAGACAAAGAAAATATTTATATCCAAGATCCTGAATTAGGGCATATAAGGGCGATGAGAATAGAAAAATTCGAAAGAATCTGGTTTGATTTTCCTGGAAGGTATATAAAAACAAAAAGTGATTTGCAATTAAGAAAGATGCTTGTTCTTCACAAGTAACTTGTTAAAGCTCTTCATTATTTTAATCTCCTTAAAAATTATTTTTTTAAATTCTTTAGGATTATGCCTAGCAAAAAATTCAATTTTACTTGAACTTCTATGTGCAGATTTATAATCTTTCCCTCTCGACATCAAATTCCTCTCGTGAATTTCATGAAGCAAAACAAATTTTCTTTCATTAGAAGAAACATCATCATCAATCCAAATTTCATTTTTAGGGATAAAATGATAAACTTTATCATGCCCCCCTTCTGTAAAATCAAGAAAAAATAAATCCCTTACAAGCTCGCCATTGACAATCCAAACTTTCATTTTGCTACTATATTTTTTTATTAATTCTTTTTTTACTGCTTTAATTTCTTCTTCCTTCTTATTTGTCTTTCCAATGCTCCTCTTGAAGAATTCTGATTTTCTTCTTTCTTTTCTTTCAATTATATTGACTCTTCTAACTGCTTCTTTGTGATTCAAACCCTGAGAAATAAATCTGTTTATATTTAACATTATGTCAATGTAAAACTCAGATTCATCGTCTCCCCCGTATTCTTTATCTATCCAAAGTTCGTTTTTTGGTATAAACTTAAACCTGCAGTGCTGTCCATAATTGGTAAATTCTTCATCCATATTTGTTCGAATATAATTCCCATCTACAATCCAAATCTTAAATTTCCCCCTATCCCCCATTTTCTTCAAATAAAAATGGTCTGCCTCTTTTTTCATAAATCTTTTAAGGGATTAATCTTTTAAAATATATATGCCAATAAATGCATCCCCACATTATGAAAAAGCAGAAGCAGAATATCTCAATGCCCAAACAACAGAACAAAAAATTAGGTGTCTGAAAAAAATGATTACTCTTGCTCCAAAGCATAAAGGAAGTGAAAATCTCCTCAAACAATTAAGGACAAGATTAAAAAAACTAAAGTATACAAGAGAAAAAGAATCTAAAAAAGCAGGCTCAACCCAAAAAGGGATTAAAAAAGAGGACATGCAAGCAGTTATCGTAGGACTCACAAACTCTGGAAAATCAACACTTCTCTCCTCGCTGACAAATGCTCAACCAAAAATATCAGAAACTAAATTCACAACAACACACCCAATAATTGGAATGACAGACTACCAAGGAGCAAATATACAATTAATAGAAATCCCTGCAATTGAATCAGAATATTATGACAAAGGTCTTACCAACACAGCAGATACACTCTTAATTCTTATAACAGAGTTAAACCAAATTGAAAAAATAAAACAATATCTTGACAAATCAAAAGCAAAACAAATTATCGTATTTAACAATAAAAATAAATTAGACGAAAGAAAAATAGCAGAAACATTGAGGAGCAAAAAATATAACTTCGTCTTCATGGATAACTCAGAAGAACTAAAGTCAAAACTCCTTCGATCATTCAATAAAATTAGAATTTTTACAAAAGAACCAGGAAGAGAAAAATCAAACAAACCAATGATACTAAAACCAGATACCACAATCTATGACATTGCTGAAAAAATTTTAAAAGGTTTTTCAAAAAGTATAAGCGAAACAAAAATCTGGGGACCCTCCAGTAAATTCCCTGGACAAAAAGTCGGACTTAAACATAAATTAAAAGATTTAGATGTTGTTGAATTTAGAACTAGATAGTAAAATATATATACTATAATATATATGTTAAAGTATATGAGAAATAAATTAGTGACTATTGCAGGAATAGTTTTATTATCTACTTGTATTGTAACTCCTGTTTATGGAAGAAGTTATAGAGACAAATTAAGAGAAGACAATACGAAAACAAGGCAAGACGTAGAAAGATTAAAGAGAGGATACAACAACTTTCGTAACTGGGTTAATGGAGATGACCCTCATGAAAGAGCAAAAAATATTGCAGGAAGTGTGATAGATAAAATGTATAATATCTCTGGTTCAAAAAAAGTACTAGATTTCATTGATAAAGGTCCTAAAAATTATAAAAAAGGCCCTGGAGCAGAAAGATATAACAAAAATAGGAAATAATCACTTCCAACCTTCTTTCCTTAATTTTTCCAAATCATTTCTCTTAACTTGGATTTTTTTCAGCAATTCACTAATTTCTCTTGCAACAGCATTTTTCAAATCAAGAGGATGGAGCTTTTTACTAATAAAATCTTTTTCAATTTCTCTGTAATTTGAATATTCTAAATCTCCTCCATGCTTTTCATCTCTCTCTACAATAAAATTTTCATTTTTATCTTCTTTCAAAACCATAATAACATACCTCAAAAAACCCATAACACCATTATCAGCATCACCAGAAACACAATCAGCACCATTGACTTTCGTCTTAACAGTTTTCTCATCATCAAGTAAATCTATCTTACTTCTCTTATCCGACGCACTCATCTTCTTTCCAATCAAACCAGGAATCAGAGGAGTCATTATCTCCACTCTCGGTTTATATCCAACCTTTGGCAAATTCTCACGAGCAAACATCAATATCTTTCTCTGGTCAACACCCCCATACTGAATATCAACATCCAAATATTGTTCATCAAGTGACTGCATCAATGGATAAATCAAACCACTCAGCTTCGGATTATCCCCAAATTTAACAACTTCAGAACCAGCTCTTCGAGCGTCATTCACAGAAGCAAAACTAGACATCTTCAAAACATCTAAAAAATAATCTTTACTCAATTGAAAATCACTTCCTTTAACAATCTCAAAATTCTTAATATCTGCTCCAACAGACTTAAACATCAATGGGATAGTCTTAGCATAATACTCATATCTTTTCTCCAACACATCCCAAGGACAATTATCCAATGCTCCATGCAAATCAGCTAATAAAAGCTTAACATGAAAACCTGCATTCAAAAAATCAGCCAATTTTAAAACAGGAATATAATACCCTATATGAGTTTTACCAGTAATAGACCATCCTAAATAAACCACTGGTTTCTTTTTCTTCTTCAACAAATCCTTCAACTCTTTTTCAGTAACTATCTCTTCGGTATTCCTTTTTATCAATTCAATTTTTTCATCAATATCCATCATCGCATAAATAATTATTAATTATTAAACCTTTTTATTCATTCAGAAACCCAAACAACCTTTCCACTTATTCCTTTATCCTCAAATTCAGGTTTCTTTCCTCCATCTTCACCTTCTTTCTCTTCCGCCCTATCTCCCTCTCTTTTATCCCCATCTTGTCCTCCCCCACTCATCACATTTTCCATAATCAATCCAGTAATTTTTTCTATTGTTTTCTCATCTTCTGCAGGAGTAATTATTGCTGAATTTTTCAAGACCCTCATCTTATTCCATATCTTTATTCCATTACCCATTTGTTTTATTTTCTGAACAGGTCTTAATTTTTTATCCCAAGGAGGACTTTCAATATTATTTCCCATCATATCTTTTTCACTAACAAGAATCATCTCATAAAGTAATGCAAAATCCATTTCTACTGTTGCATCTATTTCCCCAACTTCAGAAGGCAACATAGGCTCTATTTTCATAATATCTTTCTCATTAATTTGAGCAAATAAATTAAACACAACTTCATTTGTTTCATAATCTTTAAATTGGATAACTAAATCTAAACTACCCCCATATTTTTCAGAAATTTCTCTTATCATCTGCATTTCTCCTTTATCCTCTCTAACCATTATTTTTTGTTCCTCTGTTAAACCTTCTTGATTCTTTCTTTCCATTTTTTCTTCAGGAGAACCAGGAAGCTCATGATTTTTCATTGACTCTTGCATTTCATATTTAATAAATTCCTTAGAAGGAAAAATCCAAACTTTCATATAAGGAGAAATAATATTTACACTTTCATCCATTCCAGGAACTTTCACTATTTTCAATTCTTCCCAATATTCTAATTTACCATATTCTGTTTCATATTTAATATTAATTAAATTAATATCCATAATTTCAGTAATATCGTTTTTCTCAAGACATTTCATATTATTAGCTAATCTCATTTGATTCTCAACATTATTCCAATAAAGTTCGAAAATTCCAGATACTGCTTGCTCCCATTCTTCTGCAGAATTAGGAAGATATTTTTCAAAAAACCAAACAGCAAATTCTTGATCAAATCCTTTTTCAATTTCTTTTCTTTGTTTTATCATATTATCTATTTCATATTTACACCAGTCTTCATTTCCAAATTCATAATATTTTTGTTTTAATGGTTCTAATTGACTATAAGGGTCTCCCCACCCTCCAAACCAAATATACCCATTAGTTCTTCCTTGTTCTGTTCTACAACCGCCCCCAACATTAAAAACACCTTTTTCTTGCTTATTCATATCTTCATTTTGGAATTCCTGCCACCAATTTTCATCCCCACTCATACATTTTTCAACACAATTGCTATCAGCACTACAACTACCTTCACAAGATTTACTTTCCTTATCAATATCACAATCCATTTGCTCACCACAAGTTTCTCTAATACATTTATCCACACAAGGACGAGCACATTCTATTCCACATCTTTCTTTATTTTCTTGTTTATTTTTCTCCCTTTGTTGATTATCCTTTTCTTCCCTTTCTTCATTTCCTTGATTTCTATCTCCATCAGGTTGATTAGGTTGATTATCATACACATCACCTACCCCCTTCCCATAATCATCCCCCCCATCATTTACTACATCATCTAATGAATCATCTCCCCCTCCATCTGTTCCTATGTCATTATCTATATCTACATCATCATCATCACTTGAAGAAGCATCTGAACTTCCGTCATTTTCTGAATCATCTACACTATCTCCCTCATCGACAACTGCCCCTGTAATTCCAATTTTACTTGCTAATACCCTAAAAAATCCAAAGATAATTTCACCAGTTATAGGTACTTCTTCATTAGAACTTTCTGGTTCAGATGGTTGTTCTTCTTGACTTTCTGCTTCAGGTTCTGGTTCAATTACTGGTTCTTCCAGTGGTTCTTCAATAGGCTCTTCTGGCTCAGGTTCTCCTGGTGCAGGTGTTGGACTTACAGTTCGAAGTTCTCCAAGCTCTTCTGGTTCAACATATATCTTTCCAGGAATTGTCTCGCATTTACCATTAGAACAAACATCATTTTCACCACCGCAATCACTTGCCATTACACATTCATCATTAACTATCTCATCACATTTCCAATCGCAATTACAATCAGGATATGCTCCTGAGATTTTTAAATCTCCAGGACATTCAGGCATCATAACAGACATTTTATCTCCACAAATTTGATTGCAATTTCCTTCTAATGTGTCTGGGCAAAAAACATCAGGATATTCCCAAGTTCCATCAACACACAATCCAGTCACTATTTCTTCATTATTATTACATTTTGTTATCTGTTTTTCACCATCTTCACATTCTCCTGCACCACATTTTATTAAATCTATAATTTTGCAAATTCCTTGTTCATTTTCATTTTCTTTTACACAACCAACAACCCCACATTTTAGTTGTGTACAATCTTCATCAACTTCACAAAATTTTTCTTCACCAATACAAATAGGGGGTAATTGGCATCCTTTTTCATCTTCACCACTAAATTTAACTTTTCCAGAACATTCTATTGCATTATGAACAGGACATCCTAAAAAATCACAATCTTTAAAACAAGTTTCAATTGTTTCATTATTAATAGCATCACAAAATCCATCCCCACAAAAACCTTTTTTTAATATTATCTTCTGTTCTTTTGCCTGACATGTTCCAGCAATACAATAAAAATCAACGTCTTCTATTATTGATTCATTTCCATTGATTATCACCCCTGTCCCTTTTCCACAAACTTTTCCACCACATTGAGAATCATCACAATCAACTTGTTCATTTTCATTATCATCTATATTATTATTACAAATTTCTTCTCCTTTTTCTTTAAACTCTTCTATTAATCTTTTTTCAAAATTAATTTGGCTAAAATAAAATTCTTCTTTAGCATACCCCGAAAACAATCCTAAATAAAATGATTTTCTGTTTTCATAGTTTTGCTTTTTTAATTCATTTGCTTTTTGTCTTTGCAACTGGTCTTGTTTTATCCAATAATAAGGGTCATTATTTTCAAGAGATTGTGGATTATTGTTTCCATCTACTACTTTTCCAGTAATAAAATTTCCAGTGATAGTATTTTCAACGATATCTTCTCCTCCACTATCTCCTACAATTCCTTGTGGCCCTGAATCCACGTCATTATCAACTACATTATTATCTGATTCTCCTTCGGTATTTTCAACAACTACATTATTTTGATTATTTTCAACCACAACATTTCCTTGACTGCCTTCTTGATTATCACTTTTTTTAACTATCTTTCCTGGTCTTTTTATTTCAACTTGCTCCCACACATTATTTGCTTTTTCATTCCAAGCTTCTGTTAACATTCTAAGACTATTAGAATAACTCATAGCCCCTGCATAATTTCCACTAGCTAAATCAGTCTTCATACTTTCAAGCATCTCTTGTGTTTTTAATTTAAACTGTTCATCACTAAAACTTTCATATTGTTTTCTAGAATCCCCCATAGAACCTTGTTTAGGGGGTTTAAAATTTCCTCTGCCGTCTAACCTCATATCAAAATTAATATAATTCCATTCACAATCATCGCACATTTCTAATCTTAATATTGCTTCAAAATTTTCTCCTGAAAAAAATTCAATTTCATTTAAAAGAATTTGCTGAATTTGCCTTTGGTTTTCACTTCCAAAAATAACTTTCATAATATCTTCGCACTTCCCACTATCTTGTCTAAAATAATTATTAAAAATCATTTCAGCATTTACACTTTCTTTAGCAAGAGTTTCCATGCTTGTTCCAGATTTTGCAAGTGTCTCTATTTCACTAATCTTACCTTTAATATTTATTTGTTCTTCTGGTTTTTTAAATTCAGTTTCAAAATTTAATCTATATATTATAGAACCTTCTTCAGGCATTTCATCCATAAATCCTCCATCTTCAAATCCATCAAAATTTGTTTTCATAAATATAGAGGGAAATGCTTGCATTCTTATCTGAATCTTTTTTCCATCAAAAACTATTTTTTTCCATATTGGAACCGCCTCGTCAAGCTTCTCATCATGCTCTTCACCCTCAACCCAAACCCATTTTGTCTTTTCATTTGCTTCTCCTAAAACTTCTGTAAGTTTATCTTGCTTTACCACGCCACCAAACTGCTTTGACTTTGCACCCAAAACCTCATTCAAACCCTCTCTAGCAGAACTCATATACAGCATTAGCTTAATATAATCAATATTTCCTGTTTCATATTCTTCTGCATAATGTGTAATCTTTTGTATCTCATCATCAACAGAACTAGCCAATAACACCGGCAAGAATAAAATTAAACAAACTAACATCACCCCAATCTTTTTCATGACATTACATAGAAATTATATATATAAAGTTTTCCTAATTTTAAATGCTCATCCAGATAATCCTATTTTTATTTTTTGGTATCTTTGCAGGGACAATTACAGGC
>JBDRGM010000032.1:0-37758 GCA_043817815.1 archaeon
CGAGAGATGTAATTTAGTAGTCCCAAATCAAAACAGATGGTTAGGAATGATAAACCAAAATGTGCAAGAAATTAAAACAGAAGTCCCGAAAGCGACACAGGAGATGAAAAATGTGATAAGTCCCTTAAATTAGACAATCCCGCGAGGAGTAAGTTTTATAAACCCAAATCATCTCAGGAATTTATCGTAGACTACATCACCAAATGATATGTTCTATGCTTTTGGTGCATAGGTAGTAGATAATTAAAATGGAATTGAATGAACAATTTAAAAAAGCTTTAGCTGAATTAAGAAAGGGCAAAGAAAGGAAGTTTAATCAGACAGTGGACTTAATTATTAATCTGCAAAAATTTGAGGTTAAGAAGACTTCAATAAATTTGTTTGTTTCTATCCCTCATAAAATTAAAGACAAGAAAATTGCGGGGTTTTTAGAGACTAAAAATGCAAATGTTGATACAATTACACTGGATAAATTTAAGAAATATTCAGATAAAAAAGAGTTGAAGAAACTTGTTAAGAGATATGATTTTTTTATTGCACAGGCAAGTCTTATGCCAAAAGTTGCTACAACGTTTGGAAGAGTTTTAGGGCCTGTTGGAAAAATGCCTTCTCCACAATTAGGAATTATTGTAAATGCAGAAGATAAACTAATTCAGGAGTTAAAGAAGAAGATAAATACTAGCGTGAAAGTGCGAGTAAAAGAACCAAGTATAAAACTTCCTGTTGGAAAGCAGGATATGAAAGATGAGGAAATTATTGAGAATATTATTACTCTCTATAATGCAATTTTGAATGAGCTTCCAAAAGAAAAAGATAATGTGAAAAATATTGAGTTGAAGTTCACTATGAGTAAACCTGTTAAGATTAATATAAGATGAAACGAGAAAATCCAATACCAGAATACAAGAAGAAAACTGTAAATGAATTAGCAGAACTTGTGAAAAATAAGAAAACTATTTTAATAGCGTCGATAAAAAATATTCCTAGTTCACAGTTTCAAGAGATTGTTAAGAAACTTCGTGGGAAAGCCATTGTTAAAGTTCCTAAGAGGAATCTGATGTTTAGGGCGCTTGATTCTTCAGCTGATGAAGCGGTTAAGAAATTAGGCAAAGAAGGGAAATCTTTACCTCATTTGTCTCAGCTGAGCCAAATGAAAGAACAGATCGGGGATAGTACTGCGGTTTTGTTTTCTGATTTAGATAGTTTTGAACTTGCAGGAGAGTTAGCGAATAGTGTGAGTCCTGCAAAGGCAAAGCCAGGTCAGGAAGCACCAGAAGATATTGAAGTTGATGCTGGACCAACTGATTTGGTTCCTGGACCTGCAATAAGTGAACTTGGTGCATTGGGAATTCAGATTCAAATTGAGAAAGGTAAGATTCATATTAAGGAGCCCAAAGTGATTGCTAAAAAAGGTGCAAAAATATCTTCAGGTGCTGCTGCATTGATGAGTAAATTAGATATTAAACCATTTAAAATTGGGTTTATCCCATTGTCTGCATTTGACACTCAGGAAGGTAAATTATATTTGGATATTAAAATTGATAGGGAAGGAACTTTGAATGATTTGAAATATGCTTATTCAAGAGCATTGCCATTTGCTATTGAAATTGGTTATACTAGTGAAGATACAATTAAATTTTTGATTGGAAAAGCAAATGCTCATGCAAATAAAGTGAATAGGATAATGACTGGAGAACCAGAACTTATTGTAGAGGAAACACCTAAGGGAGAGGTACCACAACAAGAAATCAAGGAAGATAAAAAGGAGGAGCCAAAAGCAGACGCTGGTGCTGGATTGGCTAGTTTGTTTGGTTAAAATGGAAGGAAAAATTATGAAGATGTTGCGTGATTTAATAGTTAGCCAAGTAAGGGGTTATAAAATAACTAAAAATAGAAGAAAAATAAAGGATGGATTTCGTGATTCAAAAACCTTGTTAGATTATTCTTTTAAGAATCAAGACTGGAGGAGAGCAGATGCTGCTCTTGAAGTAACTTGTGTTTATGAACTACTCTCAGCATCAGAGTATCCAGATGATCAACTTCAGCATTTAGCTAAGATAATAGAGATAAATAAAAGGAGAATTCCATTATTAGGATATAACCACAATATTCAACTGTTAAATGTTGGAGGAAATAAATAAAATGCAAAACATATACGCTGCTCTTTTACTGCATAAAGCAGGGAAAGACGTTAATGAAGAGAATGTGAAGAAAGTTGTAGCTGCTGCTGGTGTCGAAGCTGATGATTCGCAGGTCAAGTCGCTTGTTGCGAGTTTGAAAGGTGTTGACATTGACAAAGAGCTTGAAAGTGCGAGTTTGGTTGCTGCTACTCCGTCGGCGAGTGCAAGTGCACCTGCTGAAAAGAAGGAAGAAGCAAAACCTAAAGAAGAAAAGAAAGAATCTGCAGCTGAAGGACTTAGTGCACTCTTTGGATAATTATTTTATAGTGTGCTAAGTCTGAACTTTTTCTAGTTGTAATTGGAGTGTCATAAATTTTATAAAGATAGTTTATTAACGAAGAACATGGTTACTCGTGATGAGGTTGAAATAGGATTACGATGTTTTCTTGAAAGATTGTTAGAAAAGAGAAAGAAGGGTTATCAAATGAGTACTATAAAAGATATATTTGGATTTGAAGATTATTCTCTAAAAAGAAAATAGAATAATTTTATAACTAATTCTTAATTTATTTTATAATGCCTCAGTAGCTCAGTGGTAGAGCAATTGATTCGTAATCAATAGGTCGCAGGTTCAAATCCTGTCTGAGGCTTAACAATTTATTTAAACTCCCCCTATTTTTAATTTTCTATGACATGGTCTCTTTATTCAGGCGAGAAGTATCTTGAACCCTTAAAGTTTTCAAATGGCAAAACTCAGGAAGATGTTGTTAAAGATGTTCTGGATGCAATTAAGGAAGGACATAAGATAATTTTTATTCATGGAATTTGTGGGACAGGCAAAAGTGCGATTGCCCTTAATATTGCTCGTAAGTTAGGTAAGTCGTCTGTTGTTGTTCCAATTAAAAATCTTCAGGAGCAGTATAAGAGAGATTATGAAGGAGATAAATATATCTTAAATGAGAAAGATAAGAAACTGAAAATTAGTGTTATAACAGGTCGGAAGAATCATAAATGCAAATTTTTAGAGGATAGTCAGAGTGTGATTCCAAGAATAAGACGAGAGATTGATTCAAATCTTCATGATATTTTTGCTGGGAAAAAGGAAGAGATGGATAAGAAGATTGGTAAAGATGTTTCTGCGGACAATTATAATCTTCCATGCAAAATAGAAATTAAAGAGAAGAATTGGAATCGAATTAAGGAGTATATTCAACAAAATAAAGATATTAAGTTAAGTGATTTTTCAGATATTAAAGATGTAAGAAGAGTTTCTGTTGGAGCTGCGTGTCCTTACTGGTGTCCTGTGCTTCCTGATAAATATGATCTTACAAGTCTGAGTTTTACTAATGCAATAAAGAAAAAATACAAGGGACTAAATAACACAGGATTTATCTTTTATGGACGAAGACCAGGTTGTAAATTTTATGAACAGTTTAATTCATTTATTGAGTCAGATGTGATTGTGTTTAATTCAATGAAATATTTACTTGAGTCTTCGCTAGACAGAAAGCCTCTTACAGAAGTTGAAATTATCGACGAGTGTGATGAATTTTTAGATAAATTTGCAAATCAAAAAGAGATAAACCTCGACAGGTTGCAATTGTCTCTTATGAATATTTTTAGTTGGGATGAAAATGCAGGGGAAATTTTTAAAGAGATAAATGAATTAATTAAACATATTAAGAGAAATCAGAGGATGACCGATGCGATTGAAACTCAAGATATAATCCCAATACAAGAAACAGGGATTTATGATTTGCTTAAAATTTTTTTGAAGAACAAGGGGTTTCTTGATGAAGTGGATGATGAGAATTATATTTTTGAAGTTGAAGAAACAGCAAGAATGTTTGATGGATTTTTTAATGAGACCTATTTAACAGTGAAGAAAAAAGAAGAGGGTTTGGTTGTGAGTGTTGTGACGACGAATCTTGCTAAGAGGTTTAAAGATATGGTAGATAAGAATAAAATTGTGGTTATGATGTCTGGGACATTGCACTCTGAAAATGTTTTGAAAAGTGTTTTTGGCTTAGAGGATTTTAAGATTATTGACGCAGAGACAGAACAGCAAGGGAGAATTGAGGTTCAGAAAACAGGCATGGAAATGAACTGTAAGTATTCTAATTTTTCCGCAGGTAAATGTAAGAGAAAGGATTATTTGAAGGCGTTGGGAAAATGTATTGAAGTTGCGAAAAAACCAGTGCTTGTTCATGTTAATGCATATGCGGATTTGCCAACTGAGCAAGAGCTTAAAGAATTTGATATTGATAATTTGATTTCACGAGAGAAGTTAATGGAAATTCAGAAGGAAGATAAAAGAGGTTTATTGGTTGATAGATTTAAGAAAAAGGAGACAGATGTTTTGTTTTCAACGCGAAGTGGAAGGGGTCTTGATTTTCCTGGTGAAGAATGTAATTCAATTGTTTTTACGAAATACCCTTATCCAAATGTGCAAGATGCATTTTGGAAAATTCTCAGTAAAACAAAGCCACAACACTACTGGGATTTTTACAAAGATAAAGCTCGAAGAGAGTTGTGGCAAAAAATTTATCGGGGTTTGAGATTTAAAGAAGACCATGTTTTTGTTTTGAGTCCTGATGAGAGGGTGTTAGAGGAGTTTGAAAATGAGAACAATAATTAGTTTAATACCCAATGATCAAAGCCAGGTTTTATTGAGAGAATATACAAAAAAAATCGGAAAGGAAGAAAGAAAATTTCACTCAACAATTTATTATTCTGAAAAAACCCCCTTATTTAAGAGAAAAAAGATTTACAGAGAATTAGAATCTTTCTTAGAGATAACTATAAAACCAAAATTTAAATTTGATACATTTGGGAAAAAAGGGTCTGATTTAGTGTTGAGATACACAAATGGAAAAGTAATTGAATTAAATAAAATGCTAATAAATGAAGCAGTTCTCCAGATGATAAAATGGCCAAACTTATCTGAAGAAGAAAGAGAAATCTTAGAGGCATATAATCAGCCTATTTGTGGAGAGATTCACTATTATGATTTTAATCCCCATATAACATTGGTTCAAGGATGGAATGGTGGTGTCAAACGGCTGCCGGATTTTAGAGAAAAATTAGTGTTTGATAAAATTTATTGGGAATTTAAAAAATAGCAAACTTTAAATTCTGTCAATTAGTCGTTATTTTAAGCCTCTATCGCATAAGGGTATTGCATCCGGCTTGAGACCGGAGGCCTTCGGGCCATCCCCGTTCGACTCGGGGTGGGGGCGTTTTTTTATAAAATAATAATCACCCAAAAATCTTTTTTAGCCAAGATTTTTTTATTATCACAGGTTTATCATTTTCATCTATGAGCTCGTACCTTATCACTGGTTTTTCTTTTAGAACAGGTGCAGATTTTGCAAGTTCTTTATTTGTTTCTTCAATTACTCTTTCAATTAGTGGCCTTGCGTATCCTTGATTTAGTAAGGCTATTTTAAGTGATTCAATAGTGTAGCCTTTTGCAAGATTCTTTTTAAGATACTCGACGAGTTTTCTTTTATTATCAATAAATTCCATAAATTCGAAAAAGAAAGGGAGTTTAAATTATTTATTGTGATTATCTCACCTTAATAGGTTTCACTTTATTGTAGAAGCCCACTGCCTGTCTAAGTCTTGACTTTGATTCTGAATAAATTGTTAATATTTTATTTCCTTTTTTTACTTTGTCCCCTTTGTGAAAGTGTAAATATAATCCAGAATATTTGTCAACAGGACATCCAGCGATTCTTGCAAGGGAATTTATTTTTTTGTTGTGTATCTCAAAAATCTTTCCTGATTTTTTTGACAAAATGTCTCTTTTGAATTTGAAATTCTTTTTTTGTTCTAGAGGATTTAATGAGCCTTTTTGTGCTTTGACTATTTCCTTAAATTTTTCAAAAGCTTTCCCTGAATTAAGAATTTCTTCTGCCATTTCAATTCCTCTTTTCTTTTTTGCTTTTCTTGTCATCTCCAAAAGCTGTCCTGCTAAGAATAAAGATTTGTTTTTCAAATCTTCTGGACCTTGTTGTTTTGGATCGAGTATTTTCACGATATCTATTAATTCTAAGACAGGACCAACCCCATTTCCTATTGGCTGTCTTCCGTCAGTTAAAACGCATTTTAAATTTTTGTGAAAATGTCTTCCGAGAAATTTGAATTTTAATTTTAATCTTAAGGCTCTTAATTTGCTTACCTTTGCATTTTTTCCATAAGGGATATCTATTAAGATATATTTACTTCCAACAGCAAGTTTTTTTGACATTATTGATGCTAAGAGTTGTGCTTCTGGATCTATCTTGAGCATTTTTTCAACCTTAATTATTTTTGAATCTGCTGGAACCATTCCTAGTGCACCTCCCCAAACCATGCAAGCATTGGTCTTTTGAATTATTTTTTTTAGTTCTTTCATTGGAAATTCTACTTCCATAATTGTCTCCATTACATCTGTTGTCCCTGCTGCACTCGTTATTGCTTTTGAAGAAGTTTTTGGTATAGTTAATCCTGCTGCAGCACAAATTGAAACCACAATCGGAGTTGTTCTGTTTCCTGGAATTCCTCCAATAGAATGTTTATCGACGACAAATTTCTTATTTAACTTGAGACTATTTCCTGATTTGGATATAGCGTTTATTAAATAGATTGACTCTTTCATGCTCATCCCTTGCTTATACATTGCAGAAACAAAAAGAGCAATCTCTGGTTCAGATAGAGAATTGTTTACGACATCTTTTATTATTTCATCAACTTCTTTTTGAGAGAGAATTTTTCCATCTAATTTTTTCTTTATAAAAAATAAACTATTGGGTGCTTCTGCAATATTAACATCAACTTTTTGTCCTAATCTTAAACTAAGTCTTTTCCTTATTTCAGAAGAAACTGCAATTTCATCTTCTTTTACTAATTGTTCAACTAAATTTACAAGAGTGAACATCCCTTTTGGATATTTTGAAATCGTTTTAACAGAGACTCTGTCCTTGACTTGGACCCCGATTTTTTCTGCGGTATTTTTATTCAGCATTGCTACTGGAAGTCCTGCAGACCATTTTAAGAATTTGACTTTTAACTCCATTTAAAATAAGTAGCATTAACTTTTTAAAATATTAAAAAAATGTTCAGTATATTTATTTAAACCACCTTTTTTATCAGTATACAAAAATCCAGAAGATTCTTTGTTTCTGTAAATTTCAAGGATTATGAATAAGTAAGCGATTACTAGCGGACCAAGTATGAATCCTAAAAATCCAAAGAGGTATATCCCTCCAATCATTCCAATTAAAATTAGTAAAGAGTTTATTCTTGTTCTTCTGGATACAATTATGGGCCTTAGGAAATTATCTAGTAAAGAAGAGACCACTCCAAAGATAGTGATTCCAATAGCGGAAAAAGTGTTTCCTACAATAATGAGGTAAATTGCTACGGGAATCCAAACAATTGCTGTTCCGATAATAGGAAAGATTCCTGCAAGGCATGCAAGAGCAGTTAAAAGTAATGCTCCTGGAACTTTTAAGACGAAAAATCCTAATCCTACAAGAAGTCCTTGAGCAATACCTATAACAACTTGTCCGTAAAGGACTGCACTTGTTATGACTTTTGAAGAATCAATTAATTTTTTCTCAATATCTTTTGAGAAAGGAAGTAGGCTTTGGAGATAAATCATGAGTTTATCCTTGTCTCTTAGAGCAAAGAAAAAACTAAAGAACACTACAAACGACTTTAAGAACAAATTCATAATATTATCTATGGATAAAATACTTGAAAGAGCATTTATTATTCTACTGAAAAAGGAATCGATTAGGGAATTGACTATGAGAGAAGATCCTTCTGAGACAAATAGGGAAGGGAATTTGCTCTGGAATACTGCCATTAAATCAACTCCTTGGATGATAAAATAAAATTCAAGAATTTGCTTGACAAGAACAGGAATTAAAAATGCTAAAGGCAAAATTATTACTGTAATTAGTAGAATAGAACATAATGTTGCAGAAATATTTCCTGATTGGGTATATTTGTAAATAAGTTTGTAAATAGGTGCAAAAATAAACGCAAGCATTACCCCAAAAATCATCGAGAGTAAAATTGGTTTTAATAAGAAAAAGGTCAAGACTAGAAGAACAACTAAGATAATCGTAGTTAAAATTTTTCTAAAGTATATTTCATCCATTTTTATATAACTCCTTTAATAAATATAATTAATTAAAATTTATAAAGGTTTGTGAGAGAATAGGCTTTATCTTCTGAGAAAATTTTAAAAAAGTTTAAAAACAATTCAATATTTTATTCACCATGAATTTTATAAAAAAGGTGTTTGATGAAAAACCAGATGATTTAGTTCACTTACAGTTTCAAAAATTCAGCAAGGGTGAGTTTACAAATAGGGCGTTGGTTGAGGTTAAAAGTCAAGCTGGAGGAAAATACACAATCAAAACATCTGCTGAGTTTGCAAATGGATTGGTTAGAGATGTTGCTGAAAAATTAGGCGAGGGGAAGACTAAAGTTACTGGAGCAATTATTTCAACAGCTGATTTAACTGGAGAGTTAGAATTTAAAGATAAAAAACAATTTCAAGGAGTTAAAAGATACTTGATTGACAGCGAGATGTCTGGTTCTGAAATTATTGGACTTCTTGATAAATTTCCAAAGAATTTTTTTGCGCTGACGTTTGAAGCAGGAGATTGTAAATTGAAAACAAAACCAAAGGCACCTAAATCAGGAAAGCCGGGTAAAGAAAAAGATGGTGGACCTAAAGCTGATTTTTGTAATTTGAAAACAGGGGATATTGATATTGTGAGAAGTTTTATATTTGATACCCCAAAGGGCACGAGTAAATCTAATTTTAAACAAGCAGAAGTGAGACATACTTTTTTTATTGATGAAATAATTCCTCCTGATGGAGAGACTGATTTTGCTAAGATTAGAGAGGTGGCTAAGAGGAAAGGTAGAATTCTTAGAGAGGCTGTTATTGACGGAGTTTCGAGTGAGAAGACAGTGGAATTTATAGCGTAGAGAGGAGTGAGAAACTTAAAAATGGAGAAGAGAGTTGAGTTTTAAGCTTAAACCCAATCATCTGTCCAACTTGATTTATTGTTTTCATAGGTTTCAAGAGGAGGTTGGTTGATAATAGATACTCCTCTCTTAAGAAGTTTATCTCTCAAATTTCTTAGCTTTGGGTCATTTGATTTAGGTATTGGTTTTCCCAATCTATCATAATATTCTTTTACAATTTCAATGAAATCGCCACCACATTCATTAGCTAAATCAATTAGCTCTTTTTGATTCAATCCCTGTCTCTGTCCGCCCCGATTAGAAGAACTAATCGCTTCTTCTAATCCTCTTTTTTTCCAAATGCCTTGAATTGTTACATCTGAGACTGTTTTTTTTGCGACATCTTTTCTTCTATATTCTTCTTCAAAAATTATAGAGGTAATACGAGAACGTTTACTTAAACTTCCTTCTTCCCTAGTTAAGTGATATTGTTCACAAATAAATTCTTTTTGCTCTTTTGTGTAAGCACTCCTCATTTTTATTGTTAGTTTTATAGATATAAAAAATTAATTGCCCTCAACCGAATACTTTAAAAATACACTTTTTCTCTCTATTTTATCCAGGGTAGTAAAATGATAATTTCCGCACTAATGAGAAATGCCTACAAGAAAATCACCGAGAAAGGGAAGTTTGCAGTTTTGGCCCAGAAAAAGGGCTGCTAAGTTTTTGCCTAGAGTGAACTGGGATGCAATTAATTCTGGAAAGAGTCTTAAGGGCTTTATTTGTTATAAAGCTGGAATGGCTTCTGTTCAGGTTAAAGATGATACTCCGAATTCTATGACCAAGGGAAAAGAAATTGTTATCCCTTCAACAATTCTCGAATGTCCTTCTATGAAGATTTTTTCTATTAGATTTTATAAAGATGGTATTGTATTAGGAGAGGTCTTGGCTAGTAATTTAGATAAAGAGTTAAAAAGAAAAATTAAGATTCCTAAAAAAACAGGTAAAAAAATTGAAGAGATTAAAGATTATGACGATGTGAGAGTTATTTGTTATTCTGTTGTTAAAAAAACAGGAATTAAGAAAAAGCCTGACTTAAGTGAAGTTGGTCTTGCTGGAAATCTGGAAGAGAAGATGAAATTTGTTAAGGAGAATCTAGGAAAAGAAATTTCTGTTTTAGATGTTTTTGAAAAAGGAGGGTTAGTTGATTTGAGAGGTTTGACAAAAGGTAAAGGTTTTCAAGGACCTGTTAAAAGATTTGGAGTAACATTAAGAGTTCGTAAATCTGAGAAAGGTATTAGAAAAGTCGGTTCAATTGGTCCGTGGCATCCTGCTCGTGTGACATTTAGGGTACCAATGGCGGGACAGCTTGGTATGTTCACTAGGGCTGTTTATAATAATAAGATAATTGATTTAGGCCACAGCGAGGGTAAATTCAAAAATATAAAGAATTATGGGAATATTCAAACAGATTATATTATTGTTAAAGGTTCTATACAAGGTTCTGCAAAAAGATCGTTATTAATTACTGCTCCACTCCGAGAAACTAAAAAAACTCAGAAAAAGAATTATGAGTTGGTGGGGGTAAAATAAAAATGGGTTGGTTTAATAGAAAAACGAAAGAGAATTTAAATGGAGGGGTTTTGAGTTATGTAATTAGAACAGATGAACAGTTAAGAAGAAGAGTTGTAGGAGATTTAGTTGATGTTAGTGGAGAAGTTGGAATGCTTTTAGAAAAATTTGAGGGAGATGCTCTATCAAGTCAGGCATCAATTTTAACTGCAAGAGATTTCTCGGAAGCAGTTGTTAAAATCTATTCATTCTTTGATAATCGACCTCCTCAACGTGAATATACCCAGAAATTTGAGAAAAGTCATGAAGAATATCTACATCTAATAAATAAATTACCCATTGAAGTTATGAATCTCCCAGTTATGAAATGAAAACACAAATACTAACTACAGACGGAAAAAAGGGAAAAGAAATTAATTTACCTAAATGTTTTTCTGCTGAAATTCGTGAAGATATTGTTCTTAAAGTTTTGGAAGCTGTGAAGAGTAAACAACCCTATGCACCGTCGCCGGTTGCAGGAAATCAATCTTCTGCAAGTGGTAATATTGTTCATAGAAGACATGTCTGGAAAACTCATTATGGAAAGGGTATATCAAGAATTCCTAGAAAAGCAATGTCACGAAAAGGTTCACAGTTTAACTGGGTTGGTGCGATTATTCCAAGTACAAGAGGAGGAAGACGTGCTCATCCCCCTAAAGTTATTTCTATGATGAATATTAAAAAGATAAATAAAAAAGAATTAACAATTGCTTTTGAATCTGCTTTGAGTGCAACAGCTGACAAAAAAAGTATTGAGAAAAAATATGAGAGGGTTGATAAATTAAACAAGGATGTTCCTTTTGTTGTTGAGTCAAAGTTTGCTTCTTTGAAAACTAAAGAATTGCTTTCTGGTCTGAAAAAGATTCTCGGGGAAAATTTGTTTGATGTTGCAATGAAAAAAAAGAAAGTGAGGGCAGGGAGAGGAAAAATGAGGGGAAGAAAGTATAAGAGCAATGCTGGAATGCTTTTTGTCGTGGGTGAAAAAGAAAAATTAAAGACTGGTGCATTTGATATTGTTAATGCAAGAAATTTGGATGTCGAAGATTTGGCTAAAGGGGGATTGGGTCGATTGACTGTTTATACTGAAGAGGCAATTAAATATTTGGGGGAGAGGAAATGATTGTATTTGATATTGAAACAAGTGGGTTGAGTTCAAAAAAATGTGGAATAATCTCAATTGGAGCTGTGTGTTTAGATGACCCTAACAAAGAATTTTATGAAGAAGCGAAGTTAGATGAGGAAGATGTAGTTGAAAAAGGATCAATAGAAGTTAATGGTCTAATGGAGGAGCAAATGAGAGAGGGTAGTAAACAGACTCAAAAAGAGATGGTTAAGAAATTTTTAAGGTGGGTTGAAGAACAAGATATGAAGATGTTGGCAGGACATAATGTTGGATTTTTTGATTTGAATTTTGTAAAAAACAAAATGGAGAAATATGGGCTAGAATTTAGAACAAGATATAGAAGTTTTGACCTGTGCACTGCTGCTCAATTAAAATACTTTCAGATTAATAAAGAGTTTTTACTGGATGAGTTAAGAGAAAATGCAATGAATTTATCAAATGTTTTAAAATTCTGTGGTATAAAAGATAGAAGAGTAAAAGTTGATCCAAGAAAAGGTATTGTTGAAGAAGGAACACCCCACAATGCTTTAGAAGATGCAAAGCTAACTGCAGAATGTTTTTCAAGATTAATGTATGGAAAAAATCTTTTTCCTGAGTTTAATAAATTTGAAGTTCCAAAGCATCTGGAGATACAACATCAGCAAGATGCTGATGTAGAGGAGTTGAGAAAATAAAATGAAAGTAAATCAAAGATTTTCATTCATCCAAAAAATATGTGGAGGTTATTTTGAATGAAACCAATAGTTACTGAAAAGGCCGTAATGATGATTGAATCTCAAAATATTTTGACTTTTACAGTTGATAAAAGAAAGAACAAACTTGAGATTAAAAAAGATATTGAAGAGATGTTTAGTGTGAAAGTTGATAAGGTTCGGACTTTGGTTAGAGATAATAAAAAATATGCTTATGTTAAATTAAATATGAAATTTCCAGCAATTGACGTGGCTACGAAGTTGGGGTTGATGTAAAAATGAAAATTAAAAATTTTCAATGTCCTTATTTCATTACAGATACAAAATTAAATTCAAAAAGGAATTTTGCATAATGGGAAAACGAATAATATCACAAAGACGTGGAAGAGGAACTCATACTTATAGAGTTAGGAAGAAAGCGTTTAGATATAAGTTGCAGTATCCAAAGAAGCTCGAAGGAGAGGGAGTTGTTTTGAAACTTTTGAATTCGCCTGCACATAGTGCTCCTCTTGCTAAGGTAAAATCTAGTGAAGGAATATTTTATATGCCTGCGTTTAAAGGAATGCTTGAGGGGCAGAAGATTAAGTTTGGTGGTGAAAAAGGAAATATAATTTGCTTGAGAGATGTTCCTATTAAAGCTAAAATTTATAATATTGAGTCAAAGCCTGGTGATGGAGGAAAGTTTATTAGAACGGGGGGGAATTCTGCAATAGTGAGTAGAGTTGTTGGAGAGAATGTCTTTGTGATGTTTCCTTCGAAAAAAGAGCGGAAGTTTCACAAAAACTGCAGAGCAACTATTGGGGTTGCTGCTGGCGCAGGAAGACTTGACAAGCCTGTTGTTAAAGCAGGAAAACAGTATCACATTAAAAAATCAAAAAGTAAATTATGGCCTCGGACATCTGCTGTAAAGATGAATGTGATTGACCATCCGTTTGGTTCTGGTCGTGCAAAGAATATAAAGAGTAAGATTGCAAAAAGAAACGCGCCTCCTGGAAGAAGGGTAGGATTAATAAGACCGAGAAGGACTGGTAAGAGAAAATAAAATGGAAATAACAAAAAAACAATTTACATACAAAGGAAAGACTGTTGAAGAGTTACAAAAGTTAGATGTTCGTGAATTTGCAAAATTGATTAAGTCTAGACAAAGAAGAATGGTTATGAGAAATTTCCAGAAAGTTGAAGATTTTATTAATCGGTCTAAAGTAAAGTTGACAAAAGGAAAGGCCATAAGGACTCATCGAAGAGATTTGATTATTGTTCCAGAAATGGTTGGGTGGAAGATTTTTATTTATAACGGTCAGAAGTTTATGCCTGTGGAAGTTACAGGTGATATGCTTGGACATAAATTTGGAGAGTTTGCACCAACAAGAGCAAGAATAAAACATAGCAAAGCAGGTGTTGGAGCTACTAAAGGAAGTAAACACAAGGCGAAAAAGTAGAATGGCAATAAATACAGAAAAACCAATGGGTAAATCAGAACAAAAAAAACAAGGAATAGTTGAGACTCCTAAACTTGCTAAGGTTGATATGACTAAGGCACCTATTGAGGATAAGAAAGTTGATGAGAGTAAGGCTCAAGATAGCGAGGCTGAGAAGAAAAAAGAAGAACCAAAAAAACCAATTCAGAAAAAACCTGTTGTTAAAAAAACAGAAGTTGTTGTTAATGCAAGAAGTGTTCCGATATCAACAAAATATGCAATTGCAATTTGTAAGTTCATTAATAAAAAAAAGATTCAACGAGCTATTTCAGATTTAGGGGAAGTTGTAGTTAAGAAAAAAGCTGTTCCAATGAAAGGAGAGATACCCCATAGAAAAGGTAGGATAATGTCAGGAAGATATCCAAAAAACGCATCAGAGCATTTTATTAAACTGTTAAAAAGTCTGCAATCAAATGCCACTAATCACGAGCTTGATGAGCCTGTAATTGTTGAGGCTGTTGCAAACCTTGCAACACGCCCTTATGGAAAATTCGGAAGAGTTAGAAAAAAGAGAACACATGTTAGAATTGTTGCTAGAGAGAAGAAAATGATTAAGGAAAAAAATAAGAAAGGAGAGAGGAAATAAAATGGAAGAAAGAAACACAGTCAAGTTCAAGAAAGATGAATTCAATGTAAAAGAATACATCAAAGAATCACTTGGGAAAGGAAAAGTTAGTCGTATTAAGATTGAGTATACTCCTGTTGGTGAGAAGGTGATTGTTTCGACGCATAAGCCGGGGATTGTAATTGGACGGAAAGGTGAGAAAATACATGAGTTGACAATGATATTAAAAAACAAGTTTAAACTTGAGAATCCAAGTGTTGAAATAGATGAGATTAAATATCCTGAGTTTGATGCTCAGATAATTGCTGATGAGATTGCTCTTGGTCTTGAGAGGTTTGGTCCGTTGAGGTTTAAGGTGATTGCGTATCGAACATTGCAGAAAGTAATGAAAGCAGGTGCACTGGGTGTTGAGATAAAACTTGGAGGTAAGCTTCCAAGTAAGAGAGCAAGAAAGTGGAAATTTACTCAAGGTTATTTGAAGAAAACAGGTAATGAAGCAAGAGTTGTTGACAGAGCTCAAGCAATAGCACAGACAAAACCTGGAACAGTTGGTGTGAAGGTTGCTATTCTTTCACCTCATGTTGTGATGAAAGACAGAATAAAAATTGATGAGGAAATGCTTAAGATATTAGGAGAAAAGAAAGAGATTCAGGAGGAGAAACCTAAAAAGAAAGTTGTTAAGAAAAAGGAAAAGAAAGAAGATACTGATAAAAAGGAAACAAAGAAGAAAATAACTGAAACTAAAGTTTCAGAAGATAAAGTACCTGATAATAAAGAAACACCTGTTGAGGAGACTAACACTCAAGATAATAATAGTGATGAACCGCAAAAACAGACTTCAGATTCTCAATTAACTACTAAAGAAAATCCTGAGCCAAAAGGCGAAGCAAAATCAACAAAAAGTAAAAGTGAGGAAGAAGAAAAATGAAATCAGTATATCCTGCAACAATAAGAGAACAAGCAATAATTAATGTGACTTATTCTAAACAGGCGGTAGAAGAAGCTTTTCACAGAGGATATCAGGGAAGGTTGTATACAGAAGATTTACCTTTTCAATTCCAAGTCCGTCTTGATGCTTTAAACCATTTATCTTCTGAAGAGATTTCAAGGATATATCATGAAGTTATAGAAAATGGATGGAGAAAAAGATTAACTAGAAAATGAAATACAAAGATATTCAAAAATTAAGCGAGAAAGATAGGGAAAAGAAGTTAAAGGACTTGAAAATGGAATTAGTAAAGTCTCAGGCAAAACAGGGAGGCAAGACAAAGGAAATTAAGAAGATTATTGCAAGGATATTGACGCTCAACAACCTAAAGGTTGTAAACAACCTAAATCAGGTAAATGACCAAGATAAACAGATTGTTGAGAATAAATAAACAATGGAAATATGTCCAAAGTGTGGCTTGCCTGAGCAAGCTTGTGTGTGTGAACAGATTGTGAAAAGTTCGCAGAGAATCCAGATAGCAACAGACAAAAAACGATATGGAAAAATCGTGACTGTTGTTACAGGGTTTGATAGTGGAGTGGATGTAAAGAAAATCGCAAAGGCTCTGAAAAATGAGCTTGCTTGTGGTGGGACTTACAAAAACAACATCATTGAGCTCCAAGGGGACCACAGGAAAAAAATGAAAGAACTGTTGGTTGAACTTGGATTTGATGTAGACTCGATAAGTGAGTAAATCGCGTCTGATAAACA
Source organism: archaeon (assembly GCA_043817815.1). Lineage (GTDB taxonomy): Archaea > Nanobdellota > Nanobdellia > Pacearchaeales > GW2011-AR1 > JBDRGM01. Next base: position 16,261 of record JBDRGM010000032.1, read on the forward strand.
TACACAATAAGAAGGTGAAAAAGAAAAAATGAAAAAAACAGAAGTAAAAGGCAAAGAGAAGAAAGGGAATGAAGAAATAGTTGAAGCTAGTTGCGACGATAAAAATTGTCATATTCATGGAAACTTAAAAGTTCGTGGAAGAACTTTTGAAGGAAAAGTCATTAGAAAGTTCCATAAAAGAATTGCAATAGAATTTGAGAGAATGGTTTATGATAGAAAATATGAAAGATATTCAAAGACAAAAACAAAGATTCATGCAAGATTACCTGTTTGTATAGAAAAAGAAATTAATATCGGAGACATAGTTAAAATTCAAGAGTGTAGGCCATTAAGTAAGATTATACATTTTGTGGTTGTTGAGAAAATAAATGTTGGAGAGAAGAAAGAATGATAAGTGAAGTACATAATTTAGAAGAAGTCAATCAGTTGAATGTAGGAGAAAGAATAGGTCTTTGGGATTATGAGTGGGGAGAGGCACATAGAACAATTAGCGAAAATGAAACAGATTATTTATCTGCGATACAATTGGTTGCTCCAATGACAGAAAATTATTTTGTTAGAGAAGAAAAGATAAACAAATTTGGTCCTGAAGAGATTAAAATGTTTGGAGAGACAATTAAGATGCCAAAAAAATCTTATCTTTCATTTGTTAGAGGGATGATTTGTTTCAAATGGGGTAAACCTCTTAATCCGAGTTATAAAGAATATCATGAAAGGGATGAAGGATACGAAGAGAGATTAGAATTATTAAAAGAATTAATTAAAAAATTTGAGGACTCACTTTAAAATGAAACCAATATCAGCAAAAGCAACAAGGGCTTTGAATTTAGGAGCGAAGATGATTTCAGCAGATAATAGTGGAGCAAAGATTGTTCGATTAGTTTCTGTTAAAAAAGGCAAGACAAAAAAAGGAAGACAGGGATATGCAAAGATTGCTGATTGGGTGAAGGTTGCTGTTAAAAAAGGTGTGCCTGATATGAAAGGTAAAGTTTTCAATGCTGTTGTGATAAGGCAGAAACAGCCATATAGAAGATTGAATGGTGAGAGAATTGCATTTGAAGATAATGCAGTTGCTATACTCAAAGATGAAAAAGGAAATCCAAAAGGAACTCAAATAAAAGGACCAATTGCAAGGGAGGTATTAGAACGCTGGCCGTCTGTTGCTAAGATTGCTAGTGTTGTATATTAAAATGAAAAGTATTGTAAATAAAATTAAAATGAGACTCAAGGAATGGAATGAAAAGAGAATTGAACATAACAAAAAGAAAATCATCTATGGTTTGGAAATGGCAGTAAAAACCTTCCTAAAAGAAGATTGGGATATGATAACAACCAATAATTACAGAACTAACTTAGAGAATTGTTATAAGAATCTTCTGAAACTGGCAGATAAATATGATGTTCCAACAAAAGATTATGAGACTCGAATAATACAAGGAGGATTTAATATTAGATAAAATGAAAAAAGAATTTTCAACAAAATGGAAGGCAAGTAAACAGCCTCGTAAGCAGAGGAAGTATAGAGCGAATGCTCCGTTACATATTAAGAAGAAATTTGTTAGTGTGAATTTGTCTAAAGAGTTGAGGAAGAAACATGAGCGTAGGAATATTGTTGTAAGGAAGGGAGATGTTGTTAAGATTATGAAAGGCAAGTTTAAGAAAAAGCAGGGAAAAGTTTTGATAGTTAATTTGAAAAAGTTTAAGGTTGCTGTTGAAGGAATTCAGGTTAAGAAAAGAGATGGCTCACAGGTTAATGTGTTGATGCAACCATCAAACTTGCAAATTATTGAATTAAATTTAGAGGACAAAAGAAGAATGAAAAAACAGAAAGAAGAAAAGAAAACTGAGAAAAAGATTAAGAAAGAAGATTCAAAAGAAATTAAACAGAGTGAGGAGAAGAAATAAATGGCACACTTAAAACGACACAAAATTCCAAAAACATGGCCAATTGCTAGGAAGGGAACGACATTTGTAGTGAGACCTAATTTTGCTCTTGATAGAGGTATGCCTCTTTTGGTTTTATTAAGAGATGTTTTGAAAGTTGCACAAAATAGGAAAGAAGTTAAAATGGTAATCCACGCAAAGAATATTTTGGTTAATAATAAAGAAGCAAGAAATGATAAAAATAATGTTGTTCTGTTTGATACAATTGCGATTGTTCCGTCTGAGAAATATTATAGACTTGGGATGTCTGATAAAGGAAAGTTCAGACTTGATGAGATAGAGGAGAAAGAGATTAATAATAAAGTTTCAAAAATTGTTGATAAAAAAGTTTTGAGAGGAAAGAAGACGCAGTTGAATTTGAGTGATGGAATGAATTTTATAACAGATGTTAAGTGTAATGTTGGTGATTCTGTGTTGATTAATTTTAAGGATAAGAAAGTTGAGAAATGTTTGCCCTTAATTGAAAAGACGCAGGTCTTTGTTTTTGCAGGTAAGCACGCAGGTAAAGAGGGAGTTTTGAGAAAGTTGAAACCTGAGAGAAAAATGGCAAGTATTACCGTTGGTGATGAGAATATTAACGTTTTAATTAAACAGTTGATGGTGGTAGAAAAATGAAAGTGAATCAAGATTCCCATTCAAAAAATAATATAATGCGTGAAATAAAAATTGAGAAAGTTGTTCTAAGTGTAGGTGGGACTGTGGACTATTTGGAGAAAGGTATTAAATTACTTGAGATTCTTACTGGAAGAAAGCCTGCAAGGATGAGGTCAAAGAGGAGGATTCCTTCTCTAAGTGTGAGACCTGGTCTTGAGGTTGGAGCGGTTGTTACAATAAGAAAAAATCCTGAAGAGATTTTGAATAAGATGTTAATTACAATAGAAAATGTTTTGAAAAAGAAGCAAATCAGTGAGAATAATTTTTCATTTGGAATAAAAGAGTATATTGAAATTCCAGGTGTTGAGTATGTGCGTGAAATTGGAATAATGGGATTTGATGTGACAGTTGTATTTAAAAGAACAGGTCGCAGAGTGAAATTAAAGAAAATCAAGAAAGGAAGAATTCCTAAGAGACAAATAATCAGTAAAGAAGAAATAATTAAATTCATGGAAGAGAAGTTCCAGACGAGGTTTGAATAATGACAGCAAGTGATTGGAAAAAAATATTAAAACAGCTTGAGAAAAAACCTGCTGTAAAGGCGAAGTTTTTGAAGCATTGTAAACCGAAAGATAGAAAAATAGGAATAGCTGTGCGAAAGTGTGAGCGATGCGGAAGGTTTGGTGCTCATATCAAATCATATGGATTAAATTTATGCCGACAGTGTTTTCGAGAGATAGCAGTAGAAATCGGATTTAACAAATATAGTTAAAATGTCACAAGATATAGTTGCCGACGGGCTTAACATGATAAGAAACATGAAGAAAGCGAGAAAAGATACTGTGAAGATTAATCGTATTTCAAATTTATTAGTTGAGATTTTAAAGATAATGAAGCAAAAAGGCGCGATAAAAAGATATAAAATTAGTGGGAAGGACAAATCTGTGGAGGTTGTGATTGGTGACTTGACAGAATGCAAATCGATTAAGCCAAGGTTTAGCTGTAATAATTCACAAATTGAAAAGTATAGACGAAGATATCTTCCTGCAAGAAATATGGGTGTGATGATTATTTCAACAAACAAAGGTCTGATGACTCATGAAGAGGCTCAAGAAGAAAAAACAGGAGGAAGCTTGATAGCTTATTTTTATTAAGATGAATTCAATAATGGAGGAGATTGATGAAATAAAGGGGAGTACATTTGGGAATAGCGAGAAGTTTTATTTAGACGGAAATGATGAAGGATTAAAAAATGGTCTTAGAATATTAGAAGAAGGGTTGGAGGAAAATGAAAATGGGATGTTAGAACGTGAATCAGATGAGATATTTAGAATACCAAAGGATAAAATTAAAAAAATCAAAAAGATATCTGAACTTCTTTTAATAATTGAAAAATCTTCTTCAATTGAAGAACATTCAGAAGCTGTTAAGAAATACTTAAATTTAAGGAGAAGTAAAGGATACAAAGAAATTTCAAGTGAAGAAGTGAAATTTTATATAAAAAATAAAGATATATACTATATTTAAAATGAGAAAACCATTAACACAAAAAATTGAAATTCCAGAAGGAGTGGAAGTTAATGTAGACGGGGCTTTGGTTAGTGTTAAAGGTAGTGAGGGAGAGATTAAGAGAAAATTTTTGTTAGGTAAACTAAATCTTGATAAAAAGGATAATGAAATAGTTATTGAATATGAAAAATCAACAAAGAATGAAAAGAAAAATATGAACACAATTGCGTCACATATTAATAATATGATTAAAGGTGTTAAGGAAAAGTTTGAGTATAAGTTGAAAGTTTGTTCAAGTCATTTTCCAATGTCTGTTGATGTTAAAGACAGCGAAGCAGTAGTAAAGAATTTCTTGGGGGAAAAAATTCCTCGTAAAGTTAAATTATTAGAGGGTGTTGATGTTTCAATTGATGGGCAAATAATTACAATTATTTCACACAACAAAGAACTTGCTGGACAAACTGCTGCTAATTTTGAAAAAGCGACAAGGATTACAGGACGAGATAGAAGAGTTTTTCAGGATGGTATCTTCATTACAAGTAAATGCGGGAGGGAGATATAATGCCTAAAACATTTTTAAGACGAACATGGAGTAGATTTTCAAAACTTGGAAAGGGAAGGAAGAAAAAGCAGAAGTGGAGAAATCCAACTGGAAGAGATAATAAAATGAGGGAAAAAAGAAAAGGTCGTCCTGCTACTGTGAGTATTGGTTATGGCGGTGAAAACAAAGTGAGACCTGTTTTAGTGAAGAATATTAAAGAGCTTCAGAAAATCAGTAAAAATGATTTTGTTATTATTGGGAATGTTGGCAAGAAAAAGAAAATTGAGATTGCGAAGAAAGCAAATGAAATGAAAATTAAGATTCACAATTTAAATGCTAAGAATTTTTTGAAAGAAATTGAGAAACAGGAAAAAGCTAAGGCAAAAAAGAAGATTAAAGAAATGACAAAGAAGGAACAGAGTGCTGATAGAAAAGAGAAAAAGAAAACACAAGAACCAAAGAAAAATGTTGAAGACGTCAAACCTTCTGAAGAAAAGAAAGAAGAATCAAAAGATAAAAGTGTTGAGGAAGAAAAATGAACTTATCAAAGAAAAAAACATTAGCTGTCAGAGCACTGGATGTTGGTAAAGCTAGGATATTATTTGTAGAATCACGATTAGATGAGATTAAAGAAGCTATTACAAAACAGGATATTAGAGATTTGGTAAAAGAAGGAGCGATTGTTGTGAAGGAAATTAAGGGCAGACTCAAAAATAAGAAGAAATCTACAAAGAGAAGTACTGGAAATATTCGTAAAAAAGTAAACACGAGAAAGAGAGATTATGTGATTATGACAAGGAAATTACGAGGATATGTTGCTGAGTTGAAAAAGCGAGGGGAGTTGTCTAAGGAAGAAGTTGATGACATAAGGAAAAAAATAAGGAATAAAATTTTCAGAAGTAAAGCTCATTTAAGAGAGTATATTGGAGGGTTGAGGAAATGACTAACGCAGAACTATTAAAAGAACTTGAAAAGAAATTTGAGAAGATGAAAAATGAATTAGGGTTTAAAGCTAGTTTGGATGAGCTGGAGAGGATATTTTATATTAAAGATGATATCTTGAAAGATGGTTATGTTAGTGAAGCTTTGTCAAGGCAAATTTGTCATAGAATTGTTGATACTTATGGTAGTTGGGCAAATTATCTCCACAGTATTATAATGCCAAATCCTCAAAATATTTTAAATATGAGTGAGGCGAAAATTTTTAGTCAAGAAGAGAAAAAAGAAGTGACAGAGTTGATGAAAAACGCAATGCAGATAAGTAGTAATAATAGTTTAATTGGTTTAAACAAAGACAAAGTAGCAGAAGCAAAGTTTATTGACTATGCTGTTGAATTTTGGGATAGTGAATTTGGCCCAAAGTTAATTAAAATCATGAAAAAAATAAAAGAGGAGTGGGAGAAAGAATGAGAACACAAAAACGTAGAAGAAAAGAAAATAGAACAGATTATTTGAAAAGACTTAAGTTACTCAAGAGTGAAAAGCCACGAGTTGTTTTTAGAAGGACAAATAAATATATCATTGCGCAGTATGTTGAGAGTGTTGAGGCAAAAGATAAGGTTAAAATGGGAATTAGTTCAAAGAATTTGCTAAAACATGGTTGGCCAAAAGAATCTTCTGGGAGTCTTAAATCTATAACTGCTTCATATTTGACAGGATATTTAATGGGTAAAAAAATTAGTAAACTTGAGAAACCTATTGTTGATTTTGGTATGATTCAATCTTTACATAAAACAAAAGTGTTTGCATTTTTGAAAGGATTAAAAGACGCTGGTGTTGAAATTGAATGTAGGACCGATGCTTTTCCCAGTGAAGATAGAATTAAAGGAGAGCATTTGAAAAATAAAGTTGATGTTGAGAAAATCAAGGAGAAAATAAAATGACAGAACAAGAAACAGAAAATAAAATTGAAGGATTAGGGATAGTTGATACTCTAGAAAATAATTTGGATGAATATGCAGAAATTCCAGAAGAAGTTTTGAGTGAAGAAGAATTAAAAGAACTAGAGAGAGTGAAAAAGGAAATTGAAGAAAGAGTTAATGGAAATGCTGAGAAAAAGAAGAGGGATTCTCGAAGATTTGGTCCAACTACTGAGGAGATTGTTGCTGCATGGGAACCTAAGACTAAACTTGGTCGTGAAGTTAAGGATGGGAAGGTAAAAAACATTGATGAAATATTAGATAATAATCGGAAAATTCTTGAACCAGAAATTGTTGACTCACTTCTTAAAGTTGAGTCTGATTTGATTTTAATTGGACAGGCAAAAGGTAAGTTTGGTGGAGGAAAGAGAAGAGCGTGGAGACAAACTCAAAGAAAAACTAACGAAGGTAATGTTCCTTCTTTTGCCGCAATGGCAGTTATTGGCGACGAAAATGGGCATATTGGAATTGGGGAGGGGAAGTCAAAAGAAACTTTACCTTCAAAAGAGAAAGCAATTAGAAAGGCAAAATTGAATATTATGAAAGTTAAGAGGGCATGTTCGGCATTTGATTGTGATTGTTCTGATGAGCATACAATTCCATTTGAAGTGACTGGAAAATCAGGTAGTGTCACTGTTACTTTAATTCCTGCACCACAAGGAACTGGTTTGGTTGTTGCAGATAATTTGAAAAAAATATTAAAACTTGCAGGAATTAAAGATGTTTATAGCAAAGCATTTGGAAAGAAAAGAACAACATTTAATTTAGTTAAAGCTTGTATAAAAGCATTGGAGAAAACAAATGTGGAGGAAAGAAAATGATAGCAATAATTAGGATAACAGGACAAGTAGGATTGAATAAAGATATAGTTGAGACTTTATACAGATTAAGATTAAGAAGAAAATATGCTTGTGTTGTCTTAGAACCAACACAAGAAAATATTGGGATGATAGAGAAAGTTAGAGATTTTGTTGCGTATGGTGAAATTGATGATGCAACTTACAAGGAGCTTGTTGAGAAGAGAGGGAAGAAAAATAAAGATGGAAAGTTAAAACTGTTTTTTAGATTGCATCCTCCTAGAGGAGGAGCTGAAACGAAGAAGCATTTTGGAGTTGGTAAAGGTGTTTTAGGTAATCATAAAGATAAAATAAATGAATTAGTAAGGAGAATGTTGTAAGATGGGAAAAATCATTCCTTTAACTGAAGACGAAAGAGTACAAATTGAAGATAAACCAATGGTAGTTGTTTTGGAGTCAGAAGAGAATTATATTACCCCTTTTGATGGGTGGGCTCATCGTGTTCACTACAATGAGGACGGAATTTTGCGTGACCCATCTTTTAATAGTGCTTGTGGTCTTGGGAAATTATTTAAAAGAATATTAAATAATGGGGGATATTTTAATAAACAAAATGAAAACTAAAAAGCGTAAAAAGTCATCAAGAAATCATGGACGTGGGATGGGAACTTCAGGACATGGTGCGAGAAAACAACATAGAAGTTCAGGTAATAAAGGAGGAAAAGGAATGTCTGGAACTGGAAAAAGAGCAGACCATAAGAAAACTCTTGTAACAAAACTTTATGGACATGGTTATTTTGGAAAGCAAGGTATAACAAGTAAAGGGACAGAAAGAGATAAAAGATTAAGAATAAATATTGGAGATATTCAGGGAAAGCATAAATCAGGAAATGTTGATTTGTCTAAGTATAAAATTCTTGGTAAGGGTGAAGTGAAAGATAAGTTTGTAATTACAGCTAAAGAGGCTTCTGCTTCGGCAATTTTGAAAGTTAAGAAAGCTGGCGGGGAGATTTTGATAAAAAAGGGGAAGGAAGTTGAAAAAAAGAAAACTAAGGTTAACGATAATGAAGCAAGTTAGAAGATGCAAACTAATCCCAACTTTTAAAAACCATCCTCAATAAATAATAAAATGGATTTACGTAATATATTTAATTATATTCCAGAAGTTAAGAAACCTGAAGAGAAGAAGTTAAGTTTTAATATTAAGTTAAAGTGGACTTTGATTATTTTATGTGCGTTTTTTGTCCTTGCGAATATTCCTCTTTTTGGACTTTCAAATAGTGCCATGGATAGATTTGAGTATCTTGCTATAATTCTTGCGACAGATTTTGGGAGTATTATCTCTCTTGGTATTGGCCCAATTGTAATGGCGTCGATTATTTTGCAGTTACTGACAGGTGCAGGTATATTAAATATTGACACAAATAGTCCTGAGGGTAAGAAATTTTTCTCAGGAATTCAGAAGCTTTTGGTTTTGTTTTTTATAGTTTTTGAGGCAGCGGTTTATGTTTTGATGAAGGGACTTGAAGCTGTTCCAGGGTTTGCTGGTTTAATGATTTTTCAGTTAATACTTGGTGGTTTGGCTATTTTTTATATGAGTGATGTTTGTGAGAAGTGGGGTTTTGGTTCTGGAGTAAGTTTGTTTATCGCGGCAGGAGTTTCATGGCGACTTTTCACAAGTGCGTTCCAGTTCTTAGGACAAGACCCTGTGACAAAAAATATGATTATTGAATATTCTGGCAAGGTTTTTGTTATGATAGAATCAATAGTAAGCAGAAATCAGACTGAGTTTTTTTCAGCAGGTGCTGCTATTTTAGCGACGATTGTTATTTTCTTAATAGTTGTATGGGCGCAATCATTGAAAGTTGAAATTCCATTGTCTTATGGGAGAATTCGAGGGTATGCTGTTAAATGGCCTTTATCATTTTTCTATGCTTCTGTTATTCCAGTTATATTAACTGCTGCGATTATTGTAAACTTTCAATTATTTGGCGGGCTTATTGAAAATGCTGCTACTCCTTGTTTTATAGAGGAGGGGGCATGTGTTGGAATGGCAAAGTTTGCTTCTTATTTTGGATTTTTAGGTAGTTTTGTAGATGGGCAAGCAATCTCTGGTTTGGCTTTTTGGATGGGTTCTACTAATCTACTTGAATTAGCAATAAAGGGAGGAATATTATCAAAGTTCATACTACAAGGTCTGACCCATATTTTATTTTTCATGTTCTTCTCAACAATATTTGCTATGTTTTGGGTTAAAACATCTGGAATGGATTCAAAAGCACAGGCGAAAAAAATTAGTTCATCTGGATTGCAAATTGCAGGATTTAGACAGGACAATCGGATTTTAGAAAGTGTGCTTGACAGGTATATAATGCCTTTGACAATTATGGGTGGTGCTGCAATTGGGTTGTTGGCCGCGTCGACAGATTTACTTGGGGCTCTTGTTTCAGGAACAGCAATACTTCTTGCAGTGATGATAATGTTCCAGATGTATCAGAACATTGCACAACAACATTCAATGGATATGAATCCTGCGATGAGGAAATTTATGGGTAGTTGAGAAACAAATTATTTAAAGGATAATTTGTTAAAGGAGTTATGAAAAATGAGTCAAAGAAGAAGTTAAAAGGTATCGGAGGGTGGCTGTTATTTTTCACAATAATTATTATTATTTTTGTGATACTCTTGACTACCTTGAGCATATTTTATATTGTAGATCTAATTCAGGGAAAACCCATTGCAACTAATCCATATATGTTATTTGTTCAAGTAATGTTACTTATTTTATGGGGTTATGCATTAAATTTAGAATTTAAATATAAAAAAGAATTTCCAAAGGTTGTAATAGGTGTTTTAATAATTAATTGGATTCTTGGATTAGTTAATAGTATATTTGAAAGCAATATTTTTTATTTTCTTGCAACAGGTTTTGTTTGGACACTTATCTGGGTTGCATACTTTTTAAAATCAAAAAGAGTTAAGAATACTTTTGTTAAGTAGATAACCACATACTAATCTTTTTAAACCACTCTCCCCTTTTTTTAACATGAATAAAGAAGGAAGTTTTAAGCCAATAATTTTTGTGATGATTGCGTCGTTGCTGATTGCGTTTTACTGGAACAAAGTTGGTTTTATTAAAGATGCTGTCCATTATGTTCTTGATCCTAGTGCAGGTGTTTTGTTGAATTGGAATCTTACATGGGGGATGTTGATTATTGTATTACTTATTGCATTGATTACAACTCTTGTTCAAAAATATGCGACAGATCAAGAGGCGCTTAGAGAGTTGAAAAAGGAGCAGAAGATTTTGCAGGAAGAGATGAAAAAGTATAAAGAGCATCCTGAGAAATTAATGGAGCTTCAGAAAAAGCAGTTTGAATTTATTCCAAAAACAATGAAGCTAAGTATGCGTGCGCTTGCATTTACAGGTATTCCGTTTATTTTATTTTTTAGATGGTTTATGGATTTTTTCACAGCAATGGAAATTGTAACAGGAGCACCTATAAAGTTCCTTGGATTTTTGACTTGGTTTTGGTTTTATCTGATATTTACAATGATTTTTAGTGGAGTTCTTAGGAAAGTTATGAAGGTTGTTTAGATCGACACTGACACGTATTGATGAAAGTTGATAAATAATAAAACAACGAGGGGGTTATGTGTGCAAATCATGAGTTTAAAATTACAACAAATTTCAATTTTATTATTGTTTATCTTTTCTATTAATAACTTTTAAAAACCCTCTTTTTCTGAGTTAAATATGGCAAATGAAAATAATCAAAAGCAGCAGGAATTAATGTTTAAGTTGAGTATGTATGAACAGCAGATTCAGCAACTTCAACAACAATCACAGGCAGTTGAACATGCAGTGATTGATATGAATTTATTAAGTCTTGGGCTTGAGGAAATGGTTGGTAAAACAGGTAAAGAGATTCTTGCTCCAGTTGGGAGAGGAATATTCGCTAAAACACAGTTACTTGATGAAGAGTTAATTGTTGATGTTGGTGGGAAGAATTTTGTGACAAAATCAATTCCTGAAACAAAAAAAATAATTGATGACCAAATTAAAAAATTAGAGGATGTTAAAGTTGATTTAAATAATAGTTTAGAGAAAGTTGGTGAGGAGTTAATGAAAGTTTATCAAGAAGGACAAGCTACTGCTCAAGGAAATAAATAATTTTAATCTCTTTTATTCCCATATCCTTTACTATTCCATCTTCTAGAATCTCGTCTTGATTTTGAATTGTCTCTTGTGTTACTTCTTCCATAACTTTTTCTATCTTCTTCTCTCCTAGGTCTGTTGAGAGTATCGGTTCTACTCCCTTTAGGGCTTCTGTTGTCTCTTGGCCTACCACTTCTCTCTTTACTGAAACCATTACCATTCCTTAGGCCATCACTTCTACTTCGACTAAAACCTCTGTTGTCTCTTAATGTGCCTTGTCCATAACTTCCTCTGCTTTTCCTTCTATCAAAACCTCTGTTGTCTCTTGGACTTTCACGCCTATTATTTCTTGGTTTTCCTCTACCAAAAACTCTATTGTCTCTTGGACCATCACTCCTGTTTGGTCTGCTTCCTTGTCCTCTTGAAGCAGGTCTTCTGTCATCTCTTTGATTATCAAAACGTCCACTACTTCTTTGATTAAGTCCTCTGTCTCGCCTTTCAAATCTTTTTTCTTCCACAATTATCCCAACTCTTTCTACTTTTGGTGCTTGGACTTCTTCAATTTTTAGTTTTCTATCTCCTTTGATATTGCTAAAGTTCTCATAATCTCTGCTACACAAAATACTAATTGCAATTCCTTCTTTTCCTGCTCGAGCAGTTCTTCCAATTCGGTGGATGTAATCATCACTTGTTTTTGGTAAGTCATAATTATATACGTGACTTACTTCTGGAATATCAAGTCCTCTTGCTGCGACATCTGTGCAAACCAAAACATTTACTCCTTTTTTACTGTTGAACTCGCTTATTACCCTGTTTCTTTTATTTTGAACCAGCCCTCCATGAATTGCCTTTGCTGGAATTCCTTGATGAATTAAATTATTCGTCACAAAATCAACATTTCTTCTTGTGGCGCAAAATACCATAACTAATTTAGCTTTTTCTTTTTTCATGAGATAAACAAACAGTGAAAATTTTAAACCGTCTGGGACATCATAATAAACTTGTTTTAGTTTTGAAGCGTCAACGTGTGACTCAACAGAAACTTCTGCGGGTTTTTTAGTGTATTTTTCAGATAAGTGATCCATTGTTGAAGATACTGTGGCAGAGAAGAGCATTGTCTGTCTTTTCTTTGGACATTCTTCTAAAATCTTTTCAACGTCGTGCTGAAAACCCATGTCAAACATTCTATCCACTTCATCTAAAACAAGGAACTTTACTTGGCCTAAGTTTAATGTTTCTCTACTTAAGTGATCTAGGATTCTTCCTGGAGTTCCTACAACAACGTCGGTATTTCTTAAAGATTTTATTTGGTTTTCAATGTTAACACCTCCATAAACAGACAAAACATTTAATTTTGTGTGCTTAGAGAATTTCTTTATTGAATCAGCAACTTGCTCTGCCAGTTCTCTTGTTGGGGTTAAGACAAGTGCTTGAACTCTACCATTTTTTTCTAGGTTCTCAATGATACCTGAAGCAAAAGCAAGAGTCTTTCCAGAACCAGTTGCAGAACCTCCAATTATATCTCTTCCAGCTAACACTAAAGGAATTGTCTTTTCCTGAATTTCCGAAGGTGTTTTGATATCTAACTTAGACAAAACATCTATCATCTCGTGGCTTAGACCAAGCTCTTCAAATGTTTTCATTTTAATTTTACTTATTATGCTATTATTTTCAACAAGAAACAATTCTTGAAGCGAGCCTTTATGAGCTGGGCTCCAAGACTCTAACAGTGTATAATATAATTAGAGGAAAATTAGGGTTTATAAGATTTGTGGAAAAGGAGAAATCTAAGGAGTTGTTGAAAAAGTAGAAAAGTTATATAAAGTAAGGGTGAGGGTATTTTTAATGGTTGAAAGTCAATTGCAAAAACAACAAGCAGAAAAGAATTGTTTTGGGACAAAAGAATGGTCTAAAAATTCAGGGATTTGTAATGGATGTGAGCTGAAGAGTGATTGTGGTAAAATTAATGCGACGAAAGAATAATGTCTTTTTCTAAGAATATTGAACGATGTTAGGGGGAAAGTTTTGGTTAAGAATCATCGGGGTGGTGGTTAATTAATTATCAAACCAACCCAACTTCTCATTCTTCTGTAATTTTTTTATTTTATACTCACACTTACATGCATCAGATTTATCCTTACATTTTTTTACATGAAGCAATTTCTTAAAACCACTTTTGCAAACATACTTACTTCCCTTTCCATCTGCATGCGCTTTCATGCGAGCATCAACATCATTTGTCACACCAGTATAAAACGAACCATCCTGACATTCGAGAATATATACATACCATTGTTTTTTCATTTTTGTAATTATCTTTATTAAGAATTAAAATTTTCTAGCCCTCTTAACAAAATCCTTATATCTCATCACCCCATATTCTGTTACAATTCCTGTGATGGATTTCTTTTTCACAAATTCAAATGCAGGATTTTTTATCTTAATGCCTTTGGGCGCATTGTCCCATATTTCATTTAGTTTTCTTTGCTCACGCGGAACTTTATTTTGTGTGAATTTCCATGAATCTGCAATTATGTAAACTGGAATTTTTTCCTGTCTTGCGATTCTTGCAATAACTTCACTTCCTATTTTATTAATTATTCCTTTTTTAGTTAGTGCGTCAGCACCTAAGAAAACTTTGTTTACGTTTTTTGTGCCTTGCTCTTTACTTAGTGCAACACCAACTGCAGAATCAACAAACATTGTTACTTTTATTTTTGCTTTTCTTAATTCTCTTGCTGTTTTTCTCCCCTGAAAGAGTGGACGTGTTTCTGTATTGTAAACTTCAAATTTTTTCTTCTTCTTTTTAGCATAAATCAAAGCATTAACAACATTTGTAGAATGGCAATGTGTAAATATTACATCGTTGTTTTTTATTAACCTAAATACTGCATTGTTTATTTCTTCCTGTGCTTCAGAAAAATGTTTTAGAATTTCTTCTGGTTTTTGTTTATCGACGAGATCTAGTACATTTTCCATCATCGGTTCTGTTGGTCTTAAACTTAGAAGTTTTCTCTTTGAGATTTTCGTTGGAATTAGAGAATATGCTTTTAATGCAGATTTAGCAACATTAGTTGCTCCCTGGATTTTAACTTCTTTTATATCTCTTGCGATTTTATTAAATCTCTTTTTATTCATGAGTTAAAGAAGTATTGAGGTTATAAAAGTGTTTTGTTAAAAAAATTTGTTGTATATTTTGAGAGTACTACTAATTCACGAAAGTTTAAAAATTACTTTTTTTTAGTAGTCCTATGTTAGAATCATTGATTAATCCAAAAAAAGTTGAAAGAGGTCCCTGGAAAATGTTTTTTGTAGGGTTGATTTATGCTTCGCTTTCTCTTTTACTTGTGCACTGGTTATTTGGAAAAGACCCTGTTCTTTCTAATGCTTCTGGAATGACCGTGGTTGCGTTTTGTATTATGTTTTCATTACCTTTTATGTATTATCTAATAAAACAAGAGAGTGCACAAGATGAACAGGTAGAAGGTTTTTTTAGTGTCTGGCGGGTTCACAAAGATGCTATCTATGCTCTTCTGTGGTTGTTTCTTGGTTTTATTATTGCATTTTCTTTTTGGAATATAATATTACAAAATTCTAATCTAATGAATTTCCAGGTGGGAACATATTGCATGATAAATGATCCTGGAAATGTTGAGGGGTGCATTGATAGATCTTCTCTTGGGAGTTCGGTTATTGGAACAGGTGCAGCTACAAAAGGTGTAAGATTTCTTTCAATTTTAGAAAATAATATTAGAGTTATGCTTTTTACTCTTTTGTTTTCTCTGATATTTGGAGCAGGAGCAATATTTGTATTAATCTGGAACGCAAGTGTTATTGCTGCGGCCATAGGAATTTTTACAAAATATAGCTTAATAGAGATTCCTTTTGGAATTTTTAGATATATGATTCATGGATTTCCAGAAATTGCAGCATATTTTATAACTGCATTGGCAGGAGGGATTTTTGGTGTAGAGATAATAAGAAATGGTGTTAAAGATAAAAAATTCCTAAGGGTTGTTGAAAACGTGGTTATCCTTCTTTTTATCGCAATAATTGTTCTTATAATTGCAGGATTAATAGAAGTTTACTTGACTCCTTTATTTTTCTGATTACCAAATGTTTAAATACAATTATTTTTTTCATAGTCCATGAAAAAATTAGTGTGCAAAGAGTGTAATTATCGGCTTAGGTCTGAATCAGGGCAGATAAAAAAATGTCCTTATTGCGGGAAAGACACCCTAATTGATGAACCTAATGCTGAAGATTTATTAAAATAAAATGGAAGAAAACAGAATATATTTTCCAGATGAAATTTCAAGTTTAGATATTCTTGAGAGAAGAAAAGAAAAGGTAATTGATTTTGTAAAACGAAAAATAGATTGGATTCCTTATGTTTTTCTTTCTCTACTTGTTTTGATTAGTGTTTATATTCGTACAAGGAATCTTTCAAAATTAAAAGACATAGCAACTGGAACATGGACTCTTGGACCTGATTTAGATCCTTTCTTGTTCTTGAGGTGGGCAGAGTATATTGCTGAACATGGAAAACTAATGATAATTGATACTATGAGAAATGTTCCACTTGGTTTTAATACTGGAGGAGATATGAAATTACTTTCTTATATGATTGTTTGGCTTTATGATTTTTTGTCATTTTTTTCAAAAGATGTCACAGTAACTTATGCTGCAGTTTTGCTTCCTGTTGTGATGGCGGGATTAACTGCAATTGCATTTTTTCTATTTGCAAGAAAAATATTTTATAAAGAGAACAAGTTAACACAAAATATAATAGGGTTGGTTGCTACTACTTTTTTTGTGGTGATTCCTTCTCTATTGCCAAGAACAATTGCAGGTATTCCTGAAAAAGAATCTGCTGCTTTCTTTTTTATGTTCATGGCTTTTTACTTTTTTATTGAAGCAATGACTTCTGAAAAACTAAAAAAAGGTCTTGTATTCGGAGTTCTAGCAGGAATATTTACTGGATTAATGGCATTAATTTGGGGGGGAGTTATATTTATATTTTTCACAATTCCTCTTACATTTTTACTTGCTTTTATTTTTGGTAAAATTAAAAAAAATGAGTTCTTCATATATACCTCATGGCTATTAACATCATTTATGATAATGGTGCCATTTTCTACAAGATATGTTATTAAAAATCTCATAATGTCTATTTCTACAGGTTCTGCTATTGCAGTTTTGTTTTTAATTGGAGCGAGTATTATCCTTATGAATAATAAAAGATTTGATAATTTAAGAAATAAAATAAAACTTCCAAAAGAATTAAGTTTACTAATATTATCTGGATTCGTATTATTGATTATAATCATTATTGTATTAGGACCTAATTTTATCTTCGAACAAATTTCACATACAATAGATGATTTAATATCCCCTCAAACTACAAGATGGGGATTAACTGTTGCAGAAAACAAACAACCTTATTTTGGAGATTGGAGAGGGAGTTTTGGTCCTGTAAGATTTAATATCCCATTATATTTTTGGTTGTTCTTTATTGGAGCAGTTGTTTTATTCAACAATTTAATTGGAAAATTAAACAAAAGAGAGAGAATGATTTTAACATTTAGTTACATTGTTTTTCTTACTGGGCTAATATTTAGCAGATACTCTCCATCCAGTATACTTGATGGAGTAAGTGGTTTAAGTTTAACTGTTTATTTTGGGGTGTGGATTTTCTTTTTAGGAAGTTTTGGGTATGTTTGTTATGATAGATATAAGAAGGATGAATTTGGAATATTTAGAGAATTAAATTTCACGTATATTCTATATTTTATTATTTTCACTATGAGTTTAATTGGTGCAAGAGGAGGTATAAGACTTATTATGGTATTGGGTGCTGTGACTCCTGTTGCTGTTGGTTTTTTAGTGGTTAAGAGTTTTAAAAAATACTTTAAGTCAAAAGACGAGATGAAACTTTTCATGGGATTAATTGTTCTAATAATCCTGCTTGCTTCTATGTTTACGTTATGGACATATTATCAGTCTGATAAAGCTACTGCAGAAAATTTTGCTCCAGGGGTTTATCAATGGCAATGGCAAAAAGCAATGAAATGGGTTAGAGACGCAACTCCTGAAAATGCGGTATTTGCACATTGGTGGGACTATGGTTACTGGGTTCAATCAATTGGAAATAGGGCAACGGTTCTCGACGGAGGGAATGCAATAGGTTATTGGAATCATTTAATGGGAAGATATGTTTTAACAGGAACTGAAGAAGACAAACAAGAAAGAATGGAATTTTTATATTCCCATAATACAACACACCTTTTAATTGATTCAACAGAGATTGGAAAATATACTGCTTACTCTAGTATTGGTGCTGATGAAAATTATGACAGATTCTCTTGGATTTCAACTTTTTTAATGGATGAGAGACAAACAAAAGAGACAAATAATCAGACAGTTTATTTTTACACTGGCGGGACATCTACAGATGAGGATATTATTTTGAAAAAAGATGGTGGAGAAATTTTCTTGCCAAAAAGACAGACAGGTATAGGTGCAATAATGATGGGAGGAACTAATGGACAATTTTTGCAGCCAGAAACTATTTTTGTTTATAACAACCAACAATATACAGAAAAACTTAGATATGCTTATATAAATGGCAAATTACAAGACTTTGGCTCTGGTTTAGATGCAGGTATATTCGTATTTCCTCTGGTAGATGTTTCAGGAGGGAAAATTAACCCTTCTGGTGCTATAATGTATCTGAGTGAAAGGGTGGTACATTCTCAATTAGCTCAGCTTTACTTGTTTGGTCAAGATTCAGACAACTTTAAAATTGTTCATACTGAGTCTAGTTTATTTATTGAAAATGTGCGAAACCAGGGAGTTGCAATTGGAGAGTTTGCTTATTATAATGGATTACAAGGACCGATTAAAATTTGGGAGGTAAATTATCCAAAGGACATACAATTCAATGAAGCATATTTAGGAAGGTCATATCCTAATCTTAATGTTACTAAAATAAATTCTGGGGAGTATAATTAAAATGGAGATTATATTATTGCTCCCGATAGTATTAGGTTTTTTTGCGACGCTGTTTGTTATTCCTTATTGGATAAAAAGAGCCAAAGAAGCAGGTCTTGTTGGAGCAGACATCCACAAAACTAGTCAAAAGAAAATTGCTGAAGGGGGGGGTATTTCTGTCTTGCTTGGTTTTGTTTTTGGAGTTTTATCATATATTGCAATTAAAACTTTTATCTTAAAAACAGATACAACAATAGTGGAGATATTTGCATTATTAACAACAGTTTTAATTGCGGGAATGGTTGGTTTTGTTGATGACATTCTTGTTTGGAAAAAAGGTTTAAGCTCAAGGATAAGGATTTTTTTAGTTTTCTTTGCGGCGATTCCTTTGATGGTAATTAATGCAGGTGTTTCTGAAATGATGGGAATCGAATTTGGATTGTTATATCCATTATTATTAATTCCGATTGGAATTATCGGGACAACAGTCACATTTAATTTTATAGAAGGGTATAATGGTCTTGGAGCAAGTCAGGGAATTTTAATTTTATCTTCATTAGCATTAGTTATATTCATCTCTGGAAAAAGTTGGTTAAGTTTGATTTTACTTGTTATGGTTGCGTGTTTATTTGGATTTTATATATTTAATAAACATCCTGCAAAAGTTCTTCCAGGAGATTCACTTACTTATTCTGTTGGTGCGCTAATTGGTATTGTAGCAATAATAGGGAATGTTGAAAAAATTGCTGTTTTCTTTTTTATTCCTTATATTCTTGAAGTTGGATTAAAAGTGAGAGGGAAACTTACAAAACAAAGTTTTGCTAAATTAAAAGAAGATGGGGGGTTGGATGTTCCTTATGAGAAATTTTATGGGCTTGAACATATAGCAATTTGGATATTAAATAAAATAAAAAAAGGTGAAAAAGTTCGTGAAAAAGAAGTTGTTTATTTAATAAACTTATTCCAAATCCTTGTAATCATCTTGGGGTTTGTTTTATTTATGAGGTAATGTTATGAAAATTAAAAAATATTTTCCAGTAATAGGAATTGCTATTTTTTTATATATCTTATTTAAGTTGGATATTTCTACTGTTATCAGAGAGATCTCTAATGCTAAGATTAGTTATTTGCTAATTGCAGTGTTCTTTATTCTTGTTTCTTTGGTGACACAGACATTAAAATGGTTTGTGATTGCTAAAGTTCAGAAGATAGAGGTTCCATTTATTGAAGCAGTTAAGATTAATTTAATCTCTATATTTTATGGTTCTGTCACTCCTTCAAGAATTGGTGGGGCAATTAGAGCAGAATATCTAAAGAAGTATAATCATTCTGGTCTTGGAAAGGGAATTGGAAATTTTACTCTTGACAAGGTTCTGGATTTATGTTCTCTTGTATTTCTTGTTGTTATTTTTTCATTTGTTTTTAGAGGGATAATCCCTGGAACTTATCTTCAATACTCTATCATGTTATTGGCATTACTTGTGGGCTTATTAATTATATTTAGTGACAGGAAAAGAAGTAGGATTCTCCTAGGAATAATCTATAGAAAGCTCGTCCCTGACAAGCTCAAATATAAATTAAAGATGGGGTTTGATTCATTTTATGAAGATATGCCTAAGAAAAGATACTTCCCTTTGTTCTTTCTCTTGAACCTTTTTAATTGGGTTGTTTTATTTGCTACGACTTTTTTTGTAGGGCGCTCATTAGGGATAGATATTTCATTTTTTTACTTTTTAGCCATAATGCCAATTGCAACTTTAGTTGCACAGATTCCCATTACTATCGCTGGACTTGGAACAAGAGAAATCACCTTGATTTATCTCTTTAAATTATTTAGTATTGAACCTACGAAAGTTTTTTCAATGTCTTTAATCGCAATGTTCTTATGGTTTATCCCTTCTTTTATGGGGATATTCCTTGTAATTAAAAAAACAAGAAGAAATCATGAAAAAAATTTCAATCATAATTCCATGCAGAAGAATTGATTCTATGACTGAAAAGTGCGTTAGAGAATGCTTAAAACTAGATTATGAGGATTTCGAGATTTTAGTTTTGTTGGATGAGGAAAAACATTTGAAAAGATTTTCTGACAAACGTGTTAAAATTATAAAAGCAGAAGAGATTAGGCCTTCGTTTAAGAGAAATCTGGGAATGCAAAAAGCAAAAGGTGATTTTTTTGCGTTTATTGATTCAGATGCTTATCCAAAGAAAGATTGGTTAAAAAATGCTATTAAATATTTTGATGACGAGAAAATTGGAATTGTTGGGGGACCTAATTTAACTCCTAAAGAAGGTAATTTTTGGGAGAAAGTTTCGGGTCATGTACTTGCTAATTTTTTTGTTAGTGGTAAAGCAGATATAAGGTATAAGATTGCGAAGAATCAATTTACACATGAATTACCGACGTGTAATTATATTTCAAGAAAGGAGGCTTCTTCAGAATATGATCCTAATTTTTTAACCGCAGAAGATTCTAAATTTTGTTTTGACTGCAAAAAGAAAGGATATAAAATTCTTTACGCGGGAGATGTTGTGGTTTACCATCATCGAAGAGATTCTTTAAAAAAACATATTAAACAGATATGGATTTATGCAAGAGACATTGCATGGCTAACAAAAGAAGATTTCTCATCATGGAAATTATATTACGCTATTCTAAGTATGTTTGTAATTGGAATCCTACTTCTTGATATTTTATCACTTTATTATGAGATACTAGGAATATTTTTCATAGCTAATTTTTTATTCTATCTTGGAATTATGTTTATTACAAGTATTCATAAAAATTTGAAGACAACTGTAGCAGTTTTTATTACTTCTATTTTAACTCATTTTGCCTATGGTTTTGGATGGATATATGGAATCTTGACTAAGAAGAAATTGAAAATTAGTGAAAGATAGAACTGTAGTGTCCGCTATTAATGTCCTCTCGGTCATTTAAGTTATTTATCATTTTTATTTCTTTCTCATCTTTTCCAGGAAAGCCTGATGAGGGGTTCTGAGTTTACCATTAGTCAAACCAGAGTGTGGTCTCTTGTAGTT
>JBDRGM010000033.1:0-12691 GCA_043817815.1 archaeon
TTTCCAGAAGAATCCTTTACAGAAAAAGAATAATTACTTATTGGAAATTCATTTTCAATAGGCAAGTCAAGATAATTCCCTTTAGTATTATAAACTCTATTAAACACAACTCCAGAACCTCCAGTAATAATCGCAGATTCATCTCCTCCAGTAACATAATAAATATCCCCAATAACTAAATTAACATTTCCAATATCACAATTATCCCATTTTGCTTTTTCTTTACAAACAGTCACCCAATTACCATTCTCATAACTCTCAATAGTTGTTTCATTTCTTCCCGCAGTGTAATCTTGTGAAACTTTTGCTCTCAACAAATAAGACTCTTTTGTTTGAGTGGAAGATGCAATAAAATATCTATGATAATCATCCCCATTATTTCTCTCAAGAAAATTAAGACTATTTAAATTTGAAACAGCTAATCTATCGTCAAAATATGCCCCAGTTCCCATAATAGAATTTCCACTCCCATACAAAAATCTAACAGAAATATCTCCTTTTTTAGCAACAGTTTCAAATTTAAGATAATCCCCTCGAGGGTCAAATTCAAATCCACTTCCATTGCTAAAACTCTTCACAAACTCAATCTCAACCTTACCTAAAATTCCAGAAACCTCCAACTTATCAATATTAATTACATCAATCATAACATCACTACTTATTTGCTTAGGAAGATCTTTTTCTTTAAGTTTCCCACTTTTAGGAAACCTCTCCCCATTAATCATAAAAATTACTTCATCACCATCAAGCCAATCAATATAAACTTCCTGATTATTCCACAAAGCTTTACTTCCCTCATACAATGTGCAAACATTGCCAATACAAGAAGATTCAGTCTTCACACAACCCTTAGCAGCACCAATACTTTTCCAAATTGTCCCAACAGGACATTCACAAACATCCATTGTCCTCTGCTGTCCATAATTCAGTCCCACATTAAATGCACAATAATTTGTTTTACAATCAACATTTTTATCACAATCGCCTTGTCCTGCTTCACAAGGATAATTTGGTTTACAAAAACTCCATCCCCAAATTCCTGCAGACCTTGGCGCATTACCAGTAATAGTATCCCACAATCCAGCAGAAACAAAACTCATCATTAAAATTCCAATAACAATTCCAACAATCACCAACTTTTTCATATCTCAATTAATAAAAAACAATTTATAAATATTTCCTAACCAAATAAAACATTTATAAATTTCTAAATCCAACTACAACTATGAAAAGAGGCTTAGTATTATTTATTTTAATCTTTAGCTTATGTTTTATTACTGCAACGCCACAAATTGAACTTGAAGAGGGGGCAATAGTAGAACAAGGTAATCAAGTAGATTATGTAATAATAATCACAAACACTGCCCCAGAACCAGAAGCCAACATAACACAAGTTAACATAACTCTTCCAATAAGTTTTCAATTCGCAACTGAAAGCCAAGGAACAGATGTATCAGATTATGATTTCTCCTATTCAGAAAACACTCTTAGCTTTACAAACTCTTCAGGATATTTAATCAATGGGGATGAAGAAAAATCATTTTGGTTTACAGTAATCCCTGCAATTAACGCAACATATAATATAACGGTCACAACAGTAAACTCAACAACAACATTAAACACAAACATCTTAACAATTGTCAGTGCACCCTGCAATCCAAATTGGAATTGTACTGAATGGTCTTCTTGCATCCAAGGCTCTCAAACAAGAAATTGCATCAATCTAAATGATTGCCCATTTTTAAAAAATAAACCAGAAACCTCAAAATCGTGTGACCAAGCATGCACACCAAACTGGACTTGCACTGAATGGTCACCTTGTGCTGGAGGAATTCAGATAAAAAATTGCATTGATTTCAATTTATGCGGAAACGATACTACAAAACCATTTGAAGAACAATCTTGCACTTCTTCTGATTGCACTCCTGTCTGGAAGTGTACAGATTGGAAACCAACAAAATGTCCAAAAAACGAAACCCAAACAAAACAATGCACAGACATGAACAACTGCGGAACAAATCAAAATAAACCAAATGAACAAAAAACATGCACATATGAATCAGCTGCAAGTTGGTTATTCATCTTAATTGTCATAATTATCATTGCAGCAATTGCATCAGTAATACTACTTATAATCAGAAAATTCAAAAATCCATCAGAACTAAATCAAATACAAACAACTCCAAAAACTCCTCCAACAATAGATTCACAACAACAAAAAATAATCAATAATACAAAACCTGTTCAAATAAAAACCCCGTCGCAGCAACTAGATAAAACAAAAACTTCCTCAAAGCCTTTATAAACCAACTTAGCAATATTATTCTATAAAATGCCAACAAACAACAAAAGTAACTACAAAATACAAAACATTGTTGCAACGACTTCGCTTGGAAAACCAGTTCCACTAACAAAACTAGCAAGAACCCAACCAAATACAGAATACAATCCTGAAACATTTCCTGGACTTGTTTTAAGAATTAAAGAACCAAAATCAGCAGTACTTGTTTTCTCATCAGGAAATCTTGTCTGCACAGGAACAAAATCAGTAGCCCAAGTAAGACAAGTAATACAAGAAGTAATAAAACAACTAAAAAAAATAAACGTCAATATAACATTAACACCAAAAATAACAGTCCAGAACATTGTTGCTTCAGGAACAATCAACCTAAAACTCAATCTCAACTTCCTAGCACTTGAAATGACAAACACAGAATATGAACCAGAACAATTCCCAGGACTTGTTTACAAATTAATAGAACCTAATGCTACTTTCCTACTATTCAGCAATGGAAAACTCGTCTGCACTGGAACAAAAAACAAACAACAACTAGACTACAGCATGGTTCAGCTTCTAAAAAATGTAAAGGTTGCTCTAAAAAATTATAAGAAGTAAAATTATTCTCTTAGATATCCAATATCTGTTTCGCTTAAAGGTTTAAATTCAAAAGCAAAATTTTTAGGAAGATTATAAAATTTTTTTCTTAACTCAGGAGACAAATCCTGCGGAATCTTTTTAACAAATATTGGTTCAACACCTCTTTGGATTCTCTCTCTTAAACCTTCTCTAAAAGTCTCTGGATCTCTACAATCCATTCCCATTATTGACACACACCCCCCATACAAATCACAAGAATATCTTAATTCAAAACTATCTTCTCCACCCCTAAAACCCATTTTATATACCCACATACTATTAATTCTATCTCTAAATAATAATCCCAACACTGCAGAAATTATTCCTACCATTAAAATAAATAAGAATAAAGCATATTTAAATTTTTATATAATCAAAACTAATTTCACCACTCAAAAATAACTCTCTTCCTCCAAAATATTCTTGTTCTAATATAAATCTATAAAAACTTAACACTCCTCTAAAAGACATGGAGGAGAAAAAACCAAAAACAGAGGATTTGATAATTGAGGCAAAAAAATTCTTTGAGGCTTATCGAAAAGAATTAGGTGAATCATTGAAAAAAGCAGACAATGCAATTTATTTAGATTTCATGAAATTAACCGAGTTCTCAAACAAACTCGCAGATGAAATACTTTCAAATCCAGAAGAGACTCTAAGTCTTATAGAAGTAGCTGTAGAAGAATCAGGTCTTATAAAAAATGCCAGAGTAAGATTGAAAAACCTTCCAAAAATACAGGAGATGAAAATTAGGAACATTCGTTCAAAACATCTAAATGAATTAATTGTTGTAGAAGGTATTATTCGACAAGCTTCAGATGTCTTACCACAAGTTGTAAATGCCAAATTCGAGTGTCCAAGTTGCGGAACAGTTATTGCTGTCTTACAAATAGAGAAAAAATTCAGAGAACCATCAAGATGTTCATGTGGAAGAAGAGGAGGATTTAAATTAATTTCAAAAGAAATGGTCGACACTCAAAGACTAGTAATTGAAGAAGCACCAGAATCTCTTTTAGGAGGAGAGCAACCAAAAAGACTTGACACTTTTGTGAAAGAAGATTTAGTTGAACCCAAAATGGAAGAAAAAACAACTCCTGGTGCAAGAGTAAAAATAATCGGCGTCTTAAAGGAAGTAGCAGTCCCTCTCCCTTCAGGAGGATTATCAACAAGATTTGCCCTAGCTGTTGAAGTAAACAATATCATCCCTTTAGAAGAAACATTTGAAGAACTTGACATAAATGAAGAAGACGAACAACAAATCCTAGAACTCTCACAAAATCCCGCAATATTTGAAAACTTAGCAAGAAGCATCACACCAAGTGTCTGGGGTTATGAAGAAATAAAAAAATCATTAGTTTTACAATTAATTAGTGTGGTTAAAAAAACCCACACAGATGGGCAAAAAAGCAGAGGAGATATACATATCTTGTTGATAGGAGATCCAGGTGTAGCAAAATCAGTTACATTGAGCTTCATGGCAAACATCTCTCCAAAAGGAAGATATGTTGTAGGTAAATCTGCATCAGGAGCAGGACTAACAGCAACAGTAGTAAGAGATGAATATCTAAGAGGTTGGAGCCTTGAAGCAGGTGCAATGGTCTTAGCAAATAAAGGACTTGTCTGCATTGATGAACTTGAAAAAATGGACCCTCAAGATAGAAGCGCCATGCACGAAGCAATGGAACAGCAAACAATAACAATTTCAAAAGCAAATGTTCAAGCAACATTAAAAGCAGAAACATCTGTTCTCGCAGCAGCAAATCCAAAATTCGGAAGATTCGACCCTTACCAATCAATAGCACAACAAATTGATTTACCTCCCACACTAATCAACAGATTTGACGTTATCTTCACATTAAGAGATATCCCAGACAGAGAAAAAGATACTAGAATTGCGACACATGTCTTACAAGAACATTTACAAGAAGGAGAAGACATGTTTATCCCAAGAGACCTATTTAGAAAATACGTTGCTTATGCAAAACAAAGAATACGTCCAAAGTTAAGTCATAAAGCAGTAGAAGAAATAAAAAAATTTTACGTTGAATTAAGAAACAAACCTGTTGCATCTGAAAGTGCGATGAGGCCTATACCAATATCTGCCAGACAATTACAGGCACTAATAAGAATGTCAGAGGCTTCTGCAAAAGTAAGGCTCAGTGAAGAAGTCTCATTAGAAGACGCGAAAAAAGCCATAGAAATAATGAAATACTATTTAATGCAAGTCGGTTACGACTATGAATCCAAAACATTTGACATCGACAGAATAGGAAGCAAATTCTCAACATCACAAAGAAGTAAAATTTTCACAGTACGAGACACAATAATTGAATTAGAAAATAAAATAGGAAAAATGATTCCCCTTGAAGAAATTGAAAAAGAACTTGAAGGAAAAATGGACAAAGAAGAAATAAAAGAAGCAATAAATAAATTATCTGTCAACGCGGAAATATTCAAGCCAAAAAAAGGGTATGTTCAGAGGATGTGAAAAAATTACTCATTTATTATCATTTCATACAAATCTTTTGCTTCATTACCTAAGTGTTCCACAAATTCTTTATCAGATACAATAGAAGAATGTAATTGAAAAATAATTCCGGGTTCTTCTTGAAGTAAATATGTGTATAAAGCAATTTTACAATTTGGTACTAAATTGGATTGAAACAACTCCTCCGCAGACATCCATTCTGGAATTCCAACATCTGACTCTTTTTGAAAAGGATCCCCATTTCGTTGACCCCCACATAAATAAAGAGTACCTCCCAAAACATTTGGCTTAGTATATAACAACTTAATCTCAGATAAATTCATTCCATATTATTCATCTAATTCTCTTAACAAAGTTGCTTTCCAATCTCAGCCTATTTTAATCTTTCCACCAGGAAATCTATATCTGCCTTCAAAAATCTTTCCCTTAGGTGAAACATATACAAGATATGAATCTAAACCCTTTTTTTTGGAATTACAATCAATGTTGGATTATTAGTATCTTTATCTATTTTAATCATCTTCATGGATAAAATTAAACATATATATGTTTTGCCTATCCTCCACTATATTATAATCTCTCCACAAAACCTCATAAATCTTTAAAAACTATTTTCAATTTTTCATCCCATGCCAGAAGACCAACAGCAATTCAAAAGACACACAGCATACAAACTTAGAATAGGAGACATTTTAATTGGAAAACCAATCATGGAAGGGGAAAAATTCCAAGCCATAGAATTAGGAAACAAACACATAGTCAGAGTAAATATAATCGGAAACATTGTTGACAAATATGAAAGTGAAGGAGAATCAAAATATTCTTTCCTTACAATAGACGATGGCTCAGGACAAATCCAATTAAGAGCGTTTGGAGAAGACATAGATAAATTAAAAAATATGACCCAAGGCCAAACAGTTTTAGTCATAGGACTTTTAAGATACTGGAATAATGCAGTTTACATAACTCCAAACATTGTAAAAGAACAAGACCCAAAATATCTTCTAGTAAGAAAACTAGAAGTTGAAAAAGAACGATCACAATCAACAAGCGCACCCGTACAAAAAGAACAGGTCTTTGCAATAAAAGACAAAATATTAGACGCAATAAAAAATGCAGAACAAGAAGGCGGAATCGACACAGATAAAATAATCATGGATTTAAGAGACATCTCACCAGAAATAATAAATCAAGAAATTCAAAAATTTATCTCAGATGGAATCGTTTTTGAACCTCGACCTGGGAAAGTTAGATATCTAGGATAACTTTTATATCCTTCTAACTCTCTTAATTTAACAGAAAATTCCTCTGCTTTTCCCTCATCTCCTAGAAAAATATTAGAATCAATTATCCTCATAAAATTTCTCATCACTATTTTTAATCCTTCTTCGCAATATTCTTTCCTCTGTTGGGGATTTCTAAATAATCTCATTTTATTTCCTCTTTCCCTCTCTTCTACTAAACCAATAAGAGACTCCAATAATTATAATCAAACCAAGTAAAGATAAAATAAACTTCAATAAATTCTCACTATATTGCCAATACCCTCCAACACCCCAAATTATTGTTGCAACGCCTCCCCCCATTAAACCAGCTCCAACAGCCTCTAAGCCAAACACAAGCGCACCAACTACAATCAAGGCAATTCCCAAAGGAAGAGTAATCAAAAACAAAGTTTTATAATAACTTTCTCTTGCAAAGTCATAATCCTCTCTACAAGAAAAATCTTTATCACAAAAACCCTGTGGACAAGGAGTCGTAACACATCGAATATCCTGAGGATTCCATTTACCACCTGCATCCAAACATTGCGCTTCATCTTCAATAACTTGCACAGTTTTAAATTCCCCACAAAAATCTTCATACTCAGGGGCAGAATAGAAAGTCCCAACCCCATAAACCACAACAAAGATAGTCAAAATTAATATTGCAATACCAAATAAAATACTTTTAATATCCATAATAAATAAAAGTCTAAAAGATTTATAAACATTGTCAAACATGAATATTCATGACATACGAACAATTATTAAACGAGGCTTACACAAAAGTAAAACAAATTGACACATCTAGCAAAAGATTTGAAATTCCAAAAATAGAAGGCCATTTTGAAGGGAAAAAAACTATTCTCACAAACTTCTCTCAAATTGCCTCATACATACGAAGAACACCCGAGCATTTTCAAAAATTCCTATTAAGAGAACTTGCAGCATCAGGACAGAGAGAAGGGGACAGGCTAGTACTAAACATAAAAGTACCAAGTGCAAAAATAAACCAAAAAATCGAACAATACGTTAAAGAGTTTGTATTATGCCAAGAATGTGGAAAACCAGACACAGAACTAAAAAAAGAAGATAGATTAATGTTTATTCATTGTTTAGCGTGCGGAGCAAAACATAGTGTTAGAAGTAAGATTTAAGATATGCTTTGTAGAGCCGAGCGATTTCGAGGCTCAATAAAAATTGAGTCATCCCTATGGAATTTGTAGCGATTAATCTTATAATTCAATAACCCGTGCGAGGTCGCGAGTAAAAACATTCTGTTCGTTCTAAGATATAATCAGATTATAAAAGAATTTCTACACCCAATTTACTATATCTAAAACTTTAAAAACAAAAATTCCTTTAGTAAATCAACAAATTCCTTTGGAATTTCAATTAAATAGGAGATAAAACAAAATGGTTGAAGCATATTGTGTAAAGTGTAAGAAAAAAGGACAGAAAATGAAAGATCCTGCAATCAACAAGACTGCAAAAGGTGGATTCATGGCAAAAGGATGTTGCCCAGACTGTAACACCAAAATGTGTGCTATGATGTCTAAAGACAACGCAGAAAAAGCGATTGAATCAGGCGAAGCTAAAAAAGCATACTAAAACTTTTTAACTACTTCTTTATTTTTATTTTATTATGATATTCATAAAAACACACAACTCATATAGATATGTAGTTGCTATTTGTGATTCTGAATTAATTGGAAAAATATTTGAGCAAGGCAAATTCCAATTAGATGTCAAGGAAAACTTCTTCAAGGGAGAAGAATATTCCGAGGACAAAGCAATAAAGATTATACAAAACCTATCAGCAGAAGACGCAACATTTAACATAATCGGTGAGAACTCAATCGCCTGTGCAATCAAAGCAGGAATAATCTCAGAACAAGGAATCAAAAAAATTCAGGGGATTCCTTTTGCACTTGTGTTGTTGTGATTACTGTTTTAATATTTATTCCTTTCTTCTCAAAAATCTCTCCCTTACCCTCTCCAAAAATTCTCATGATATCTTCTAAACTCTTCCTTACTTCCTCAACAAATTCGCAACCCCATTGGGAATAATATACTTCTTTTCCAATAAATCTAAAACCATAAACCATTACAAAATTTCCCTTCAATTATTTATAAAAATTTATGTTATTATTAACTATCTCAATCTGTGAGTTCATGAACAGCTAACTTTTATAAACTCCCCCTATCTTTTCTCTCTATGCAGAAAAAAAGTTTCACCAAAAAAAAGCCCGGTGAAGAAGAACCAAGAATAATGAGGGCACCTTTACCAAAACAAGGACAAATTATTGGAATAATAGAACAAAGACTTGGTGGAAACAAAATGATGGTGAACTGCGTTGATGGAAAACCACGAAATTGCAGAGTCCCAGGAAGATTAAAAAGAAAACTCTGGCTCAGACCAAACGACGTCGTAATAATAGAACCATGGGAACTCGACAACACCAAAGGAGATGTTTTATTCAAATACAGGATAAATCAAATTGAATGGCTAAAAAGCCAAGGACATCTTAAAACAGAAAAGAGTGAGTTTTGAATATATAATGAGAACAAAAAAGTTTGATACTGACTACAAATTCAAACTTCTAAGACTTTAATACTAACATATTTGCAAGACTTCGTATAAAATCTGTTAGTCAAAATTCTCCCAACACTAAATCTGTCGAACTCAAACCTCTCTGAAATTGTTTGCCTCTATCTAGGTCGTATAACATAATTAAACAAAATAGAAAGAAAATCCTCTTGCTATTTATTTTAGATTATCAAATTCCAAGTCCTCATTTATGACCACAATATCTTTTAATTTATACCTTCCCCCAACTTCTAAACCATATCTCCTTAAGGCCCATTTATCCGAAATATCAGGAGTTAATTACAAAACTAAATCCCTCACATGACCTGGAGCTAATCTACTAGCAAGAAGATCAACAACTGTTTGATAATCTTCTTCCCTACATTTGTCCGAGAAGGGGCACTCTAACTCCATGCAAACATAATCATTTCCAAGAACAACTTCAACTAATGTACCTCCATCTACTGATTCGATAAAATCCCTCTTCCTGGTGGCAAAACCAATACTTCCATATAACTCAGTTGTAGCTTTTATTATTTCTTTTCGTTCATCAAAAGTTGTTTTTTTTCGATTTACAAGTGCATCAATGTGGTGTGGCCGTAATTTATATCTCATGCCAAACGGCAATATATTAAAGATTATAAGTCTTACTATTAAGGCTTTTCTTTCGACTCTCCGTTCGCTTTGCTCACTCCACCTCGCCTTAGGCTCGGGGCAATTAACAGCTCTTATAAGACTTCTGTCCAAATTTGCTTTGTAAATTTCGTCTAACACAAATTTTAAAACCCTGCTCTATTTATCTCTATCATGAAAACAATACTATCAGAAAAACTCCCTAGAATCTTAAAAGGAAAAAAGAAACTAGAAAAAGAACTAGCTGTTAAAATAACAAACAGAGGAAAAGAAGTCACAATAGTAGGTAAGCCAGAAGATGAGTACATTGCAGAGAAAATCATCGACGCCCTGAACTTTGGATTTCCATTTTCAGACTCAATGTTAATTAAAACAGATGACTGTATTTTTGAGAGAATAAATATAAAAGACCACACAAAAAGAAGTGGCCTAGAAAGAGTAAGGGCGCGAATCATCGGAACACAAGGCAAAACACTAAAAACACTATGCAACCTAACAAACTGCCACTTTGAACTAAAAGATAATGAAGTAGGTATCATTGGAAACCCCGAATACATCGAAAACGCACAAAATGCAGTCATCTCAATTATCAAAGGCGCAAAGCAAAGTAATGTTTACTCACATTTAGAAAAACACCAAATAAAACCTGTTTTGGATTTAGGATTGAAAAAATAAAACCCAAAAACTTACTCACAATCTCACACAAAATTTCTTATTGATTATGCTTCTACCACAAAATCACTCCGACTCGAAGTTCTCGTCAAAATTTTTAGAAAAACGTCCCGGGCTGGACTCGAACCAACGACACCATGGTTAACAGCCATGCGCTCTACCAACTGAGCTACCGGGACATACTAATCAGATATTAAATTTACTTTTAAAAGTTTTGCTAATCCAATTATATTCTCAACAACAACTATTTATTTAAACAAGATATCTTTAGCTAAATAATGAATTATCCAGATACATGTGACATCCTCCACGACCTAAAGGTCGTGGCGTCCATTAATCAAGCTCATTGATTCTGCACATATTGAAAAACCGCTTCGAAGTTTGCTCCAACTGAACAGCAAAAATATCCTGCATTCCAGAAATGTCCTTTAGGATATCTCTTTCTCAAAACAGGACAAAACCTAAAAATCAAAAATGCTGATGCACCTTTGATAATCTGTAATAACTTAGCATCGAAAAAAGTTCTCGGACAATCAACAATCATGTGCACATGTTCTTCAAGAACCTTCAAAATCACAATCTCAATTTTGTGCCTCTTGCAAGTCTCCTCAATTGCTACTTTACAAAAGGTTTTTATTTTCTGTTTACCCATCATCCTATATCGGTATTTAGTTGTAATCTGGATATGCTTCAGATTATTACCGACGGAGTTTTGATAGTGCTTATACATTTTGGACTCCAGCAAAGTTATCACTAACTTTGCAAATTTAGTTCAGTGAGCTAGGATCCAGCTCACTGTTTATAATTATTCTAGAAATAAATAATAAACGCAATTCATCCGCTAACTAAACTAAGCGGATTTCTTGCGAAGAATTTAATATTTCACATAATGACCTTCCTAATTTAATTGATGATTCTGCACTTACTCTTGATAACCAAATTCTAGAAGTTCCAAATAGAGACTATACACCTGTAAATCTTCTATCAAAAATTCTCAAAAAAAAATCAAGGGATTTTAGAACCTCAGAAGGACGTATTGCTCTCCAAGATTTTGACACATTATCAGTCTTAAGAGAAATTTTCCCTCCAGGAAAAAAAAAACACAAAGGAGTTAATGAGAGAATATTCAAATAATCTAATTTCATTAAGCGAAGATTTATCTCTTGTACAAAAGCTTCCAAGAGAAAGAATAAAAAAATTAACCGATTTATGTACAAGATTATCAAAAGCTGTTTTCAATTATCAAGCTTCTCAAAACATTTATTAACTATTTTCTCTTTCTTTATATATGCAACTAGACAAAGCAATTAAAACAAGACATAGTGTTAGAAAATTCACAAACCAAAAACCAGACTGGAGAGATATTATTGAATGCATTGACACATGTCGATTCGCCCCAATGGCAGGAAACAATTTCACATTAAAATTCATTCTTGTCGACGACCCTGAAAAAATACAAAAATTCGGAGATTGTTGCCAACAAAACTTTGTTTCCACAGCTCCTTATGTAGTTGTCGTATGCACTGTTCCAAACAGAGCAATAAACTGCTTTGGAGAAAACGCTGAAAAATACTGCAGACAACAAGCAGGTGCAGCAATTCAAAACTTCCTATTAAAAATAACAGATAAAGACCTTGCATCATGCTGGGTTGGATACTTTGCAGAAGACCAAATAAAAGAAACACTAAAAATCCCAAACAATGTTCA
This sequence comes from archaeon, assembly GCA_043817815.1. GTDB lineage: Archaea > Nanobdellota > Nanobdellia > Pacearchaeales > GW2011-AR1 > JBDRGM01. Next base: position 12,270 of record JBDRGM010000033.1, read on the forward strand.
AATTGAAGCAATCCTTCCAGTCGGATATGAATACAAAAAAACAAAACTAAAATCAAAGATAAATCTTGATACAATTCTATTCTTCCAAGAATATAATAACCAAAAAATGAAAAATCCTAAGAAAATTAATGTTTGATTTTAAAATATAAACTCACTCACGTTCGCAATTAATTAAATCTAATAACATAAAATTCATTAACCAATAAATTACTAATTATCTCATAACAACAGACTTTAATTACCTCATTATTAAATTTTCTTTATGAGCTCGTCAGCACCTAATCTCTGAAGATTTAGAAAACAATTTCTTAACTTCATCATCAAACAGAACAATCAAAAACCAAATTCCAAAACCTGTTCCAATTGGAAAATTAAGAAGATTCATTATTGCTAAAACAATCAAAAGTATTCTAGCCCAATTT
>JBDRGM010000034.1:0-22540 GCA_043817815.1 archaeon
CTAATTATGATGCTCTGTGGAATAAGCCAGAAATATCTTCAAAACAAACTAAAATTAGGAGAACACGCAAAAGGAGTCATACTAGAAGTAAAAAAAGAAAGGTCAATCAATTATGCAGAAGCAATACTCTATGATGGAAAACTTTCAAAAACTGATGAAATCGCAATCGCAAATTTTGACAAAGACCCAATAATCACAAAAACAAGGATACTTGAAGAAATAGAACCTCTATGTACAAAATTCAAACCCAAAAACAAAGTCCAAGCCTCAACAGGATTAAGAATGCAACTAGTTGACAAATCAGAAATACTTCCAGGAATGCCTTTTGAAATTTACAAAAACAACAAACAAGAATTAAAAGAAAAATTCTCAAGAGAAATATCAAAAAATATTCAGACACAAAAACAAGGAATTATTGCTAAAGCAGATTCACTAGGAAGTTTAGAGGCATTATTGGTTCTACTAAAACAAAGCAATATTCCCGTAGTAAAAGCAGGAATTGGAAACATAAACAAAACAGATATAATCTCTGCTAAAGCAAATCTCAAAATCAATGAACTCGACGCAATAATTGTTGGTTTTAATGTAGATGAAGAAGCAAAAGAAATAGGTAATGCAAAAATAAAAATAATTACAGAAGATGTCATCTATAAACTAATTGAAAATTTAGTTGAATTTAGACAAGAAAAGGCAAAAGAAATTGAAAAAAGAAGACTAATGGAGCTAACAACAATATGCAAATTAAAGATACTTCACCAATATATATTCAGAAACACAAGCCCTGCAATATTTGGAGTAAAAATTGAGGCAGGAAAATTAACCTCTGGATTAAACATAATAAACAGTAAGGGAGAAAAGATTGGTAGGATAAAAAACATACAATCAGACAACAAATCTGTTCAAGAAGCAATAGAAAATATGGAAGTTGCCGTATCTGTTCCAGGAATCAACTTTGAAAGGGTTTTAAAAAACACACAAGAACTATACAGTGAAATTTCAGAATCTCAATTTAGAAACTTCAAAAAAAACAAAGACCTCCTCTCACAAAAAGAAATCAAACTTCTACAGGAAATCGCTGAAATCAAGAGAGAGAAAAAGAGTGATTGGGGATTGTAAATAATCTTTTTCGATTGCTAAGTTGAATTTAAATCAACAACCACAACCTTTAAATAATATGTTTCTACTCTAAAATTACAATGAATGAATCATCAATCAAAAATTCATTTCGAGCAGTCAAGGGAGATATAATTGAACTTCAGGGAGAACTTTTAAATCTCAAAGAACAACATGCAAGAATCCTAATTGAACTAGAAAAATTATCAGACCCTCTTAAAAAACTTGTGAAAAGGAAAAAGAAATAATTCTAAACCAATCCCAGCAACATCAAAGCAATCTGACCATTAAATCCTGCAAAAATAGGAATCACCAAATTATCATCTAATTTGTAAATAATTGTTTCAACAAAAGTTGCAGTCACAGCCATAACAATCACAACTATCCAAAGATTCAAATTCAAAAGTATTGAAAAATCATTGAAAAATCCCCAGAAAAAAACAAAAAATCCTATAACCAAATCAACACCAAATTCTGCAAATATACCTTCCCATGCTCTGTCTTTCAAAGACACAAGATAATTCTTACCAAATCTGCTTCCAATTAATGCCGCACTCATATCCCCAAAAGTAGTCATCAAAATAGCAGCCATAGCAACGCGAAAATCAAAAATAGCCAAAACCAAAATAGCACCCACCAAAAAAAACACATCCCCTCCAAATCTATCTTTCTCTTTTTTTCTTCTGACATATTTCCAAATTCCTTTCAAAATAGGTACCTTGCTCCTAACTTCAACTCTAAGATATTCTAATTCTATGAAAACAATTAAAATAAAAACCAAAACCAACAAAGCTATTTTCTCATTAAAATAATTCCCAACAAAGTAATAAATAAATAATATCAAAACAGATAAAAGATGAACAAATTTCCTTGCAAGTTCTCTTTTAAAATTCCACCTCATTTTCTAAAAAAACTTCTCACAAATTTAATACTATCTCTCACAGGATTAATTGAACTCTTCTCATCACCATAAATTGTCTTAATTGGAACAGCCCAAATATTCGCCTTCTTCTTCATCATCTTAATCAACATCTCACTTTCTAAATCATATCCTTTACCTTTCAACTTAAGTTTTTTCAAAGACTTCAATCTCACTGCCCTATAGCCAGACTGAGTGTCTTTTATCCATGTCCCATAAGTAACACTTATTGCAACAGAAGTTGCAAAATTACTCACCCTTCTTTGATAAGGCATACTTGAATGTCTTTTCATCCTGCAACCCACAACTAAATCCGGATTTCCTTTTATCGCCTCAAGAAATTTAGGAATCTCCTTTGGATCATGCTGTCCATCTCCATCAAGCAAAATCAAATAATCATAACCTTCCTTAATCCCATAATCAAATCCTTTTCTCAAAGCTTCTCCCTTGCCCTTGTTTTTCCCATGCCTCAAAATCTTTGCCTTTGTCTTCCTCACTTCATCAAGAGTATTATCTTTACTTCCATCATCAACAACAATCACTTTCTTAACATACTTTAAACACTTATTAACAACTTTACGAATATACTTCCCTTCATTATACGCACAAATCAAAATTCCAACTTTCATTTTACACTAAACCTCAAATACAATAAACTAATTCCTCCTACAAATAAAGCAAAAAAGTAATATATAAACCTACTAAGTAAGGTAACAATTATGGCTAAAGAATCTGGAATTCCCATTGAAGAATACAATAAAAACATCGTACCTTCCATCATCCCTATGCCTCCAGGAAGAGGAGAAATATCCCCAATAAAATTACTCAATGAAACAGCAATAATCACTGATAAAAAATTTATCTTGACATTAAAAGACAGAAACAAAAAATAAGAAACAAAAAAAGTCAACATCCAAAACCCTGCTGAAAAAAGAAGCCCTCGATAAAGCTTCTTCTTTCCTCTAACAGATTTACTAAAAGCCCCCTTCAAATTAGAAATTCTGCGACGAACATACAATTTAAATTCATTAAAATTCTTAAAATTTTTATTAATCGATTTAAGAATAAACAATTTCCTTAAAAGCCACTCCCTATTTGATTTCTTCCTCCTTGGAATAAGCAAAAAAAGTATTATCAAAACAAAAATAACAAGAACAGCAGATTCAAAAAATATCTTAAGACTCCTAGGAATTTCAACAAGAATTAACACAGACAAAAGTGATATCAAAACAAACAACAAAAAAATAGACAAATTAAACATCTTCTCAGCCAATATAACTCCAAACATCTTTGTCTTTGGTTTATTATATTTTTTACTCAAAAAATAAGCTCTTGCAGGCTCACCCCCTATACCTGTCCCAGGAGTGATGTTATTCAAAAACACTCCTGCAAAAAGAACCTTTAACAAAAACCAGTAATTAACATTCACAATTCCTTCAAGGGTATTCATCCATCGAAGGTTCCACAACAAAAAACTACCCAAAGCACACAAAAAAGCCAGGGCAAAATAATAACCATCAACTTTCTTTAACAAATTCCAAATCTCATAGAAATCAATTCCCTTCAAAGCATAAACCAATAATCCAATAATAATTATTGTAACTAAAAAACTATACCTCTTTTTCATCATTAATAAAAGAAAAATCAGATTAAAAGGTTTTTGATTTATTGAATTATCAAATCTTTAGATTTATCTCCATATCACTCCTCCAAAAAAATTAAAAATTAGCAGAATTATAAAATCACGAGCAAATCTTTAAAAACCCATTCTCCAATTATTTACTATGGCATTCAAAATAAATATTTCAAATAAACAAGGAAAAACTTACAAGATTGAAGCAGAAGCTCCTGCCCTAGATGGAAAATCACTTGGAGAGAAAATAAATGGTAAAGATATTTCTCCTGACCTAGAGGGCTATGAACTTGAAATCACAGGAGCAAGTGATAAAGCAGGGTTCACAAGTGTTACAGATGTTGAAGGAGTTGGATTAAAAAAAGCTCTTCTCACATATGGCAAGGCAATGAAAAAACGACCACGTAAAGAAGGCAAAAAAAAGAGGAGCAAAAACAGACCAAAGGGATTGAGATTAAGAAAAACAGTCAGAGGCAAAGTAATTTCAGATGCAATTTCACAAATTAATCTAAAACTCATCAAAGAGGGAACTAAAAAACTAAGTGAAGTCTTCCCCGACCAGAATAAAGCTCCTGAACCAGAGCCATCAAAACAACCTGAAAAAGTTAAGGAAGCTCCAAAGGAAGAAATCAAAACTAAACCTCAAGATTCTTCACCAGATAAATCCCAATAGGATTCTTCATTATCAAACTCTAATCCTTTATGTGTCAGCATCAATTTCTCTTAACCCAAAAACCTTATAACCCTTCTCTTTCTAATTTTCTTATGACAAACATACCAGAACTAAATGTAGGAGTTGTCGGACATATTGACCATGGCAAAACAACTTTACTTAGCAAACTTACTGGAAAGTTCACAGACACACATTCTGAAGAGCTAAAACGAGGGATAACAATAAAATTAGGCTATGCAGATGCAACAATCTCTAAAGATGAAAATAATTTCACAACTGAAAAAAAAGGAACACCAATTAGATACATAAGTTTCATCGACGCGCCAGGACACGAAATGCTCATGGCAACAATGCTCTCTGGAGCCGCAATAATTGACTCTGCAATTTTAGTAATCGCAGCAAACGAAGGAATAAAACCCCAAACAAAAGAACACTTCATGGCACTAAAGGCAAAAAAAATTAAAAATATAATAATAGTTCAAAACAAAATAGATTTAGTAAGTAAAGAACAAGCTCTAAAAAACTACAATGAAATTAAAGAATTTGTAAAAGGAAGCTTAGCAGAAAATTCCCCTATAATCCCAATCTCTGCTCAGCAAGACGTCAACATTGACAAATTACTAGAAGAACTAACTAAATTAGAAGTTCCAAAAAGAGATACAGATGCAAAACCCATTTTTTTAATCGCAAGAAGTTTTGACATAAATAAACCAGGAACAACAATTCAAAACTTAAAAGGAGGTGTTCTTGGAGGAATATTAAAAAAAGGAAAACTCAAAATTGGTGATGAAATAGAAATAAAACCAGGTTTAAGTATTAAAAAAGCAAATCAACAAACATATCAAACATTAACAACAAAAATAATCTCACTACACAAAGGAAATGAATCTGTAAATGAAATCCTACCTGGAGCAAGCATTTCTATTGAAACAGAATTAGATCCATATCTAACAAAAACAGATTCATTAACAGGATGTCTTCTTTCAATAAAAAACACTCTACCAGAAATAACTCATAAGGTAAAAATAAAATCAGAACTTTTCAAAGAAGTTTTAGGAACACAAAAGAAAAGAAAAGTTGAACCAATAAAAACAAAAGAAATGTTAATGCTCAGTGTTAACACCACAATTACAGTCGGCACAATTGAAAAAATAAAAGATGATGAAATTGAACTCTCACTTAACATCCCAATTATAGCTCTAAAAGGCGACAACGTCGGTATTGCAAGAAACATTGATTCGCATTGGAGACTAATCGGTTTTGGTGAGGTAGTTGAACAGTGAACTATCTTTCTATATCAATAACAGCTTTTCAACTGCTGAATAGAGATTTTATAAACTCTATTTCTTAATATAAATTATGAAAAAGATTTTTTTGATTATAATTCTTGGGATGTTTCTAATTAGTTTTGTGGTTGCTGAGATATATACAGAACCAGGCACATATACAGTAACAAAAGGGGATGCAGTAGAATTTGGAGAGAGAGCTATCTCTGTGATAGATATTAAAATAAATGATGAAAATGTCTCATGGAATCCTCTCTTTGATAAGCCTTCTGTTTATTTTAATGTGGCTACACTTGGAGAAGGAGAATCTTCAAAAGTAACAAAAAACAGATACGGTCCAGGATCAGATGAATCTTATGCACAAATAAAAGTTAATTCAATAAATATAGAAGATGGAACAGCACTTGTTACTTTCATCCAATTAAACCAAGACGATGAAATAAAAGATGAAGACGACCAAGAAAAACCAGAGGCTAAAGAGCAAAAAATCAAAAAAGCAATCCAATCAAGAAACAGATTAAGAATCCAAAGTAAAGAACAATGCCCAATCAATTGCACCTGCACTGGCTCTGCAACAAAATGCCAATTAGGAAATGGTATAAGAGAAATGACCATAACTGCAGGAAAATCAGGAAACACAATTGTACAAGTTAAAGGTGCTGAAATGCAAACCAAAGTTGAATTATATAAATCAGGAGAAGAAGTTTATGGTGTCTTTAAAGGTAATACCACAAAGCTTGTCAAAATTATGCCAGACCAAGTTAAAGAAAAAATAAGAGCTAGATTAAAACAAAAAGATTGTGACTGTGAAAAAATTGAATTAGATGAAGATGGAAAATACCAAGTTCAAACAAAAAAGAAAGCAAAGTTATTTAGATTATTTACAATAAGAGAAAAAGTAAGAATGCACATTGATTCTGAAACAGGAGAAATAACCAAAATAAAAAACCCTTGGTGGGGATTTTTAGCAAAGGATATTGAAGAAGAACTAGTCGGTGATTGTGGAACAGTCACACCAGGTTTAGAAAATGAATGTTGCCAAAACTTAGGATATACTTCATGGAATTCAGAAAACATACAATGTGAATGATTAAGTACAATAATTCTTAAATAACTTAAGCAATTGACAAATCATGTTCACTTATGACTTAGTCACAGAAACAATCAAATTCGTAATTCAGAAAGAGTTAGGGTATAAAATTTCTTGGAATAAAATTGATACTTTTCGTGGTAACCCTCCTCCACCAGAAAAAAGAAACTTATTAACAATAATATTAACAGACGGTGAAAGAGACTCACTATTCACAATAAGAGTTCCAACTAATCCTCTTGGAAAAATCCATAATCCCCTAAGGGTAGATAATATCAACCCAGAAAAAAAAGAGTTGTGCACAGAATATCTTGAATACTTTAAACAAACCCATAAAATTAACTATAAACCATTTTAATACTCTAACAAACTTTATAACCTCCTAAATTTTTAATTCTTGATGGAAAAAAAGAAACCAATATATTCTCATTCAAGACTATCTACTTTTGAACAATGTCCATTTAAATTCAAACTAAGATACATTGACAAAATAATTCCTGAAATTGAACAATCAATAGAATCACTCTTAGGAAGTTGTGTTCACGAAACATTTGAATGGTTGTACACACAATTAAAAGAAAAAAATATCCCAACTCTTGATGAAATAATAATTCACTATTCAGAATTATGGCAAGAAAAATTCAATGGAAATATTTTAATTGTAAAAAACCACTTATCTGAAAAAGATTATTTTAACAAAGGCGTCCAATTCATTGTTAACTATTACACAAAACATCATCCATTTGACGACAACACACTTGAACTTGAAAAAAAAATACTCTTGGCATTAGACGAAGATGGTGAGTACAAAATTCAGGGATTCATAGACCGTCTTGTTTACAATCTAAAAACAAAAGAATATGAAGTTCATGATTATAAAACCGCAAAATACCTCCCGCGACAAGAAAAGTTCGACGCTGACAGACAACTTGCATTATACTCAATTGCAATTAAAGAACTCTTCGGACACGACAAAGAGGTCTGCCTTGTCTGGCATTACCTCGCACACAATAAAAAAATCTGCTCACGAAGAACAAATAAACAATTAGAACAGCTCAAAACAGAAACACTTGAATTAATAAAACAAATAGAAGCGACACAAAAATTCCCTCCTTATATCACAAAACTCTGCGATTGGTGTGAATACAAAACAATGTGTCCTGCTTGGGGAAATTCTCCAGAGGGAAAAGAAATAGAAAATCAAGTGGAGGAGGAAGAGGAAATTGAAAATAAAAATGAGTTAGATATTTGGTAACTAATTTTTATCCAAAAATATATTTTTCAGGGATTACTTTTTTCTGAAATAACAGGACGTTTACCAATACTATAATGAGTAAACCCTGCATCTTTGGTGTCTTGTCTGTTAAATATATTTCGTCCATCAAAAATAACTGAATTTTTCATTAAGGATTTTAATTTCCTAAAATCAGGGTTTTTATATTCATCCCATTCAGTTAGAACCAATAATGCTTCAACATTCTCTACTGCGTCATATTCATCTTTAGCATAATCAATAGTATCTCCCAAATAAAATCTTGCATTTTCCATTGCCTTTGGATCATGAGCACAAACAAAAGCACCTAACTCAATCAATTTATTAATTATAACTATAGAAGGTGCTTCACGCATATCGTCGGTATTAGATTTGAATGCAAGCCCCCAAACAGCAAACTTTTTCCCGCTAATATCTCCAAAATGATTGAGTATTTTTTTAATTAATATTAGCTTTTGTTCTTTGTTAATCTGATCAACTAGAGAAAGTAAACGTATTTCAGAATTTCTTTCTTTTGAAGTTTTTATTAATGCCTTAACATCCTTAGGAAAACATGATCCCCCATAGCCAATACCTGGATAAAGAGATTTATTACCAATCCTATTATCACTACCAACTCCTTTTCTCACAAAATCCACATTTGCACCAACATTTTCACAAAAATTAGCGAGTTCATTCATATAAGTTATTCTCATAGCCAAATATGAATTAGCAGCATATTTAGTTACTTCAGCACTTTCAGGATTCATTTCTATTATTGGGCATCCCTGTCTCACAAAAGAAGAATACAATACTTTCATTTTTTTGAAAACTTCTTCTGATTTAGCTCCAATTACAATTCTATCTGGTTTCAAAAAATCATCCACAGCAAATCCTTCTCTTAGAAATTCAGGGTTAGAAACAACTTCAAATTTAGTTAAACCATAATCTTTCATTATTTTAGTAATTATTTCACATGTACCCACGGGCACTGTACTTTTATTTACAATAATTTTAAAATCATTTTCTCCAGATTCATTAATAATCTTACCAATACTTTCAGCAACTTCATAAACATGCTTCAAATCAGCAGAACCATCTTCACCTTGTGGTGTAGGCAAACACATAAATATAATTTCAGAATTAAGAACAGCCTCTTTCAAATCATCAGTGAAAAATAACCTATTTTTTTCAATATTCCTATGGAACAATATATCAAGACCAGGTTCATAAATAGGAATTATAGAATTCTTTAATTTTTCTAATTTGTTCTTATCATTATCAACGCAGATAACTTCATTTCCTAATTCTGCCATACACGTACCAGAAACCAATCCAACATAACCTGTACCCACAATTACTATTTTCATTTATCGCCAAGATTTTCTGTCACAAAATCAAATACCTCCACAATATAAACATCTAAATTTTTTGTTGAATCCATCATATTAATTAAAAACAGACTCTTTTAAATTTTCCCTACTCAACTTATCTCATTCTCCATTAACCCCATTAACAACCTTAACCAACTAACTAACAAATCTTTCACTCTCCCCTCTCTCTATTAAAGATCCCCTACAACCTCTCCATTTTCTTGAACTTTAATCAAATCAGTAACATAATCTCCTTGCTGAAGTTTCACAATTCTCACACCCTGTGCAGCACGTCCCATCACTCTTATACTCTTCAAAGAAGTTCTTATAACAATCCCCTTCGCTGTTGTAATAATTATTCCATCACTATCATTCACTGCAACAGAAGTCACAACTTCTCCAGTCTTCTCAGTCACCTTTAAATTAATCACACCCTTCCCTGCCCTAGAGGTCTTTCTATAATCCTTAACAGCAGTTCTTTTACCATAACCTTTTTTAGTAATTGTCAAAATAGCATCTGTATTCAAAACTTCCATACTAACCACTTCATCACCTTTCTCTATCTTAATTCCAGTCACACCATAACTAGAACGCCCCATTATTCTCACATCATCACCATTAAACCTAATTGATTTACCTCTCCGCGTTGCAAGTGAAACTTCATCTCCCTTCTTCACAACCTCAACTCCAATCAGAAAATCAGAATTATCAGAAGGTAAATTAATTGCCTTAATCCCAGAAGCCCTTGGTTTTGAAAAGTGACCCAAAGAAATTCTCTTAACTTGTCCTTTCTTAGTCGCCATAAAAAGAGAATCCTCAAAATTATTCACTGAAATAACATTTGTAACATTCTCATTTTTCAAGTCAAGTAAATTAACAATCGCTTTACCTTTGCTATATCTTTCTGCAGCAGGAATATCATAAGTCTTTAACCACAACACTCTACCTCTACTAGTAAAAAACATCAAGTAATCATGCGTCGAACAAGTAATCAACTGCTTTACAAAATCCCCTGTCGCGAGATTACTACCAATAACTCCCTTACCCCCTCTTCTCTGTTCTCTATATGTCTGAACATCCATTCTCTTACAATAACCTTTATCCGTAATTGTCACAACAACTTCTCTTTTCTGAACCAAATCTTTTTCAGAAATTTCAGAAATTCTTTTCAAAACATTAGTCCGTCTATTGTCTCCGTACTTGCTCTTTAACTCATTAACTTCTTTAACAATTATTTTCAAAACCTCTTCAATATTTCCTAAAACCTTCTCAAGCTCTGCAATTCTTTCTGCAAGTTCTTTAGCTTCTTTCTTTAACTTATCTTGCTCAAGTGAAGTCAACTGCTGTAACTTTGTCTCAAGAACCGCATCTGCCTGCTTTCTTGTCAACTTAAACTTACTAATTAATCCCTCCATTGCTTCTGTTTTACCTTTAGACTTCTTAATCAAATCAATAACAGCGTCAATGTTTTGCAAAGCAATCAAAAGACCTTCAACAATTTCCTGCCTCTCTTTTGCCTTCCTCAATTCATATTCTGCTCTTTTAGTAACAATAATCTTCCTGTGATTAACATATTCATCCACGACGTTTTTCAAATTAAGAACTTTTGGTTGTCCTCCTACCAAAGCCAAAAAATTCATATTAAACGAATCTTGAAGCCGAGTATACTTATACAAAGAATTCATCACAAATTTAGAATTAGCACCCTTCTTTAATTCAATAACAACCCTAATCTTTCCTTTTGAAGACTCGTCTCTTAAGTCAGAAACATCCTTAATTTTTTTCTTCTGAATCAAATCAGCAATTTGAGTAACTAAAGTAGATTTGTTAACCATATAAGGAATTTCCGTAATAATAATAGCATCCTTATTTTTTAGTGACTCAGTTGTCATCTTTCCTCTCATAATCAATCTGCCTCTTCCTGTTTTATACAATTCAACCATTTCCCCTGTAACAGAACCTCCAGTTGGAAAATCAGGACCAGTAACAATCTCACAAAGCCCTTCAATCGTAATATTAGGATTCTTAATATTAGCAATAATAGCGTCGCAAACTTCTCTTAAATTATGAGGGGGGATATTAGTCGCCATTCCAACTGCAATACCTGTAGCCCCATTTAACATTAAAGCGGGAAGTTTACCTGGAAGTAACTCTGGCTCTTGCATAGAATTATCAAAATTAGGATTAAACTTTACAGTCTCTTTATCAATATCTTGTAACAACTCAGCAGAAATAGGCATTAACTTAGCTTCTGTATATCTATATGCAGCAGGAGGGTCTCCATCAATTGAACCAAAATTACCCTGTCCAAAAACCAAAGGATATCTCAAAGAAAAGTCCTGTGCCATTCTAACCATAGCATCGTAAATCGCAGTATCTCCATGAGGATGATACTTACCAATAACATCTCCAACAATACGAGCAGATTTCTTTGTCTGAGTATTTGGCTTAAGCCCCATTAAATTCATTGAATGTAAAATCCTTCTCTGAACCGGTTTCAACCCATCCTCAATTGAAGGAATCGCACGTGAAACAATAACACTCATCGCATAATCAAGATACGACTTCTTCATCTCTACAGATATCTCTGTCTGCACAACTCTTTTATCTTTCTTATCTTCATCAATCATATCGCATGTTGTTTTTGGTGTCATTTTAAATATATCCTTTCATAGATTTAATTAATAACATTATGGCATCATATTTATTTTTAACTATCTCCCGTGCCTCTGGAATCATCTTCTCATCCCAATCTATTTTAATTTTTCTTTCTATTACATTAATAAGTTCTTCAAATGAATCAATCTCTTTTGAAAAACTTACAATCATATCTAAAAATGTATCAAGGTGGGACATCGCATCAGCACTAGCAACTATTTTTGCTTCAACAGTTTTTGGTTTAGCTCCTTCCCTACCCCGATGAGTCAAAACACAATGCGCAACCTTTTCAATAAACTCTTTTTCATAACCTAATTCACTAAGCACCTTAACTGCTTCTTTCTCTCCTTCTGTATGGTGTTCATTTTCTTTTTCAAAAGTAGTATTATTAACAATCCTCCCAATATCATGCAACCATGCAGCAACTTCAACAACCTCGTTATCTACTTTTAATTTATCTGCTAATAAAAATGAATTTTTAACAACAGGAACTATATGATAATTAAAATCTTCCTCAGTATCTTTTTCCTTCACAATTTGTTTTATTTTTTCTAATTTATCGTTGTTCATTTTGTACTTACTTCTAAATTTTTTAATATCCCAAGAGTCTTATCTAAATCACTCTTTTTTATTAGAATGTGGTCTGTTGAATATGAAGAAACAACAAAGATGCTAATATTTGCCTCTGCTAAAGCAGAAGATATTTTTGAGATAAAACCAACCAAGCCAAAGTCTAAAACAGTATCAAAAGTTATTAGTTTCCAATCTTTTTCAATTTCTATAATATCTTCCTCATCAATTTTACCTTGTTCAACTATTACAGTTAACTCATTTTTATTTTTAATATTTGCAAATGCATTTTCATATACTTTCTTAGATTTAACTATTACAAAATCCTCATTCCAAACTTTAATCATTTCTTCATTCATTCTCCTTCCTCCTCGCTGTCTTCATAATGAATCAACAATTCATTTTCTTCATCAATATCAAAACTAAATTCTTCTTTTGTCTGCTTTAACTCATTAAGTTTCACAATAAGTTCATCAATCTCCTCGCTGTCAAGACTAAATTCCCATACTTCAACATCCGCCATCTCTTCATTATCAATTTTATTTTCTTCTTCCATCATTCATTACCTCCTTCTCTCTTTTCTTTTTCAACCATATATTTCATTAATTCATCCTCTGTAAGTTCTCTCTTAATAATATCGCTTCCTTTCCATTTACACTTATGACACTCCCATTCATTACCTCCACCTTGCTCAGCATCACGCCCACTTAAAACAATTCCAACATCATCACTTCCACATTCAGGACACTCACGAATTTTAAATGTCTTTGCCCCAGAAGATTGTTTCGACGACGCAGAGGGTTTATCCTCCTTTTGTCTAGCTTTTTCATAATCAGCCTTGCTATCATAACCTTCTATTATCCAGTCTGGTGTTGCTAATTTATTTTTCTTTGGCATCTTAATCTTTACCCCCATAAACACAAAGCACAACATCCAATTTCTCTATTCCTCTAAAATATTTACATATAGAGATATTTTTGATAGCACATTTATGCTCATTAGTTCTGTCAGATTCATTCCAAGGACATTTATCTTGTTTCCATTCAATCTTATTTTCATCTGTTGTTAAATCAATATCCATATTTGCTCCTTTTAATTTTGTTATATTCTCTTGCATTTAATTTCCCTCCTTTAATTCTACCATTTTCTTTTCAACTAATTCACAAATAATGTGATATGCCAAAACATGACATTCTTGAACACGTGGAGTATTATTCGAAGAGGAATTAATATTCAAATCACTCATCAATTTTAATTTCCCGCCATCTTTTCCAGTTAAAGAAATATTAAACGTTCCAATCTCTTTTCCTTTTTCAAATGCTTTAATAATATTTCCAGAATTTCCAGAAGTTGAAAGTCCCAATAAAATGTCTCCAGACTTCGCCAATGCTTCAACTTGCCTAGAAAAAATTGTATCATATTCATAATCATTTGACCAAGCTGTCAAGATAGAAGTATCTGTTGTAAGAGCAATCGCAGGAAGCCCTTTTCTTTCAAGTTTAAATCTCCCAACAAACTCACCAGTAATATGCTGTGCATCTGCAGCACTTCCCCCATTTCCAAAAACCAAAATCTTATTTCCCTCACTAAATGCTTCAACAATTTTCTCAACAGCTTCTTTAATGTGTGCAATCTCATCTAAGAAATCTTCTTTTGCCTTCATACTCTCGTGCATAATTTGTTTTATTTCATCTTCCATTTTAAACATCCAACTCCGCATTTTTAGCATTTTCTTGTATAAACTCTTTACGAGCTTGAACATCATCACCCATCAACATTGAAAAAGTCTGGTCAGCTTCAACAGCATCTTCAATAAATATTTTCTTAATCTTTCGAGTCTTTGGATTCATTGTCGTATCCCAAAGTTGCTGCAAACCCATCTCACCAAGACCCTTAAAACGTGTCACATTAGTTGTATTCAACTTAGCAGTAATTTTCTTCAATTCGTCCTCGGTATAAACATAATAATCCTTTTTCTTTCTAATTCTGAACAATGGAGGCATAGCTGCGTACACATTTCCATTCTTAATTAATTCAGGCATAAACCTAAAAAAAAACGTAAGTAAAAGAGTTTTAATATGCTCACCGTCGACATCTGCATCAGTCATAATAACAACCTTCCCATATCTTAACTTCTCAAGATTAAATTGCTCTCCAACACCTGTCCCAATAGCAGTAATCATATTAGTTATTTCCTCACTTGAAAGTGCCCTCGCAGGATTGGATTTCTCAACATTAAGAATCTTACCTTTCAAAGGCAAAATAGCCTGAATATTTTTATCACGAGCATTTTTCGCACTACCTCCTGCACTCTCTCCCTCAACAATATACAATTCAGTATCCTCTGATTTTTTACTTGAACAATCATGCAACTTCCCAGGCAAACCACCAAGTGAAAACGCACTCTTCCTTCGAACCAAATCCTTTGCCCTTTTCGCAGCTAATCTTGCCCTTGCAGAATCAAGAACTTTTGAAACAATTCTTTTAGCAACAGAAGGGTTCTCTTCAAAAAACTCAGATAACGCAGAACTAACAACAGAATCTACAAAACCTTTAACTTCTGAATTACCCAACTTTGTCTTTGTCTGTCCTTCAAACTGCGGGTCTGCAATCTTCACACTTATAATTGCAGTCACTCCTTCACGAACATCATCACCAACAAGAGAATCATTTTTCCCATTACCTTTCTTTTTAATATAATCATTAATAACCCTTGTCAAAGCAGTCTTAAACCCAGAAACATGTGTCCCTCCTTCAACAGTATTAATCGTGTTCACAAAACCAAAAATATTCTCCCTATATCCTGAGTTGTATTGAACAGCTACTTCCATTATAATTTCTTTCATCTCTCTCTTAAAATAAATTGGCTTATGCAAAACTTCTTTAGATTTATTTAACCACTTAACAAACTCCATCAAACCACCTGCTGCAAAAAACTCTTCACTCTTTCCTTTAATTTCATCAATCATAACAATTCTCAATCCAGCGTTTAGAAAAGAAATCTCCTTAAACCTTGTTTCAAGAACTTTAGCATCAAACTCCAACACAGAAAAAATCTCCTCATCAGGCCAAAAAGTAATGGTTGTTCCTGACTCTCCATTCTTACAATTACCAACCGGTTTCAATTTTGTCTTTGCAATCCCTCTCGAATATTCTTGCGAGTAAATCTTCCCATTTTTCTTTACCTCAACAATCAACTTTTTTGACAATGCATTAACACAAGAAACACCAACTCCATGCAAACCTCCTGAAATAGCATATGATTTTTTGTCAAACTTTCCTCCTGCATGAAGTTTAGTCAAAGCCACTTGTACAGCAGGAATCTTAAATTGTGGGTGCATATCAATCGGAATACCTCTTCCATCATCCTCAACAGTAACAGAACCATTTTTATTGATTATAACAATTATTTTGGTACAAGCGCCAGCCAATGCCTCATCAACAGAGTTATCAACAACTTCATAAACTAAATGATGCAAACCTTCTTTGCCAGTACTACCTATATACATCGCAGGTCTTTTCCTGACTCCTTCAAGCCCCTCAAGGACTTTTATCTGCTCAGCTCCATATTCTTCACTCATTTTATTTATGATAGCAATTGCTAATTTTAATCAAATTTAACACAAAATCTTTTCAGATTTCTACCTAAAAAATGTGCTAATCCTTTATAAACTTTTCTGCCAAAAAAACACATTTGTCGTCGGGAAAATTATAAAACCAAATTATTTACGATATATTTAAAAAATCTAATCATGTAAATAAAACATGAAGAAAAGACTAATATTAACAATAATAATCATCCTAATTTTAGCAACCATCTTCCTCCTCTACTCAATTTTTCTAACCAAAAATGCTACAGGAGCAGTAATTGAAAATAACAAATACTCTTACACAAAAGCCATCTGCAATGAAAGTAAGTATTGTCAAGATTATGAAATTGTCTGTGATGGAAATTTAACAATAAAAATAACCCCCCTTACAGGTGCAGCAATCCAACAACTACCAAATTGGAAAGACCCAAGAGATAAAGAAACAATAGAAAAAATATGTGGTTAACCCAAAACTTTTCTCAACTTTGCCTGCATTTCTTCTTCATGCTTTTTTATTTCCAACTTAGATTTTTCCTCAAAATCTTTTTTTAACTTAACCTTAATAGATTTAATTTTTATAGCAACTTCTTGATTAACCTTATCATGAAACTCCTTCATTATATTAGCCTTAATTCTTTTTTCCTCAATTTCTCTCTGAACTTCAAATCTCTTCTTGCTCTGTTGAAGATTCTCTCTTGCAAATTTCAGTTTACCAATCTCTATCTTCTCTTGACTTACTAATTGCTTAAATTTCTTATCAAATTCACTCTGAAGTCTTTTATTTATTGCCCCTCTCTGATTCTCAACTTCATCAGCAACATGAATTTTCAATTCTTCTTTATATTTTGCTTCTAATCTGGACTTCTCCTCTCTTAAAACAGAACTCAATTTCTCATGGAACTTATCTGCAACCTCTCTTTGCAAATTACTCTCCACAGCCATCTTATACTTTTCATCAAAATCTTTTTCTAATTTCTTTTTCTTCTCAGCATATTCTCTAACTAAACTAAAATACTTCTCTCTGAATTTTCTCTCTCTTTTTACCAAATCATCTCTTAATATAGAATCGATCTCTTTCTCTCTTTCAGAAACTCTTGCTGACAAAGACACTTTTAAATCATTTAAAAAATCTTCAAAGTCAGTATCAACTAAATTTCCCACCCCCGAATCTATCTTCAAAATTTTTCTCTCTTCTTTTTTACCTAACTCCTCTCCTAACTCCTTAAGGTCTCCAATATCTTCTCTAATCTCCTCTATAATTTTTCTTCCAATTGGGCTTCTCTTATTCTTAATTTTCTCTTGGGACTCTTTTATTTCTTCAATATCTTCTTTAAGATCCTCAATTGCTTTTCTTCCAACAGAACCTTTCTTATTCTTAATCTCCTCTTGTGACTCTTTTATATCTACTATGTCTTCTTTAAGTTTATCTATGGTCTTCTTTCCAATTGAACTTCTCCTCTTTACACTTTGTAATTTCTTTATTTCTTCAATATCTTCTTTAATATCTTTCATATCTTTATCTTCAACTTTTTCATTCAACCTTTTGATATCACTTCTAATGCTCTGAACATTTCTATCTTCGACATTCTTACTTAATTTTCTTATCTCCTTCCTAACTTCAGGAAGATTACTTTTAACACTCTGCACATCTTTCTGAATTTCTTTTGTCCGACTTTTAACTCTTCTTCGAGGATGATTCTTCTTCTTAATCTTTAATTTCAACACCTTAATTCCTTTTTCAATATTCGGTATCTCAGAAACATTTCTCAACTTTGATCTTACTGTCTTTTCTTCTCTACTAAATCCCCGAGTATCCATTGAATCAAGTTCTTTTTTCAATTCCTTTAATCTTCCAACTCCAAACTCAAAAGCCTCAAAATCTTTTCTACTAACAGCAGATTTACTCTTTTTTACCCCTTTAGATTTAACAGATTTATTATTAATCTTTTTCTTTGTCCCTCTCTTCAGCTTTCTCTTAGCAGACTTTATCTCTCTCTCTTTGATACTACTAAAAAGAGCATCTTTATCCAAAACCAGTTTCTTCAATTCTTTTATCACATCCATTTTATATTTTAATCAAAATTTATTTATATATCTTTTTCTTTTTCAAAAAACCAGTAGCATATCCTTTTCTGCCCCAGTCTTTTACTTGTTTTCCAAAATGCTCCTTTGCGATTTTTTTCTTCTCCTCCCTAATCAAATCATAACCCTCAAGCTTCCATCTCCTAATCTTCCTTATCATCTCAATCTTCTTATTTGTCTTCCTAGATTTACTAAACTCCTCTCTCTGCCTTTTCTGCTTAATTCTAATTTTACTCACAAGCTCTCTTCCAGACTTATTCAACTTAGCAAGCTTTTCTTTTCTAAGAGAAACATCTTTCAATCTATCTAATCTCATTCTTGAGTTCCTAATTAATTTCAAATTCTCTCTCAATTCACTCCTCTGCTGACTCTTAAGTTGAATCAACAGCTTATCTCTTGTTTTAATAAAATAGAAAAACAAAACTAGAACACCGACGACAAAACCTAAAATAATTATCACAAAAAACTTAAGACTTCCTGAAAGAATTCTATTTTCTTTTTCAGAAACAGTAAACAAATAACCTGCAACACTTTTTTCATCTTCATATTCAATTGAAGTCACAAATAAATAATCTCCTTGAGGAAGACCTTTTGGAATATTAATTAATTCTATTTTACTCCCATCAGTAATTAAATTTGAACCTCCTATCCAAATCATTTCCCCTTCAAAATTCTGTATATGATACTCTGCATAAACTGTTGACGTGCTTACTCCACTTATATCAACTAACTTCATTTCAATACCCAATTTTCCTCCAGGATAAACATTATCATACTTTGGAATTCCTGTCTGAATAACTGCAAAAGAAGGCGAAAAATTTTCAACAACCAAAACAACAGGAATCTCTTTTTTCATTATTGAATTTTCAATCACAAGCTGGCCCATATAAACTCCAACCACCCCCAAACTATCTTTAAGAGAAACCTCTATATCTTTAAACTCTCCAACTCCAAGAGTAAATGAATCAATATCTAAAGAAATAAAACCATGATTATCATAAATAGACACACTAAAATCTTGTTCAACATCTTCATTATTAGCAATTTTTATATGACTCATAACTTCTTCACCCAAAACAATATTTGATTTCAGTAATATTGTGTCAACAGAAAAACTCTCCTCATTAGAAATATATCCTGTATAAACAAAAAAAGAAATAATAACTAATGCTATTACTATCCCCACTATAAGTAACTCTCTTTTATAAAATTTATTTTTCACCATCTTTATCTCTTCTTTTATTTATTCTTTATATCTCAACACCTTCTTTTACTGCCTGTCTAACAATACTAACCTGTTTTTTCTTTTTTTCAAATTCTTCTGGTGTATAACATAAAAAATCAACAGGGTAATCCATATCCCATTTCATATACAATTCAGGGGATCTTTTTAACATACTTACTCCATCAAACTTCTTACTCACAATGATTAAGTCAATATCACTATCTTTCCTAGATTTTCCTGTTGCACTGCTACCAAAAAAAATAATTTTCTCTGGAACATATAACTTATTTATTCTCTTCTTGAAATTCCTAAGCAATTTTAAAATAGTTTCTTTTTTATCCATTTTAATACCTCCTCAGCAGACCTGATTATTTCAACAGTATCCTCTAATGAATATTCTTCTTCCTGATCAGGATATCTGGAAACAATATATCCTGGATTTATAACAGAGCAAAATCTAATTATTTTTTCAGGAGCTTTAGACATTCTTGCCAATCTTGTTAAATCATGTATCCTTGGAAACTCTTTAGTTCTCTCTATTAGTAATGCTTTAAACGCTTTTTCAACTGATTGTTGAGAATAAAAAATAGCAGCATCCAATATTCTCCCATCCAAATTATATTTAGCTGTTTTCAAATCACTATCTGATTTTTCAATCCATCGTTTAACTTCTTCTCTCATTTTTTCTCTATCTTTTATTTACTAAAAGAATTATTTGTTTAAATAATTAACTCAATTTCTAAAGTAACTGCATAAATTCTTCTCTCGAAATTTGAAGGTCATGCTTGATTATTTTATTTAATAAACCTCTGCCAATATCTTGCCCTGGATGATTTGGAATTACTGTTGTCCTGCCATCTGAATGTTCAAAAAACATATGGCTTCCTTCTTGTCTTCTAAACCTAAAACCTAATTTATTGAGAATTTTAATGACCTCCCTTGCACTCAATAATGGCAGTTTTGCCATTTTATATTTTTATCTGCTGAAATGCAAAAAATTTAGAATTAGATTCATCAACATCCTTACATTTCAAATACAAAGTAATAGCTTCTTTTGTTCTCTCTACTAGTTCATCTAAAGTCCTTCCCTGAGTATGACATCCAGGAAGACCAATTACTTCAGAAACAAACATACCGTCTTCATCCTGTTCAACGATTATATTAAAATCCATATTAATTATATTGCTCACTTATTTAAATAATTATCTATCTCCTCTTCTTACTCTTTAACAACCTTCCAATTCTTTTATATCTTTTGATTGCTAAGACAATTATAATTGAAACAAATATCAATACGAAAATTAAACCAGTCATTACTGCTTCCTCTTTTCCAAACTCAATTTTGTCTTTTATCTTAAAGTGCGAACTCGCAACAGCAACGCCATCAGGATAAACAAGCTCTATTCCTAAAACATAATCTCCAGGTACAAACTCCTGGGTGTAAAATTCCTTGTCAAGTGACTTCTCTTCATACACCGCGATTGTCTCAGACTCAGCAAGGAAAACATTACCACTAAAATCTTTAATAGAATAATGAAGAGTCACATCCATTTTCTCCTTAATTCCCATCTGAAGCAGATTAATTTGAGCTTTCAAATTCCTTCCGCCTGTCATTGACTTCATATAATTAGGAATAGATAATGTAATATCAAACAAACTCTTCTCACTCTTGACATTAAGCATAACAAGAATTTCCTTTACTGTATCTGCTGTGTTCACAATAATCTTCCCAGTATAAACTCCAGGATTCTCTGGAGCAGTAATCTTAAATTCAATATCCTTTGTCTCACCAACTAAAACAGTAAAACTATTCTCTTCAATAGAAACAATATCCTTCAAATTCTCTAAACTAATTTCAAAATATCTGTCTGTTTTATCATTATTAGTAAGTGTAATAATATCCAACTCAACCCTATTCAAAATAATTGCTTTTTCATACATCTCAGTGCCTAAATCAAACTTAACCGGATTTTTAGGAGCAACCTTAGCACTACCCCCTCCACTGCTCCCACCAGAACTTGTTGTACTTGTCGTCGCTGTCACAGGTGTCTCTCCAGCACTATAAACACTAAACCCAGTAACATCAAATTCAAATATCCCTCCAGTATAACCAACCTCTGTGCAAACAGACGCACTACATTCAACACCATCTTTCAAAACCCTTGGGTCACTAAATGTCAAATTATACAAAGCCAAACGAGCAGGTTTATCCAACGCAGGCAAAGCACTTGAATTAATCTCAATTCTATTAAACGAAACATTAACAAACGTGTCAATATCAGAGCCATTGCTCAAATCAACAACATCAGTGAAATTTAGTTTCCCATATTCAGGAGCTTCAATTGTCAAATTAGGCACAGCTGAAATATTACTTACAGCAGATAAATTTGTTGTCGCACCACTGAAAGTCACAACTTTTACAACAGATACTTTTCTCGTCGCAGATTTGTTAATATTATTCACAGCATCAGTGCAATTCACATACCAATTATACGCCCCTGCAACAAGATTATTCACAGTAAAATTCTGCACAACATCTTTTGTAATAGATAAGTTAGTCTGATTAACAGTCCCATTTAATATCAATGAACAATTACTAACACTCAACATATCACTAACATTATAATTAAATGTAATGTTCCCGTCGCTGTCTGCACTCTGATTTGCAGGAGATATCAGGGTAATTGTTGGAGGGGTTGTGTCAATAGTAAAGAACACCATTGAACTATTTGAATTCCCTGCACTATCATTACTCCACACAGTAACATTATGCTCACCCTCACTCCACACCACCGTCGTTATATTTGCTCCACAATTAGTTAAAGTTGTATTAACACTATTAGTATCATTACTATACCAACAACTTGCTAAATTAATATCACTCGTCGTATAATTCACATCAAGATTTACATTAGACCAATTAGTATTATTCAAGGGTGTTGTTATGTTTATATCTGGTTTAATTGAATCAACAAAAAATGTCACACTCTCTGAATTATTCAAATTATTACCAGTATCATTACAATAATAAGTTACTGTATGACTTCCCTGCGCCATTGTCAAATCCGTAGCATTA
>JBDRGM010000035.1:0-2202 GCA_043817815.1 archaeon
TGGTACATTTTAATTAAAAGTGCTGTTGAATAAACTTATTAATTCTGCCTTGAACAAAAAAATTCCTACTAATGTTCCTAAAAGAATTATCAACGCGAAGATGACAAGAATGATTTTTATTTTGGATGAAGGTTTCTCAAAATCTGATTGAATCGTTTTTTGAGCTAATTGCGGAGAAATTGTTTGCGCAACAGGTTTTTGTGAATTTATTTGTTGCCATGCTGCTGCAGCTTCTTCAATATCTTCTTTTTTATAACCAGCATTATAAGCAGACATCATTGCTTTTTTTAGTGTCTCTCCTCTTATCGATGCGGATTGTAATGCTCCTAGAATATCTTCTCTCATTCAAAATGACCTTCAAAATTTTTTTGAATGAATGAAAATCTTTGATTTGCTTTTACCATTTTATATTTTTAATTTCTGTCCATCTTGCATCAAATGACATTGTTTACCGACATTATAACCCATTTCTCTTGCAAGCTCTATCATCGGTGTCAGTTGTTGAGTTGAACCATGAGCAGGAATTATATGCTCAGGATTTACCATTGAAATTAAATCTCTTAAGTCTTCTCGTCCCCCATGTCCTGAAACATGAACTTTATCAAAGATTCTAACTCCGGATTTTTTTAATCTCTTATCTAATTGCCCTTTACTTGCAATATTCACTGGAACAGGAATTGTTTTTGAAGCAAAAATTATATTATCATTTGGATTAAATTCAAATGGTAATTGTTTTCTTGAAAGCCTATCCAAAATACTTCCTGATTCTCCTTGATGACCCGTGCAAATAACTAATGATTTTTCTCTGTTTTGGCTAACTTTTTTGAGAATTGATTCAACTTGTCTTTTATAACTTCCAATAGTTATATCGTTGTGAAAAGGGCACATGTTAACTTCTTTTGCGGCAGATAAATATTTGTTCATGCTTCTCCCGATAACATAAACTTTTCTGTTAAGTTTTTTTGCATACTCTACGATGCTTTTTATCCTCGCTATATGTGAAGAAAAAGTTGCTACAAAAATCGCGGACTTTTGGTTTTCAACAGTTAATAAAACCTCTTCTACCATTGCTCTTGCTATTTTTTCGCTAGGCGTTTTTCCTTCTTCACTAGAATAAAGAGAGTCAACAACTAATGCTTTTACTCCTTGTTTTGCGATTCTTTTTAGTGCTTGATAATTTGGAGGAAGTCCCATTACTGGAGTATTATCTAATTTGAAATCATTGGCGTATAGAACAACTCCTTCGGGTGTGTGCAAAGCCATCATGGAAGTTTGTATTGTGGAATGCGTTGCATTAATGAATTCAACTTCGTAATTTTTTCTTCCTTTTATTGTGAAAGTAGAATTTGGATTAACGGCTTTTATTTGGTTCGGGATTTTTATTTTATCATCTTGTAATATTTTTCTTAGAACAGTTGTTGTAAATGGTGTTCCGACGACAGGGGCTTTGTATCTGTAACCTAAATAAGGGATTGCCCCGATGTGGTCTAAGTGCGCGTGTCCTAAAAGAATTGCTCGGACTTTATTTCTTAAACCAAGTTTGTCTAGAAGCACATCATTAGGAAGTGCTTTTCTGCTTCTTAATTTTTCTTCAGAATAAGCATGTTGTTGTTCTTCTTCCTCTTGTAATTCAATCACCGCCGGCAAATGAATCCCTGCATCAAACATAACTGCGTCGTCTCCAGTATGAACTACAGTCATATTTTTTCCTACTTCATTAAAACCTCCAATAGTATGTATTTCCACTTTTTACTTCACTCTTTAATTTAATTAGAATGCTTGGTTTAAAAAAGTATATATTAATTTATACAAAAGTTTAAATTTAAATGAATACTTTAGAAAAAATGTACAAACTTGCCACTTTGTTAAAAAATAAAGAATCTTCTCTCGGTACAGATTATGATTTAGATGTTTGTGTTCAAAAAAAAGATTTTAACTCTCAAGAAGATGCTAAATCTGGAATATCAAATACTCCTGAACAATCTAGTATGGGAACTAAATGTTTTTTTGATACAAGAGATTCAAAAGAGATTATAATGGATTTTGCATTTAAAAACAGACCATGTTTGAGAATAGGAGAATCTAAAGACGGAATTTATTCTTTCGCAAGATATCAAAAACAATTAGAACCTTTTATTATCAGTTCGTTTGTGAATTACTTCTCTGATGACAGAGGATAATTTTATATAATTGATTTTCTTT
>JBDRGM010000036.1:0-24432 GCA_043817815.1 archaeon
AGTAATTCTTCGCTCATATAGAATTAGAAGAAAAGGCATTTTAAATTGTTTTCTATTAACTTAAAAGCAATAACAAATGTAAAATCCTAAAAAGTCCCTAATGCGACAGCAAAATTAAGTCCCTAATTTGCGACATTCTCACTCCTCGCTGACTTTTACATTTTGAAACATCTTCTCTTCGTCATACCCAAAATTTTCAGCTAGATCTTCTTCTAAATATATCAGAACATCATCTCCCAACATTTTTCTAGAATATATCTTTAGTCTAATGTGCTTTTCTCCAAGATGAATAACCGACCATTTTTTCACTCCATTAGTACAGCCAATAATTGAATCAATAGTACTTCCTTCTATTTCTGGGTCTATCCTTACGCTCATGCTTGTTTGAATTTCATAGCAATACATATCAATTAAGTCTCTTTGTCTATTTTTATGATTAATTATACCACAACAATCCTTAAAAACTTTCCACTTCTTTTATCAATATGGAACTAATAGCACTACTATCATCAGGAAAAGGAACATGGGGGCAAATCTCTGGATTAATGACTCACGGAGAATGGGACAAAGTAATTCTTGTTGGAAATAATTTTGCAAAACAATTTGCACATGAAAAAGAATTTGAGTTTATTGAAATTAGCCTCGATAAAAAATTAAAAGAACTTAAAGAAGAATTTTCAACAAAGCTCAAAGGAAAATTCAACGGCATGGAAGTTGCACTTTCAATTGCTTCTGGCGACGGAAAAGAACACATGGCACTAATCTCAGCATTAATCAATCTTCCAGTAGGAATAAGATTCGCAGCATTAACTAAAGACGGAGTTGTGGATTTATAGAATGGTGTACGTAAACGAAATTGACTCAAGAGCTGTTGAAATAGATCATTTGAAAATGCTTGCAGGTTTTAGGTATGACTTTTCTTGTTCTGATGTGGGTTTATGTACAAAGAAAGTCCTATTAGTTGCGAGCATTGTGGCTCAAAAGTATTTTCACGAACAGGAGATGTAATCCGAAAATTAGAACTTAATATTCCCCCAACCTTTTCGAGAACAAAATCATATCAAAAAAATAAAAAACAAATTATTAATTAACAAAGCTACTTCTTCTTTTTCTTTCCCTTAGCTTTTGTCTTTGTTGGTATTTTCTTAGCAGTTTTTTTCTTAGCCATAGTAGCCCCCTCTTTTTTAATTAATCAAATTAGAAATTCATTCTTTAAATATTTTTCTAATTAAAAAAGCCCATTCCCCATTTAATCATCAAAGCAACTAAAGCGAGTAACATCAAATAACCTATTACTGAAAAAGACCTCTTGGCTATCTTTTCAGATTTAGTTATCCCTAAAATTGTCAGATAAAAGAATCTACCACCGTCGAGGATTCCAATAGGCATCATATTAAACATTGCAACCAACAAATTAATAATAACAATCCACCAAATCAAATCAGTAATAAAAACACTTAACTCATATTTTGGTTCATAATAAACATTTGGTTTTTTATACGAAGAAACTAAATTAAAAATAGAACCCATAACTCCTCCCTCCTCATTACTAAAAAAACCAATACCTAACCAAGGAATATTTTCATCATTGGGATTCTGGCCTAACACAATTTTATACCCTTCAATACCCTTGCCAGTCTTAGCATTAATTATAATCTCATCTCCAGGAGAATATTTCATCAACTCGTCGCCTAATTTCTCCCTGCTATCTATTACCACCTCATTAATACTAAGTATCACCCCTGTCAATTTAGCATTTATTGCAGGAGCATCATCAAACAAAGCAATCTTTCCTCCTTCTTCAAACAATAATTTACCATTTGAATTTTCCAACAAATCTTTATTAATTAGATAATTTTTATCTTTAATAGTAACCTTGCTAAATCCTTCTTCCTCAATTAAGCTCAGAACATTATTATAGGAGATATCATCTATTGAAACCCCATTAATCATTGAGATTCCTGAAACACCTAAAACAGAATAAGGATAACTATCAAACATAACTCCTGAAGCAGTAAATGCAAAAGAGAAAAACAAAACAAGTAAAATATAGAATAAAATAGTCACAAGAACATTTGCAAAAACACCCGCAGATAAAATACTCATTTGTTCAAACTTGCCTTTCTTATTCATTTGTTCGTCGTCTTGTTCAACAAACGCTCCGAAAAATGCAGGGAAATATTTCAAAAAAGCAAAGCCAGTACTCTTTATTCTGATTCCATGCCTCCTTGCAAAAATCCCATGACTAAACTCATGAACTGTCGCAACAATTAGTATTGCTAAAATAAAATACACAAAATAAAATGGAGGAAAAAAACTCTCCAACCCAAACAGCTTCGGGAAATAAGGAATCAAAGGAGCAATTGGCGGAGCCCTAACCACGCTTGAAATCGAAGTTGTTAAATAAATATGAACCGTTCGAATAACTAAGTACAACATACCTGCCATTAAAACATAACCCAACCCAATAGAAACATAACTCAAAACTTTAAGTGTCCTATGATATTTTCCTCCAATATATTCAATTAACTTTATCCCCCATTTAGTTTTATATAATAAAAGCCATCCTTCCTTTTTCAAATTCCTACGACCCCTATACAGAAAGATAGATGCAACTAGGACAAATAAAACTAACAGAGTTATATCAAATACTACAAAATTCATTTTATCACTTCTTTTTCAAAGGTCTAAACGCAGTTTTCTTGCATTTCCTACACTTAACTTTACCTTTGAGAATTTTCTGAGGGTCTGACCTAACTTTTGCCTGGCATTTTTTACAGACAAATACATTCTTAAACATTCTATTTTGTGCTTCCGGAATTTTCGCCATAATTAATTTAGAAGAAATAGGTTTTTAAAATTTTGTTAATTATTCTTCATCACTTGGATTGGCATATTCTACAATTTCTTCATTGAACCTTGAGAGTTCACCACTTAATTTATTAGGGGTTCTAAAATATTTATCTCTGAGAATCTCCATATCTGTCGTAGCTCTATTAATGTATCCTAAAGGATCATCTTCCCATTCAGGACCTTTTTTACTTAACCCCATTTTATAACTTCCTCTCGTTCGACCACGCTTGGGCGGACGAATGAAAACTCGTTAGAGTTTCCTTTTAATTATTTTACTTCCTTCAATATCCCAATACTCACAATTACCATTTTCCTCAAGCGAATTAAAAATTTCTTCATCAGGGCAATCAATTTCAATTGTCTCAAAACTCTCTAAGTCCATCACACTTGCTTTCTTGTCTGCCTTTGACAAGATTTGTGCTTTTTTCTTATTAACAAGTGGAACATCAAACTTATCATGACCTGGCACAACAAAAACCTTTTTCTGTCCATTCATTATTCCAACAGCCTCGACTCTACACTTAGCATGCCCATGTTTTCCAGTTTTACTAATATCAATTTTCTTGATAGTATATGGCAAACCTTCAAGGAGAATATTTGTTCCAATTTTCGCCTCTGTCGCGTTGATAATTTTTAATACCATAATTAAGATAATAAAAAGTCATTTATAAAATTATTGGGAAATTTTTTAATTGCTCACAGATTTGATAAAGCCACCTCTCCCTCCCAACTTGCGACTTCGCACGAGTTATTAATTTTCAAGTTACTTTCTACCACGAAGTCACTTGCTCAACCTGATTGCAATAAACAATAATAAAACCAGCTTTTTTCTATTATTAGATTTATCCAAAACCTTTTTAACTTCCCCTTTTATTTTTCTATCATGAAACTAAAGTCAAAAGACTTCATTGAAATAGAATTCACAGGACAAATCAAAAATGGAGAAATTTTTGATTCAAATATTAAAGAAGAATTAGCAAAGATAAATCCGAACGCAAAAGCAAAGCCATTTGTGTTTTGCCTAGAAGAAGATATGTTTATCCAAGGTGTTGATGAATTTTTAATTGGAAAAGAACCTGGAGAGTATAAAATAGAATTAACTCCAGAAAAAGCATTTGGAAAAAGAGACTCAAAACTTGTCCAGATGATTCCAATGAAATTTTTTGTCCAACACAAACTAAATCCATTTCCTGGTGCAGTATTCAACTTTGATAACAAAATGGGAAAAGTCTTATCTGTTTCAACAGGAAGAGTACTGGTTGATTTCAACAACCCTCTTGCAGGAAAAGACATAATTTACAATGTAAAAGTAAAAAAGAAAATAGAAAACACCGACGAAAAAGTAAAAGCACTTAATGAATTTTTCTTTAGACGAGATTTCAAATTCAAAATAAAAGACAAAAAATTATTTTTAGAAGCTGACAAAGGATTCAAGCAATTTGTAGAATTGTTCAAGGACAAATATAAAGATATTTTAAATTTGGAGTTAGATGTTAAAGAGGTTGGCGAGAAAGAAACAAAAAAGGATGACAAAACACCACAACAATCCTTATAAATAATCCCGTACTAATTTTTTTATGGACGATATTTACAATCAAAGTAGTGATAGTTCTTTTAGTGACTTATCTTCAGAAGTGAGAGAGGTAGACAAAGAATTAGCAGAACTTTTGAAAAAACAAGTGGCCAAAATCAAGGTAATTGGTGTTGGAGGAGGAGGAGGTAACTCTCTAAGCCGAATGAGAGAACTTGGAATCAAAGGAGGGGAACTTATTGCAATAAACACAGATGCCCAGGATTTATTATATGCAAATGCAGATCATAAAATTTTAATCGGAAAGGAATTAACACAGGGTTTAGGTGCAGGAAGTAATCCGAAGATTGGAGCAGAAGCAGCAAAAGAATCAGAATCAGAAATAAAAAAGAAAATCGCGGGTTCAGACATGATATTCATAACATGTGGTCTTGGTGGTGGAACAGGAACAGGCGCAGCACCAGTAATCGCACAGCTAGCAAAAAAACAAGGCGCACTAACAATCGGAATTGTAACATTACCTTTCACAATTGAAGGAAGAAAAAGAATAGAAAATGCCATGGATGGTTTGGAAAGAATGGAATCTGTCGTCGACACTTTAATTGTAATCCCAAATGATAAACTTCTTGAATTGGCACCAGACTTACCTTTGCATACAGCTTTCAAAATCGCAGACGAAATTCTAACAAATGCAGTCAAAGGAACAACAGAATTAGTAACAGCGTCGGGATTAGTAAACCTCGACTTCGCAGACATAAAAACTGTAATGGTTGATGGAGGAGTTTCACTAATTGGAATGGGAGAATCAGATAGTGCAAATAGAGCATTAGAAGCCGTTGAAAAAGCAATCCAAAATCCTCTACTAGATGTCGACATATCTCAAGCAACAGGAGCACTAGTAAATATAATCGGAGGAGCCGACATGAGCTTGGAAGAATGTAAGGGGATTATAGAAACAGTAGGAGACAAGTTAAGTCCTGATGCAAAACTTATTTGGGGGGCTCAAATCGCAGAAGATATGGAAAAATCAATCAGAGTATTATTAATAGTAACAGGTGTAAAAAGTTCACAAATTCTCGGACATGGAGAACCAATTGAATCAATCAAACACAGAGAAATCGAAGAGGAACTTGGGATTGAGTTTTTTGAATGATTGGAAGAGTTATTGAGAAAAAAATTTGGCCAGACATGTTTGATGTGGATAAGGAATTAGTTCTAGATTTCAGATTAGCAGATTTTGATTTAGAGCCAGGTGATAAAATTAAATTTAGAGAATGGGCTCCAGACAAAGGAGAATATACAGGTAGAGAGTATATTAAAACAGTTAAACAGGTAGTCAGATGCAATAGTCCAATTAGGTACTGGACACCTGAGCAAATGGAAAAACATGGAATGTATCTCTTAGAGTGGAAAGATTAATTTATTAATTTAAATCAATCTAGCACCAGTGAGCAAATATTTTAAAAACCCTCTCATTCTATTTTATTTATGGTTAAGAAAATTTTCACCTCTTCAAAATCATTTTTTGTAAAATGCAAGAGAGTCTGGCATGTAATGAAAAAACCCTCAAGAAAAGAATTTGAAACAGTTGCAAAAATATCTGCTATAGGAATTTTATTACTTGGAGCTTTTGGCTTTGTAATTTCAGTGATTATGAAGATGTTTTTTGTAAAGTAAAATTTATAAACCCTTATCTTTAACTAATTATATCTTTCTAAGATACTTAAGTCTTAGACGGAGCAAAATGAAATGATATTCATAATAAAAGTAACAACAAACAAAGAAGAAAGAGCAGTTGATATGATTGCTGAGAAAGCTGAGAAAAAGAATCTTAATGTTTATTCTGTCTCTAGGCCTCATGGACTTAGGGGCTATGTTCTTTTAGAAGCAGAAGACAGAGAGTCTGCAGAGGAAGCAGTGTTCAACCTACCATATGTAAAAGGAATAATTGGAAAAACAATTGGATATGAAGAAATCAAAAACATGATTCAACCTTCAGCAACAACAGTCTCAATAAAAGAAGGTGATATCGTTGAGATTATCTCAGAACCTTTCAAAAAAGAAAAAGCAAAAGTAATGAGAATAGACAAACAAAAAGAAGAAGTTGTTGTGAGTTTGTTGGGTGCAGTTGTTCCACTTCCAGTTACAATTAAATTAGACAATGTCAAAGTTATAAGACGCGACCAAGACAATGAGGACGACGAAGACGATGATAATTAAAATACTAGCTGAAGGAGGAGACATGAAACCAGGACCTGCATTGAGCCAGAAGCTTGGACCAGCAGGGGTTCCAATTAATCAGGTAATCCAAAAAGTGAATGAAGCAACAAAAGGATTCAAAGGATTAAAAGTTCCTGTTGAGCTAGATGTTAATACCTCAACAAAAGAATTTGAAATAACTGTTTCATCCCCTCCTGTTTCAGAATTAGTAAAAAAGGAATTAGGAATAGAAAAAGGTTCAGGAATGCAACATAAAATGCAGGTTGCAAATGCTTCGATAGAACAAATAATTTCTGTAGCAAAGACAAAACTTCCAACAATGTTATGTAAAGATATAAAGAGTGCAGTTAAAACAGTTGTCGGAACTTGTGTTAGTTTAGGAGTGTTAATTGAAAACAAACCTGCTACTGAAGTTGAAAAGGAAATTGATGGGGGTAAATATGACAAAGAAATACAAGAAGAAAAAACAGAAACCTCAGAAGATAAGAAAAAAGAATTAGCAGAATATTTTGCAAGAATTAAAGAAGAACAAGACAAATTAATCAAACAGCAAGAGGCAGCAAAGCAAGCTGAAACAGAAAAGAAAGAAGAAGCAAATAAAAAAGCAAAACCAGAAGAGCCTGAAAAGAAATAATTTATAAATCAATCTGCCCCTTAATTTATAGGGGGGCGTGGGGTAGCCTGGTAGCCTTTCAGGTTTGGGACCTGACGACCCCGGTTCAAATCCGGGCGCTCCCATTTTATAAAATGCCAGTAAAACTAAAAAAAACAAAATCAGCAGGAAGATTCGGAGCAAGATATGGTAGAAGTGTCAGGAAAAAGCTCGTCGGTGTTGAAACAAAACAGCGCGTAAAACAAAAATGTCCTTTCTGTAAAAAACTAGGAGTAAAAAGATTATCAAAAGGAATTTGGAAATGCTCAAAATGTGATAAAAAATTCGCAGATAATACATATTACTTAAAGGAATAAATTTATAAAACAAACAAATAGGATAATACAATGACCACCTACAAATGTTTCAAGTGTGAAAAGAAAATCAAGAATACAGACCTTGACAAGAGATTTGTCTGTCCAAATTGTGGAAGTAAGATTTTTCACAAACCACGAACAAAAGTAAAAAAAGTGAGCACAGATTAAAATGGACCAAAATAAAATTCAAGAGTTACAAATGATGGAACAGAATTTGCAGAATATGCTTATGCAAAAACAAGCATTTGAAATGGAATTATCTGAAACAAAAGCAGCATTAAAAGAGATAGAAAACTCTGGTGACGAAGTGTTCAAAATAATCGGGCAATTAATGATAAAGACAGACAAGTCAAAGATGAAAGAGGAGCTTTCAAACAAAGAAAAAATGCTAAGTCTGAGAACAAAGACAATTGAAAAACAGGAAAATTCTATGACCGAGCAACTCGACCAATTAAGAAAAGAGTTCATGAAAGAAGTTAAGAAGTAAAAGCATCTTGAAAATCACAGAAATCTTTATAAATCTCTACACTATCAATTTACTATGGTTTTCGACAAGATAAAAAAAGCATTTTCAGACCCACTTAGCGACGAGTCATTCAGCGACGAATACCTTGAAATCGATTTGGGTCATAAAGAAAAAGAAAACAAGGTTCTCGTAAGGCTTTTTACACTAAAAAACTACGATGATGTTAATGACATACTAAATGCTCTTAGAGAAGGTTACACAATTGCAGTTATCGACATAAAAATTCTAAGACAAAAAGATTCAATTGAATTAAAAAGAGCTGTTTCAAAAATTAAAAAAACAACAGACGCTCTTGAAGGAAGCATTGCAGGATTTGGAGAAAACATAATCATAGTAACACCTTCTTTTGCAAAAATTCACAAAGAAATTCCAAAACTAAAAGAAGAACCTAAAAACAGGTGGGATTGATTATAAAATGAGTTTAACAGATGAATTTGAATTAACAGGAGAAGAAACATTAGATTTATCTTCTCGTGAGATTAATAGGCTGGCAAGAGAGGGTTCAATAAAAGTTGCTTCTGATTTATATTTTGATAAAAAAAGGAGAGAAGAATATTCGCTTGATGCAATTCCAGAAGTAGACGACGGAAATTATTAGTTAGACTAACTTCTCACAAAAACATTTAAAACTTCATCTTATTCTTTTCCTACATGAAAATCCTATTCATTCCAACAAAACTAAGAGCAAAACCAAACAAATCAAAGATATTGGAAATATCAAAGCAATTACCTAAAAACATTGCTATAGCATACTCCATTCAATATCAAGACATTGCTTCTGAAATAAACAAAATCCTTTCTAAAAATCACAAAATAACAAAATTCACTCAAGTTCTAGGTTGCTCTAATCCCGTATTCCCTCAACCAACACAAGCCATACTATTAATAGGAGACGGCAGATTCCATGCAACATCTCTTGCAATTGAAACAAAGCTCCCTATTTATATATTAGAAAAAGAAAAAATAACAAAGATTAAAGAACAAGATATCAACGAATTCAAAACAAAACAAAAAGCATCTTACTTAAAATTCCTCCATTCAGACAAAGTAGGAATCCTTGTTTCAACAAAACCAGGCCAACAAAACCTCAAAAAAGCACTTCAACTAAAAAACAAACTAAAAAAGAAATCATATATATTAATAGGGAACAACCTTAACACAGCAGAATTTGAAAACTTTGGACTTGATTCATACATAAATACTGCATGCCCACGATTAGATATGGACGATGCGAGAGTGGTAAATATCAACAACATCCCTCAATAAGTAGTGTTTGTATCTAATCTAAATCTTAGTAATACTAAAAACAGTCTTTAAAGCAACTATAATCACCGCAGGGATGAACAAAACCAAAAGACCTCCAAAGATTTCTTGACCAAGTAATGAAAGTGTGCTTATATTTAGTAAAGACCCCCCAAGTCTGTCTATAACTCCCTCTAACCCGAATTTACTCACAATCACAAGTACTGTTCCTGCAAGTAAAAAAGTATTCACATCTTTTGTCCTAACATTAATCGACCCAATGATTATTCCCATTAAAATAAGCATTATATAAAACAACTGATTAAACGTCGCAAACGCAGTAATTGAGAAAGTTTTTATGAAAGCAATTACAATCGCCAACGCAACTCCTACAAGAAATGCCCACGCTCCAATATTATTCTCTTTTGCCCGAATACTCATTTTATCGTTAATAAACTGAACTACTTAAATTATTTAAACCTTTTGAAACTTGCAAAATAACTGTAAATAAAACATATTATAAAAAACATAAATATTTATAAACCATAGTAACTCCACAATTACAACAAAATGAAAACAAAAACAATTTCATTGTTCACATTAACGATTTTATCGTTGGTAATTCTAGCAGGATTTGCAAGTGCAGCTACAATTTCTGAATGGGCTTTAACTTCAAATGGGGTTGCCTCAAATGTTAATACAAATCTAAACGCTGGAGCTTTTACAGCAGGTTCTGGAGTCACAGCTATTAGTTTTGATGCTAATGGTGCAAGTGCAGGTTCTTGGACAGAAAATACAAATATCTTAGCAGAGGATTATTATCAGGTAACTTTAGCTCCTAAATCTGGATATGATTTAGCAATTTCTCAAATAAATTTCGGCGAAAGAAGAACTTCATCAGGAATAACAGATTATCAAGTTCAATGGTCAAAAAATGCTGATTTCAGTTCAGCTACTACTATTGCAACAGTTGTTGTACCAGATGATGATGCTGAGAGAGAGGGAAATATCACTGGTTTAACTATTAATGTTAGTAATGGAGAAACAGTATATATTAGATGGTTTGGATATGACGCAGAATCTGATGCTCCAGCAACTACGTGGAGAATTAATGACGGAACTTTAAATGTTGAAGGGACTGTAACTGTTGTAACTCCAACTTCTTCAAGCATCCCAGAAGAAATTACAGAATGTTCAACATTAGGAATGCCTTCCTCAGCAACAGATATTAGAATTAAGAAGATAAGCCTTGATAATAGAGGAGTTGAAGTAAGTTCTAATGGAAATTCAGTAAGTTTTGGAAGTGATGAAAGCTGGTTCCCATTCGAAGATATTCAAGCAGAAATAGAAGTAAAAAATTATGGTGATTATGATGTTGATAATGTTGAGGTATCATGGGGTGTCTGGGATACAGATGCAGATGAGTGGCTAATTGAGCCTGATTCTGAAAAGGATTTCAATCTTGACCATGGGGATACAGAAACTTTAACAGTAAAGTTCCAGATTAATGATAATATTGATGTGGATCTTTCAGACATTACAGACGGAAGCCACTATAAATTTTATGTTTACTTAAGCGATGGAGTTGTTGATGATAAGGATTCTTCTGATGACGGAGAAGATTTTTGTGCTTATGATTCAAAAGATGCAGAGATAATAATAGAAAGAGATTTTGTAATTCTTTATGACGTTCAAATGTCTTCTTCAGTACAGTGTGGAACAGATATTCCTGTAACTGCAAAAGTTTGGAATATTGGGGATAAGGATCAGGAAGGGGTTTATGTTCTGATTACAAATTCAGAATTAGGCATAAGTAAAAGGGTAAACATTGGAGATGTAGATTCTCTTGATAAGGAAATTTTAGATACTATTATAGAGATTCCTGAAGACGCTGAGGCAAATCCTTCTTATCTTCTGAATTTTTATGTTTACAACGAGGATGATGATGTTTACCAAACTGATTTTGACGATGATGATGCAATATTCAAAATGCCTCTAAAAGTCGAAGGATGTTCATTAACTCCTAAGGCAGTAGTTAACGCAGTTCTTGAATCAGGAGGAAAGGCAGGAGAATCATTAGTAATCAAGGCGACAATAACAAACACAGGAGATGAATTAGTCACATACACTGTAAACGCAGCAGGATATTCAAGTTGGGCATCATTAACAAGCATAAACCCAACAAGTGTTATAGTGAATAAGGGAGAATCAAAAGAAGTTATATTAACATTCACAGTAAAAGACGATGTGACAGGAAGTCAGAGCTTCAACATTGAAGTAACATCAGGAACAGAAGTTGTAGCAACACAACCTGTATCAGTAACAATCCGGGAAAAAACATCAGGAGGATTGTCTTCAATAACAGGAAACTTCCTTGGCGGAGGACAAAGCACTTACCTATGGATAATCGGAATATTAAATGTTCTTCTAATAGTAGTAATCATAATCGTAGCGATTAGGGTTGCAGGTAAATAATTTTTTAGAAAATGAGTTCTTTATTAAAAACATTAGGGACATTAACAATTTCTTTATGTGCTACATTAGGTTCTTATGGTTCTGCCTCTGCAGAAGAAATGCCTAAAGACAAAATCCTCTATCAATTTGATCGTTTTGGAGAAGTAGGGTATACTCTTTCTACAAAAAGAATAGATGGAAGCTTCTTAGGAAAAAAAAATGATAGTACCTTCAAGCAAATTCTTACAGATGATGTAAATAACGATGGATATCCAGAGATAATTGGTCTTACTAATAATGGAAGGATAATAATCTTTGAAAACACCTTTAAAAACAAAACGCCTCCAAAGGATAAATAGAGATAAGAATTTATAAGACAGATTTTTTTATTAACTAACCTCCACATAAATCTACAAAAACAAGTGAGCATCTATTTCTTATCAATCACTTAATTATTTAAATCTCTTTTTCCTTTCCAATCTATGAAAAAGAGATTATCCAATCTTGCATTAAGATATTTAATTCTAATAATAACTGCTCTCCCAAATCTCTGGCTTTTTTATTTTATCTTTACTCCTCTTACAATCTATCCAGTTTATTTCTTACTCGACTTATTTTTCAAAGCCACTCTACTTGAAAACACAATTCTTATTTCAAATCAATTCTCAATACAGATAATCAGTGCATGCGTCGCAGGTTCTGCTTACTATCTATTATTAATTCTTAACCTCTCAACACCAGATATTAAACTAAACAAAAGACTAAAGATGCTCCTCATAGCTTTCATATCATTACTTGCAATAAACATACTAAGAATCTTTCTATTAAGCCTCATGTTCATATATGGCTCTTCATGGTTTGATATAACTCACAAACTATTCTGGTATGCTTTAAGCATACTCTTTGTAATGGGAATATGGTTTACAGAAGTCAAGTTGTTTAAAATAAAAGCAATTCCTTTTTATTCAGATATAAAATTCCTATACAAAAAAATAAAGAATTAAAATGTTAACAGAATTTTTCTCAGGAGCGATAAATTATCTTTTAGAATTCTCTTTATCAATTGGTTACATTGGTACATTTATTTGGATGTTAATTGAAAGTTCATTCATACCCTGGCCAAGCGAACTATTGTTAGTTCCCCAAGGAGCATTAATTGCACAAGGAAAGTTATCAGGAACTCTCGTATTCATCGCAGCACTCTTAGGAAGCCTAGCAGGCGCTCTAGTCAACTATTTCCTTGCACTATACCTGGGAAGACCTGTTATTGAAAAACTAATAAACAAATACGGAAAAATATTTCTAATAACAGAAGACAAATTAATAAAATCAGATAAATACTTTGTTAAACATGGAGAAATAACAACATTTGTAGGAAGACTAATTCCCGCAATACGACAGTTAATCTCAATTCCCGCAGGATTCTCAAAAATGAACCTTTTCAAATTCTCTTTATTTACTACACTCGGAGCAGGAATCTGGTCATTCGTTTTAATCTACGTAGGCTACACCTTTGGAAGCAACCTAGAATGGATAACTCAAAACAAAGGCATATTAACTTTAGTAACATTACTTTTCTCTGCAGTAATCGTCGTTATTTATCTGATGTGGAGAAAGAAAAAAAGAAATTAAAAAAATAACAGAAATATTTATAAACAGTTTTTGTGTATTTAATTTATATTAAGATAGGTGAAAGGAGGTTAAAAGATATGAAAAAAAATTTATTAATTGTTGGAACAGTTATTGGACTTTTAATGATGAGTTTTGTTTCTGCAGGATTGTGGGATACAATTACAGGTAATGTAGCAAGTTATGAAAAGTGGGGATGGAGTTATTGTACCACAAATAAACCTTGCTCTGCTGCTGAAGGAGATTGTGATAAGACTTCTGGATATTTTGAGAGTGATAAATATGGGAAGTGGGGAAAATCAACTCAATGCCTGTCTGGTTGGTGTAACGAAAATGTTGGACAATATTATGGTGTTGGGAAGAGCGTTGATGTTTGTGGGTGTAGAGGGGAACAAGTTGAGCTTAATGGGGTATGTACTCCAATTGGTAGTGCTCCAAGTGGAACTTCTGGAAAACCAGGTACTGCTAAACCTGCAACCACTAGTACAACTTCTGCAACAAATACAAGTCCAGGTTCTTGCGCTAGCAATCTTGATTGCACCCCCAATGCAGGTTTTTTAGAATTTAAAGAACCAGGGTCAATAGCTAAAATAAGCAATTTTGTAGTTTCAGGAGAATCTAATCCTTCTGTAGAACTATCTGTGAGCCCAAGTCCAGGCAAAACTTTCAAGACAACAATTCTTCCTGGAGAAATTAAGCTGACTTCTCCTGATGGAACACTTTGGAATTGTTGGGTAAACAACGCAGGAACATTTAGTTGTACTAAATAGTTTTTTATTAGAATTTTATTTTTTTAATTCTTCTTTTCTTTTTCCTAATTTTATTTCAAAAAACAGCCAACACTAAAAATCCAACAAGCATTAAAATCACCACAGCAACAATTGTCCAATGCCATAATCGCGACGCGGGCTTAACTATAATCTGCTGTGGCTGTTGTGCTTCTCCTTGTTGTTGTATTTGTTCATCCATTTTAAACTCCTAATGCAAAAAACCTCCACCAAGGTAATTCAGTATCTAATAACCTTCCTTTTTCAACACTAATTTTCTGTACTATCTGCGCTTTTTTTGGTATAATAAAAAATAATTTAGCATCCCTTGTTCCATAAACAGAATAAACAGCAATTGATTTATATGGTTCTATCTCTACCCTACCAACTTCCTCAACTTTATCTGCCTTCATAATCGCCTCTTCAGGAGTTATTTCTATCTTTTGATTAATTCCCCCAATCGCTAAATAGGCACCCAAATTGCCCTTAATCATATCTAATGAAGTCTCTATAACATTACCATTCCCAAAGTCAATTGAGATTGTTCCATCTTCATTTTTGTTTATTGTTACCTCTTGACCTCCTAATTCAAATGTATCTTCATCATAGAATTCATCATACTCTTCATCATCATAATATTCCTCATCATCCCAATACCCTTCATCATCATAATATTCCTCATCCTCTTCGCCATCATAATTCCAATAATCCTCATAGCATTCTTGATATACTTCTGGTTTATTCACTTCAGTCCCGCAGTTGTTTAAATCAGTACACACTCTTGTTTGCTCCCCTTCTAAACATTCACTCCACACACCACAATCCCAACCTTCTTTACAGGTTATTGGAGTACAGACTTTATTAGCAATCGGTTTATTTTCTATAGTTCCACAACTATTCAAATCAGTGCATATTCTCGTTTGGATTTCATCCAAACATTCACTCCACACACCACAATTCCAATCTTCAATGCAATCTACACATACTCCTCCATTACAACTAACCTCACAAAAATTATAATCTGTAGCAAAAGCATAGCAATAGATTAACAAACTATCACTCTCAGAATTTGAACAACTTTCAGAAGGAGTCACTGCTGTAAACAAACATGAACCAAAAGTTTCTTTATTTTCATAACACTGTTTAAACACAGAATCAGATACTTCTGACTTAATCATCTGTCCAATAAAACAACTATCTGCACTAATAACTCCAACCAAAATGAAAATAAACAAAATTAATAATACTCTTTTCATAAACAAATAAATTAAATTTCATTTAAATAATCTTCTGAATCTCAACAAAAGTTTCAACCATAAACCTTTCAGTTGCTTTCAAAATATCACAATTATTAACATTAATGTTATAACATGCTGGACCAACCTGTTCTATCCCCGTCTCATCACCTTTCTGAATATTCACAAACATATATTTCCCTTCGCTGTCACAGGTAGCATTTTCATCAGTGATAACTTGCGTTCCTGCAATTTCATAGAGCTTTAATAAATTAGCTACCCCAATTATTCCATCACCATCACAATTGAAATCTTCACCTCCTATAACCATGTTATCCTTTAACACAATCTCTCCTTCAAAAGGAATTTTATCTAAATTTCGTGGATCATTTCTAAGATAAAAATTATATGGAACTATATCTCCTTTGTAATGAACTGGAATACTTAATTTATAAGGTGCAATTTCATTAACTACTTCTCCAGTCAAACCTCTATACTCAAAATGTTTCATAGAATCAACAACAAAATAACCCACAGCAAGCACCCCAATAAAAATTCCAATTGCGATAAAAATATTCTTCAATTGTTTATTTTGTTTTTCAACCAAATCATCTGTACTTAATTCCTCTTCCTTGTCACCATCATCTTCAACGCCTTCATCTTTTTCTATTTCTGAAATATCTTCACTTTCTTCCTCAGTTACTTCGTCCTTTTCGTCTTCTTCCATATATATCCCTCTCTGTTATTCTTTATAAGGTTTATTGTTCTATGCCCAATATTTTAAATAAAAACCCGTCAGTAATCTTAGTTAAATTTTTTTGCGGTCCTTGTATAAATACACAACTCTCATTCTGAATAACACTAATTTTTTCACTCTCTTCTATTATAATAAAATTTTCAGAACAATTCTTCACAGGCAAATCCCCTTCACACTCTTTACCTTCCAAACAAGCATCATGCTTTCGCAATGCAATCCCATTGTTATAAAAAAGATTCCCAGAAATTTCTGCTGCAGCCTCGGCATTTTCCGAATAAATATACAGTGGTTTGCCAGAATATTCATTTAATAAATTCAATTCAGAGTTTATATTTTCAACTTCATTAGGATTATTTCTAAATCCAAATGTGAAATCTCCAATAACAGTAACCCAAAATCCATTCTGATTCACAAATTCAAATCCATTATAAGTTATTTTTTTACTAACCTTATCTCTGCTTCCAAAAGAATTAACAACAACTCCAAAAACCCCTCCAAGCATAACCACAACTAAAAACACTCCTAAAATAGTTTGGTTCCTTTTCTTCTTCTTACTTTCAGATTGTTTTGATACTATCTTTCTCATTTTAATTTTAAATTCAAATCTATATAAAAACTTTTACCTAGGCAAGGCCAGATGTTAAAAAAAAAGAAAAAGAAAAAAATAAATAAATTAAATTTTGAACTTATGCAGTCGCAGTTACTTCTGTAGCATCAGCAGTTGCAGTTGTTCCAATGTATTCTTTACTAGTATCAACAGTCTTAGTAGTCAAGTACTTAGCAGCGTTAACAGTGTCTGCAGCTTCATAACCTGCAACAACTAATGCAATTTTACCAGTAGTAAATGCACCACTAACACCCTTAATCAAGAATTCTCCTGATCCGACTGTAGTTGCTGTTGTGAAACCTGTTGTACAAGTTGGGTATGAAACTCCTAATGCCGTAGCAGCAGCTGAATTAATACAGCTTCCACCAACAATAATCAAGTTCTTTGAACTTACAGAGCTAACTTCAGAGTCTTTTGCAAGAACTTCTCCAAGGCTACCAGAACTAACTCCTGGCGTTGATGTCAATGAAGCACCTTGCTCTGTCAAATACACTTCTGCGTAAGTCTCTGATTCACCACTAGGGTAATAAACTTCTACTGAGTCTTCATCTGGACTTGTATAGTGCAACACTTTTGAAGCAACATCATCTAATACATATGCTTCATATACTCCTGTTCCTCCTTGTTCAAGACCTGTTGGTCCTGCTGTTCCTGCACCAATACCTGCACCAAAAGTACCACTTGCTATTGAGACACTCATATTTACTGCTGAAACATGTAACTTATTATCACTTGTGTCCTCTAATGTTACAGCAAAGTCAGTTCCTGCTCCTAATGTTTCATCTTTGTCTTCAGGACTAAAGTAAAGGTAGAATTTATCCCAATTATTACCCGTAGCATTCATTGTTGCAGTAGCATTGAAAGCTCCCCAATCATAGGTAGTGTTGATAATGCTTATTGCAGCACCATCATCATTCCAGTATCCTCCATCATAAGGCAACCACATTACTAATCCGCTAGGTGTTATTACACTATGGAAATTAGTATTAGATTGAGCTTCAAGCATAACAGATTCATTTCCTCCAGATGTATAGTTGATAAACCATACTTTCATTGATACATCACCAATATCACAAGTATCTCCTTCTGCTTTTTCTGTACAAGCGTCAGTCCATGAACTTCCGTCATATTTCTGGATAGTTGTCTCATTTCTACCTGCAGTTATATCTTGTGAAACAGCTGCTTTTAATAAATAAGATTCACCTTCCTTACTAATATTATAAGTTGCTATAAAATACTCATGGAAATCATTTCCACTTTCTCTTTCATAGAAAGTTATATTAGTAGATGGAGATGTAAGTAATCTTTCTGTTGCTGATTTTCCAAGACCTTCAAATTCTCCAGATGAATTAGAATACAACAAATTGAAATTAACTTCGCCGTCTTTTATTGGCATAGTTACTTCTATACTTGTATCACTATCTTTTGCAATTGTAATTTTCTCTTCTTCATTTCTTACAAGTTCATTCATAGCGAATTTAAGTGCTCCAAATCCAGGCATTTTAAGTTCTTGTGTAGGAGATAAATATTGCTCACCATCTGTTTTCCATTCTATAACTATTTTGTCAAGTTTGGTTCCAGCAGTGTTCATCTGAACAAAACCTTTCAGTCCTGTAATAGTGTCATCATTCATTTTTATTTCTCCTCCTACAGAAGGAAATTCAAGCTTACCGCTTCCAATACTAAATGATGCACCACCGATTTCACCTGAAACAGCTAACTTAGTAACATCTCTAACCCCTAGGTAAGAACCATCATTTAACTTAAAAGAATTTCCTTTTATAAGTTTCCCACTTGCAGGAGCTCTTTGTCCGTCAACTATAAATACTACTTCATCAGCATCAATCCAATCTATAGATACTTCTTTACCACTCACAGTTACTGTCTCGCCTTCTTTAACATTCCCAATATTTGCAGAATCTAATAAAATCATCTTTCCAAAAGTAGCTGCAGTTGAACCATTTTGAAGTTCTGAAACATAGTAAGTTTTTCCCATTAATGGAATATCACTACCTTCAACATCATCCCATCTTGAACTTACAATATCACTTGTAACATCTTCAAGGAAGTCAAGTGTGTAGTTCATAATGTATGTGTTTGAAGTTATTCTAAATCCTATTGTTGGTGTTTTCACACTTGCTCCAATAAGACTTTCATAATCAGAGTCTCTGAAATGTGTTAATGTTGGGGTTCCTAATGAGATTTTTTGTTCATAGGTAAATTCATCATTATCATCTGCAATATAGGTTCCATCTGCAAGCAATACAGGTAATTCATCATCATCAACTGTTCCTGTGAAAACCCCCCAATTGTTATTAAGATTAAGGTGATCACTGGACTTTGCAAGTAGAACACTATCTCCTCCTGTCACACTTGAACTACCACCAGTTCCGCTAGAAGGTAATGCTGATTGTAGGTTTGACTGAATATTTCCTGCTTGAACTAAATCAAGTGAAGAAACTCCTGTCCCAGTACCATAAACAATTGCTACGTCTGCAGAACTTCCAACCACAAAAGGTGCTGGGAAATTTGCTGCAGCAGCGAATCCAATAGTTGAAACCGCAATTATGCTACTACTTATGACTGCTGATATTTTTTTTATATTTATCATTTTTTAACCTCCTTTCACCTATATTCTATGTTGTCTATGACAACTTCGCCCCAATCAGACAGTATAGGGTAAACTATCCTCTTGAGTGAATATGATTTAATCCCCTATCAGAAAACACCTACTAGGTGTTATCTATATTCAACCTATACTTTTTCTTTAAAAAGGTTGTTGTTGATTTTTTGCTTACCCTTAGAATAAAGTAGGTTATACTAGGTTTTATTTATAAGTGCTCCGTTGTCACTAGGATATAAATACACCTATATCTCTAACATTAATTTTTCATAAACCAAAACATTTATTAACATAGGGTAATTAATTATATTATATATTAAGAAATAACCTATAACTATAAAACATA
Source organism: archaeon (assembly GCA_043817815.1). Classification (GTDB taxonomy): domain Archaea; phylum Nanobdellota; class Nanobdellia; order Pacearchaeales; family GW2011-AR1; genus JBDRGM01. Next base: position 19,760 of record JBDRGM010000036.1, read on the forward strand.
CTTTTATTAAATACAAAGAATGGTAAAAACAAAGACAAGAGAAATAACAATCACAGAATCTAAGGGGGCATTTTCAATATTTAGAAAGTCTAAGTCCTCAAAGGAAGATTATGATTTCTCAGGGGTTTTAGCACTAAGACAGCTTCTTAGTAATGAAAAGGCACGTATTCTTCATGCAATAAAGCACCAAAAACCAATATCAATTTATGATTTAGCTAAAAAATTAGGAAGAGGCTTTAAGTCTGTAAATGATGATATTAAACTCCTTGAACGATTTGGATTCATCGAACTAATTGAAGAAAAAACAAAAAACAGAAAGAGATACAAGCCTGAAATAGCAGTAGATACAATAACTATTCATCTGAAGGTTTAATAGTAAGCAGTAAAAAAAATCTCCATCAAATTACTACCTTTGCTAAAATCCTGCATTGAACCTCTATAACTATTTGTCTCATTTCCTCCTTTAAGTAATAATAACTCTTTATTCTCTGATACAATTTTCAACTCATATCCTATAATATCACTTCCTTTTTTAACATTCCATGATTCATCCACAATCTCTTTAAGTGTTTCACTTAAAACATCACATGAATTTCTTCTATCTAAACATATTTCATCTCTCTCGCAATTTGTTATCAGCTTCTGCACTGAAACATAATTGGGTTCATACTCTTCCACACAATTTGTTGTATATTGTAAAAACGCCTGAATAAAACTGTCAACTTCATAACTTTCCACAGCATCTTCATCAGAGTCTGTTATTGAAAAACTTATGAAAATCAACAACACAACTGCAATTATAATCACAATTAACGCAAATCCAATCATTTCTTCCTGTCCCAACTTGTTTTTTATTTTATTCAACATTTTATTGTTCCTCATAACTAATCATTATCTTAGCTAGTTCGCATTTATTATAAACTCCTGATTCAGAAGATTCTTTTCCACATAAAGATACAAAATTATCTACATCAAATCCTGCAACCTCTTTTGGAAATAGTCTTATGATATTACAATCAGAATAATTACCAGTACTGCACAACACTTCACCCTCTGTCTTTGGATAAATCTTTCTTACTTCAATATTACTAACCCCCCAAAAATTAACATATTTTACTATATCTTCTTTTAACATCATAATTTTATCTGCATCAATACAGTTAGTTTTCAAAGTTCCAAAGGATTCTCCGCACGAAAACTCAGGAGAATTTGCAAGTTTTGTAACCAGTAATCTAGCATTTTCTTTTTCTAATTCAGTTGCAGATTCATGCAATCCCGAAAATTTAACCACAATAATAAACATTCCCACCATTACAAAAAGCAGCGTCACTGCGATTAACATAAATGCTGTTTGTTGAACTTTCATCTGTGCATGTTTCTTAATTTTCATCACCATAACTTACAATCCCCCAAATTTCCATTATCCTCTCTAACATCTTCAATAACTCCAACAATCTGATTTAATCCAACTGAATTGCCCAAACTTACAGCAGAACTACTCAATAACTGCAAGTCTAAATTAGTATCACACTTCCCTGAAATAAATCCTGCCTTATTATTATACAACAACGCGAGATTACTAATTCTCTGCATCAATCTTTTCAGCTGGCACTCATAAACATCTCTATCTGAAAAAATAGCAGCATACATTAAAGCATCACTTTCAAAATACATTTTATCCTTCCCTTTTTGAACATACTTTGAATTATAATTAACTTTCACATCACACGCACCTCCAAAACAAACTCCAATATGTTCTTCATTACAGTTACCTACCAAAATATTTTTCTGATCTAACAAAGTAAGTTCATCTCTGATTTCTTCTGTCGCATCTATAAAACAATAAACATCAGATGCAGAAGTCATGTAAATCAAGTCAGCAACTTTAAATGGAAACTCAAATGGTTTAGAGAAAAAATAAAAATCTTTACCTTCAGTATATCTCTCTGAGAAAATATACTTATTTGAAAAACTAATATCAACATCTGTCTCAGACCATTTGCCAAAACTCTTCTGATCAACCTGTATAATCTGCCTTCCAAAAGCCCCACTATTATCACACTTATTTAATATTCTTGTTTCTGCAGGCAAACTCATTGAAGTTGTCTTTGCTGTTTCAAAACCAATTTCAAGTGGATTTAGTAAAACACCAATATTCTTTCCAGTTTTAGCACTTATGGTGGTCTGTTCAGTATCAACCAACTTCACAACAAAAAAAATTGCTAAGAACAATATAAACGCACCTACAATAATCGCAAACAACCATGCAAATGATATTTGTAAATATGCTTTGGAGTTCATGAGATTGTAACCAAATTTTCATTAAAACCTTTTTTAATAGTTAACTTAACCTTGCCATAATTCTTAATACAAAAGGGATTATCTCTCTCTGTCATTTTATCAAGGTCAATATGATTCACTTTCTTAGAACCTAAATCTCCTGCAGAACCAATTGGATAAAAAAATAAATTTTCATCTGAATAATAAGCCTGCTTTAATGTCTCATAAAAATTCCTATTCTCTCCCTTGCTCGACGACGAATAATCCCCAAAACAAACATATTCTATTTTCTCTGGCAATGAATAAGGTTCTTCCTGAGAACCCTGCGAACCTTTCCACATCTTGTCAACATCAGATTGAATCTTATCTAAGAACTTTCCAACTTTTATAGAATCCTGAACCTCAAGCAACTTCATAATAGCATAAAAAGCAAACACAAGAAAAAACACTATTAAAATAATTGAAAAAATCATCCCAAAAGATAATTTCATTTGCGAGCGTTTTGACCTTGAACAAAATTTATTATTCATAACAAATGTCAAGACGGGAATTCCTTTTTTCATAAATAAAATAAACAAAATAAGTTTATAAGATTATTCATAAATCTCAAAGGGCCTCGCAATTATCGAACACTGATTAGGAAGAGGTTCATTACCATAACCATCTTTACATTTTATATAGAAATTAATATTTGTGTTCCAGCTTGTAAAGTGGTCTGCTCCTTTAGAAGTCATGCCTGTTCCGTCGTCAAACAAGTAATTACAATTTGTTGAATCATAAACACATTCAGCTTCCTCTGTCGTTGTTAATTTAAGATAGCCGTCTTCGTGATAAACTCTTGCAACTAAAGGCGCACTTGTATCACTCTCAACTTCAAAATTAATTTTCTTTGTATCTGAATTTCCCCCAAGGTCAAGACATTTTATGAAATACTCATAATCTCCTTCAGGAAGATACAGCTCTTGTGAGTGAGTATATGACTGTGTGTTATAGAACATCACAAAGCTGTCCTCATTTTCAGAGTCACTATAATAACAAGTCGCCTCACCCTCTTTATATCCTGCAGATGTGTCTGCTTCCAAAGTCACCTTAACAATATCTGATGAATCTTTTATTGTTTCATTATTTGGTCCAACATTGTTTATCACTAATGGCTGTGTTCCAATCAAACTAAACGCATAAGACTCTGTATTAACATTTCTGTCTTCTGTTGCTAATGGTTTATCTTTGCATCTGAAATAGAACTTGTTTTCAATACTATTTTTCAATCCAGTTAATGTTGTTGAACACTTATACAACATCTGAGCATTCATTTCAAACACACTTGTTGAACAAGACATTGTTTCTTCCATAGCATCATAATCTCTATCCACGTGACTCCATTTACATTCTGCAGGTTCATTTACATAAGCTTCAAAATACATAGATGATTGATTAAATGCAATAGGCATACCATTTAACAAATTAGTTGATACAATTATTGGAGGTGTTGTGTCAGGTCCTTTCTCAACACAATAACTAAATTGGAACGTAGCTGTGTTTGAATTTCCATTTGCGTCCTGACATCTCACATATAATTCATATTGCCCGTCGTTCTGAAGAGTCAAATTCTCTACTTCAAGTGCATCTGGTCCAGGTAAACTAAGTGCTTGAGTATGATTATATTTAAATGAAGAACTCCCACCAAAGAATAATTCCATATCATCAAAATTATCTTTTCTCAAAACATCGAGCTTACATTTTGCAGGTTCATTAGTGCTAATCCCAAATGAAACAGGTGTAAATGCTTTTGCACATCCAACAGTTGACTTCTGGTTAAAGACAATAACTCCTCTGTCTGGAGGGGATACTGTGTTATCTGGCTTATACTTATAATCATCAAGCAATGCATCTGTCAACGGTGTTATCACAGGAAATTCAACATCATTTTTATTCACCCAAACACATTTCTCATCTTCTGTTCCAGGATTCAACAACGAACACGATTGTCCCAAACTACGACACTGATACTCAGAACACGGTAATCCTCCTTGCTGATTACACTTCTCACAATTGCTTCCGCCTGTAGCAGCATCCCATGGCTCACACTGAAATGTCACAATCTTCGTGCTTGTTTTTTTATACATTAAAACAAAGATTGCTACCGCTATTGCAGCTCCTATTATTGTAGCTGTTAATGGACCCATAACAAATCCTCCAGTAGTGCTTGCAAAATAACCTCCTTTTCCAAATAAAGCAAAAGCAGTTTTTCCAGCAAAAAGTCCTGCAGATAATGCAGTTGCTGCTGCATTTGTTGTTCCTGGTTCAAGTCCAAGAAGACTTCCCCCCATTTTAACAATTCCATAGACTGCTGCTGCCCATCCAAGTCCTTGGATTATTCCTACTGTGCTAAA
>JBDRGM010000037.1:0-8322 GCA_043817815.1 archaeon
AAGGGAAACAACGTCTATGCCGTTCTTGACAAGATTAATGCAGGATAAGGAAAAAGTAGCTTCGTATTCTTTTATTCACTCCTTATTGACAACTTTGGGCATGTCAATTTATGAAGAAGTTTCTAGGATAATTGCAGAACCTCATTTTGATAATGTGGAAACAGGTTATGATGTGAAGGGGGAAATTTCAAATGAAGAAAACTCTGTAATTTCTAAAATTTTGCAGGAAATAAAAAACAGGATGAGAAAAGCAGATAAAGAAATAGAGATTAAAGAAATTCTGAAATGTAAAAGTGATGGGGGCAGAAAAATAAAAATCAGGGCAGATTTATTTTTGAAGAAAGGTGATGATGAATATTATATTGAGATAAAAACAGCAAAGCCGAATATTGATGTTTTTGTTAAGTCAAAGCAGAAATTGCTGGAGTGGATTGCACTTCGAAAAAAGAAAGTTAATACAATTCTGGCAATTCCTTATAATCCTTATGCCCCTGAACCATACAGCAGATTTACAATGCAGGGTTTTCTCGACGAGGAAAAAGAACTTTATGTTGCTGAAAAATTCTGGGAACTTTTAGGGGGAAAGGGAACTTATGAGGAAGTTTTAGAAATCTTTGATGAAATTGGAAAAGAGTTTAAGGAAAAGATACAGGAGAAAATTGGGGAAGTTGCGAGGGGAAAAATTGAGGTTTAGATATTAATCAGGTAATTTTCCTCCGATATTCTGGCTTTGTGTCCACAACCTACATAAATTATTTTTGTTTATAGATAATTCTTTTCCAAAAATCTCCGAATCTGCAAATAAATTTATCTTAGAGTCAGGAAATTGCGAAGTATAGATACTATAATCAATCCAATGCAAAAAATTAGGTGACCAAATAACTTTATTCTTAAAAAGAAACTCTTTTAATTCTGGAAGAGAGCAAGTAATTGAAAATAATGCCCCCAATGAAAGTAATGAATTCCATAGTGTAGCTTTCTTAATATTATTATGAAAATCATGTTTTAGATTATTATAAATAGTCCACCAAGGAAAAGTGTTGTTAATCGGATTCCCTTCATAAAATGGCCAAAAGATTAAATCCACTTTCCTCAAATGTATCTCTATTTTTGGATTCATAAAATTTTCTCTATAAAGTCTTTTATAATCTTCAACTTTTATCATTTTATTTTTCTGAATCTTCTTTTGACACGTTGTAAGAAGATTTTTCCTCTCGTCATCATTAAATTCAATATAACCAATTTTAGTTAAATGCTTTAGTAAAGAATCAATTTTTGTGCAACTTCTTATTATTATATCTCCGAATTTAAAGGAATATGCATCCTTATTAGTAATTTCATTTTGAGTTCCTTCTTTCTCAAAAGGGATAAATTTTATTATTTCTACAAAATCCTCCTCTATTGCTTTATATGCCATCCAAAAACGAATAGCAGTATTTTTATCTATATTCATTTTTTATTCTGTTTTCTCTTTACCTTTTCAATTGCATTTTTCGGATAAGGAGCAATTGGTTCAAGTTTAATAGCTTCTTTGTATGCTGTTATAGATTCCTTAAACTTATTTTGTTTGTAGAAAATGTCTCCTAAGACACAATAATCAAATCCCCTTCGCGACATCTTCGCAATTTTTTTATAGAGTTCTTCTGCTTTCTGAAATTCTTTATTTTTTTGATATTCTTTAGCTTTTTCTCTTAGAACATTAATAGGAGATAATCCTCCATTTGAGTTAAAAAATTCTTTATTCTTCTCCTCTTGAATTAACCATTCTGGTTTATTCTCTTTTTTTGTTTGTTTATTTTTGGATAGTTTAGGCATATTTGTTAAGCTGAAAGTTGTTTTATTATAAATTTTATTATATATCGCTTTCTTAGGGTTTCTCAAAATTCCTAAGCCCCTAGGCATTTTTAATCCAGCTCTATGAACAAGTTGTCTTTTAAGACTTAATCTCGACGAAAGTCTTTTTTTGAAACTAATTTTTCTTATACCAAATCTCATTTTTTAAGAAAGGGCTTTTAGATTTTAAATATTGCTATATCTTTCTCATCCTAAACACAATCTCACAATAAGGTTGCCTATCCTTCTCAGTTCTATTCAAAACAGGTCTCTTAAATTTATCAACAATCTTTAAGCCACTTTTTTCAGCGATTAGCGGATAAAGATTATACTTATCATTTGCTACAATAAAATAATTTCCACTATCTTTAACAAATCTACTAATATTTGTTAAAACATTGCTTATCCCCTCGGCATATTCGTCTTTAGCTTGTTTACCTTGGCCTTTATACAAAGGACCAATCTCTTGGGTATCTCTTCTTGGAATATCAAATAATTCATAAGAATAAGCATGTTGTTCATGATAATCTATCTGTCCAACATAAGGTGGTGAAGTAAAAACTCCATCTATCTTTTTCTTATTCAACAAATTATAAAATTCTGAATTTTGTTTTTTTATTTCTTCAAAAATATTTGCTTCTCTTGAATCCCCATGAACTACTTCTGAATATACCTCTTTTCTTAATTCTGAAAATTCGTTTATTCTTTTTATTGTATCGTAAGCATACCTAATCAAATGCTTAACAATTGAATTTATTGGCGTACATAATTTCTTATGTTTTCTACAATAATATGGTCCAATTTGAGGTTCTTTTAAAGTTGCTAAATCAGAGTGTCTTGTTGCTCTGCATGAACGGGCAGTTCTACTCAAGATAATTCTTAAGGCATTTTTTATATTCTCATCTTCAAAATTATCTAAGGATTTAATATAATAAAATAATTCCTGCCTAACTCTTCTTGAAAACCACTTATTCAAAAAACTATTCATATCTTTTTCGTCTAACAAACCAGACTTATCTTTCATCCCATTCTTATCAAAAAATTCCTCATTCTCTCTTAGAAATTGCTCAAGTTTCTCTTCGCCATATTCTCTTTCATTATTAATAATTCCTTTTATAACCTTATCTTTAAATTCGGGATTTGGAAAATTCTTTTTATTGAACTCGCTTAATTTTTCTTTTAATTCATTATCAAAAGAATCGTCAAAAACCTTCTGACTAAATTCTCGAGTCTTAAAACAGATATCTCTTGCTATTTTATCTAATTTGAATAAATCATGTCTACCCAATTTTACCTTAGACATCAAACAATTAAATTCAGAGATATCAAGACCTATTGAGTGTAATCCCAACTCAGAAGATTGAATTAAAGTTGTTCCGCTTCCCATAAAAGGATCTAAAACAATATCTCCTCTTCTAAAAAATATCTCTTTCTTGAAAGTATTCAAATGCGAATCCAAAAAGTATTCCACCAGTTGAGGAATAAATTTCCCTTTGTAAGGATGTAATCTATGAACATGTTTGGTAGTATCAGACTCTCTTAAATGTGAAAAAGACAAATTCCAATTTAAATCAGCACCCAATTTATTTTTCCATTGTTGTTGCTTTTGAATAACCTCCTCGTCATAATACTCCTTCAACTCTCTAATATTAACTTTTATTGTAATTCCTTCAAGATATTTTTTTAATTTAGCATACTGAACCAAATAACTTATATTTGAAGGGGTTACAGGTCTATCTAAATAATCTGATGCCCATCTTGATGCCTCTCTTAAAGAAATAACTTCCTCCATTTTGTATAACATAAAATACTCAAGGATATATAAATTTTTTGGGCCATTTCATAGTGATAACTCACCCAATTTCATCCCCACACTCACTTATTATCTCCTAACCATCTTTGAAGATTCGTTTGCGTCTTCACCTCATTAAGTAGTCGACTCCTCCTCAATATATCCTCTGCATCAAAATCATACTTAATCTTCCCAATTTTCTTAACACCTTCAATTAATTCTTTTCTGCTATCAAACTTCATTCTTCCTTTTGCTATTGCTTTCTTCACTGATTCACGAACAACCCACACACCTAATCCTGCCCAATAACTCGGAGTCTCAAGTCTTATCACAAGAACACTAGCCTGCCTTTTAATTGAATTCAAATATTCTAAAATTGGAAATCGAGTAGCATAATAACCTCCTGCAGTACTAAACGCATAGGTCTTTCTCCCTGAATAACTCTCATAATCAGTTGACGCTTTCATCTCTTGCGACGGATTCCAAGAACTCCCAGGATAATACATCTCAAACAGCTCAAAACCCCACACATTTGGAAACAACATAATCAAATATTGATTTCCTAAAAACTCTCCTAAAAACAATTCATAATCTTCTAACCATTTGTAATCTCGAACACTCTTCAATAAAAACTTCCCTAAGGAATCATCTGTCGCAGTAATACTCCACCTCGTCGGAACCAACTTCTTATTCTTCTTCAAACCCAAAACTCCAACACTCAAAATTTTATTCAAAACATATTCGCTAAATTTATTCTTATACAAATACTCAATTCCTTCAACAGCTTTAATATCATCATTAATAACCTTGTCAACTTTTTTATGAACCTTCACATTCGACGTAACACGAGCTTTCTTCAAAGGTGCACTCATCCCATGCGAAGTTATAACTTTATCTCTATCTCTTCCAACTCTCAACCTCTGTTTCAACTCAATCTCAATATCAACAGGCTTAAACGCAATCGCAACTTCTTTTGCAATCTCAACAAACCTTTTATTCAACCGCGAATCCTGCACTCTTGCCTGAAACCGAGAATTCAAGAGACTATTCCTCAGCTTAATAACCTCACTAATTCCAAAATTCTCCTTCGCCCAATAACTCTCATCATCATAAACCCATGCATTCTTATCTCTCTGCAACGGCGACAAAATCCCAACATTCACAGCAGGATACCTCAAACCCGAACCAATAAAAACACTCGGTGGAGAATTACTATCTAACTTCGAAATATTCCCAAAATCCTTAAACTTAAAATTAACCTCACTTATCTTCTTAATTATCTCAAATTTCAAATCACCCATAATAAATAGAAGAGATAAAAGTTTATATTATTATATAGTCACAGAAAGGGGATTACTTCTTCATACAAATCTTACAACCTCTAAATCCTTTTCTTTTAAAATAAGCTTCAGAATCATTAGACACCTTGTATTTCCTCTTTATTAATTTTGATAATCTACAATTCCGCTTATGATAAACTTTTCTCTCTGATGACCCCATATAATTATACTTTGGAATGTCGAGTTTCTGTCTTGGAGCAGTAACATAAACTCTTTCTGTAATTGTTTTAAAAACAGGCTTATCTACAAAAACTTCCTTAGTGACCGGCTTCTCAACAATCACTTCCTTCATAACAGGTATTTCAAAAGTTCTCACTTCAACTTGTTCAATTGTCTTCAATAACCTTGGTTCAAGCAAGAAAAAAAGAAAAGCACTATAAACAATAACAAGCACCGCACTTACTAAAAGAGAACTTTTAACATCCAGATTCAAATAAAAAAGAAGAAAAACATCTCCCACAATGATTAAAAATGCCATAATAAAAGAAACCATAATATAGTTCTTATTGAACAATATCTTTTCAGTAATTATTGGTTCTTTTTGATGGACATTCACAAGACCCTCTTTCATTAATAAAATAATAAACACAAATTTATAAATCTATATCTTATACTTTCATATCCAACCCTTTCTAAAAACTCCATCCTCCTTAATCACAAACCCCATCTCTTTCTCAGGCAAACTTCGATGCTTTAACAAAACAGCTTTTCGTTTACCCCCGTCATTCTTAAGTTCAATAATACATTTACTCCAATACTTAAACAAATCACCTCCAACAATATTCGTAACCTTCTCAAAACCTTTTTTCCATTCATCTTCTTTTTGAAACTCTGAATAAACCTGATTAGTAATAATAATTGGAATCTTCTTTTTCCTAGAGATCTCCGCCAGGCACCTCATCTGTTTTGCAATCTCTCTATTTACTTCTTTAACTTTATCAGAACCATTTTTCTCTGCTCCATTTTCCCTGTCTAATTTTGCAGCATCACCAAGCTCCAACCGATAAAGCATCGCCATACCATCAACAATAATCAAACTCACATGCTCACTCTTTATCTCTTTCAAAAGTTGACTAAAACATTTCTTCTGCTCTTCAAAAGACATTGGCTCCAACAACAAAATATTCTCCAAAATCTTCTCAGGCTCCTCTCCAACAATCTGTTTGACCCTATCAACAGAAAAACCTCCTTCTGTATCAATAAAAACAACCTTATTCCCTTTCTTCGCCTGACTACACGAAACCAAAATGCAAAAATTCGTCTTCCCACTTCCAGGCGAACCAGCAATCATCGTTATCACGTCTTTTTCATAACCCCCATAAAGCCACTTATTAAAATCAAAACTACCAGTTGAAATCTTATTATTAACCATAAAATTAAAAGAAGAGGAAGTTAATAAGAGTTATTGTGATAAAAATTATAAGGCCTGTAAAATTAATATCATAATGAATATAAAAAAATAAGAAAATTTTTAGCAAGAGATAAAAAACTAACCAGCACTATTCTCAAAAAGGATAAAAAAATATATTGCCCTCCACATTATCCCCCTCACAGAATCCCATTAATCCAAAAAAAGATATGCAGTAAACAATGCCACATTCATAAAAGAAAATTGGGGCACTTTAGCCATCACATTCCTTATTGCATACTAATCAACTGCCCACATTTAAGATCCATGAAAAAAGCATACAAAAGTTCTACTTCATTCCATTAAAATCCTTATCAAACTTATCCAATTCTTTTATTATAGAACTCACAGCATCATCAACTGCTTTCTTCGCTGTCTTGCCCTTTGTCTTAACAGTCAACACAGGATTCTTCGTCGGATGCTCACGCTTCCATGCAGCAAATATCACAGCAGAATCTTTATTAAGATAAACCTTCAAAATCTCCGCTATTGTCAAATTATCAAACTCAACTTCAATTTCATCTTTTGAACTCTTAATAACATTGATTTCCATATTTACACAGATTGAAATTAGTTTTTAAAGTTTTGGATTACGCTCCGCCAAAAAATATCCTCCATTTCTATATTCAATTTCTCTACCCTCCTCTTTAGCCCTATTAATCCCTTTTATCATCCCAGCAGTTATACCTAAATCAGTATAAACAATTGTTGCTTCTGCAAATCTACCCCAATGAAGCCCTGCCTCAATTCCCAATTCTCTTTCTTCTGAAACATTATCATCTAATATCCCTCTTGCGTATAAAGTAAATGCGAAGCAAAAGGAAAATACCCTCTCTTAAAACAATCCAACATACATCTCCTTGCATATTGTATATTTCTTAAATTTTCTTCTTCATCTCATTTAAAAGGACTTTCAACAATTACTAATCTATGTTTTCCCATCATTTCCTCCCAAAAATCAAATCATTAATTTCATCCTCAGACAAATCTTTCTTTGCTTTTTCCTCAAACTCCACCTCATTTTCAGATGCATTCTTTTTTGAAATTATAACTTTCTCATCTTCCTCAACAATCTCCTCTCCTCTTTTTTTCTTCATCTCTTGTAAATCAGAGATGGTCAAACTCTGAACCTCTTGAGAATCAAAATTAATACCCCTGCTCTCATCTAAAATCCCTAGCTCACTAATTTCAGAGGTATACAAAAGCCCCGAAGAAGACCGAATCTGATTATTCTCAATCTTCGAAACATCAACTTTCAAAAGTTTAGCACCAAGATAATCCTGCATCTTTTTCATAAACTTCAAATAATCATTAGGAAGAACTCCTTTCTCAGCCATCTTAATCGCCATCTCTGGCTCCCCAATCGCCTTTGCAATTTGTGCAGGACTAACATGCTTCAACCTCCTAGCCCTCATAAGAATCCAATGAAAATTATCAACCAAATCGTCCCTCTTCTCAGGTTTAACATTCTTAATCTTAAGCTCAAAATTCCTATTAACAATATCTTTCAAAGTTGTATCCTCCTTTCTCAGCGATGCTGACTTAATATCTCTCTCCTCAACTCCAGACATCTTAGACATCCTCTCATATACAGAAGGCTTTTTCACACCAACAGAACTCGCTCCCGAACTAACCTCAGCAGACTTTCTCACAAGAGGCAAATCCTCTTCCTGAATACAATTCACACACGCCTTCACAATTCCTTTTGAACAAATCACATCATATACCCTTGCTTCTGCACCACAAATCACACATGTCATAAAACACAACAATCATTTCTATTTTTTAATATTTGTGTGATAGAATTCAACTGTAGTATCCGAAAATTAGTTCGCCTAACTAATTTTAGTTTAGATATGACTAAACTAAACAATAAAAGAATAAAATATATTATAGATCAGAGACGAACTAATACTCGGACAAGTAAAGAACTTTCAGAAATTTATAAT
>JBDRGM010000038.1:0-18986 GCA_043817815.1 archaeon
TGGTTGTGGATTAAGAGTTAGTGAAATTGTTAATTTAAGACAAGAAGATCTAAGTTTTGAAGAAGGATTAATCAAGGTAAGATTAGCTAAAGGAAGGAAAGATAGATTTGTTAAAATTCCTGAATCAATTAAAGAAGAATTAAGAGATTATTGTAAAACACTTGGCTCAGATATTTTATTTCATTCAAATCATGTAGGAAAATTAACAGTAAAATCTATTCAAAAAATTGTTCACAATTCTGCAAAAAAAGCAGGAATTAAAAAAAGGGTTTATCCTCATTTACTAAGACACAGTTTTGCAACACACTTATTAGAACATGGAACTGACTTGAGAATTATTCAAAAACTTCTTGGACATTCCTCAATCAAGACGACCCAAATTTACACACAAATATCTCACGCATCAATTAAAAATATAAAGTCTCCTTTAGATAATCTTTAATACCTAATCATCTTTTTCTTGTTATGAACATTGAAAAACAATTCAAAAATACTCTTAAGAAAATTAAATTAGATAAAAAAGAGAAAATCATAGTTGCGCTTTCTGGTGGGAAGGATTCCACTGTTGTTGGATTTTTGTTGAAGAAATTGGGTTATAATATTGAGGGATTTCATATTGACTTGAAAATTGGAGATTACAGTGATAGGTGTTTGAAAGCTGTTGAGAAACTATGTAGTAATTTAGATATTAAACTTCATATTTATGATATGAAGAAAGAGTGTGGAAGTGGAATGTGTTATCTTCGGTCTGCGGTTCAGTCAAGGAAGAACTTGAAAAATTGTGCGATTTGTGGTGTGATTAAGAAATGGATTTTGAATAAAGAGGCGCGAAGATTGAAAGCAGGCAAAATTGCGACAGGGCATCATCTTGACGACGAGGCGCAGACGTTTTTTTTGAATATTTTGAAAGGGAGTCCTGAACTAAGTTCAAGCACTGGTGTGCTGACTCAAAATATTTTAGATAAAAAATTTGTTCAGAGAATAAAACCATTGTTTGATATTTTTGAAGAAGATATTAGAGAGTTTGCAAAGAAGAATAAATTGCCTGTTGTTTATGAAAAATGTCCGTGTGCTTTGGATTCTTATAGGATTCAGATTAGAAAATTTGTAAATGATTTATCTAGAAAAGAAAGGCGAAATATTATGAAGAATTTTGAGAGAATTAAAGATAAGTTGAAGAAAGATACCAATGAGATGAGATATTGCAAAATATGTGGTGAGCCGTCGAGAAAAGATGTTTGTAAACGATGTGAATTAATGAGAATTTGATTTTATTACCTCCAGAGCATATAAATCTTTAAATAGGGAATTGGAATTTTAATTGTGTAAAAACGAGGTTAGTTATGGTAAAATATAATAATGGTTCAATAGATAATTTAGATATACCTGAGTCGTCGGTAACTGTGCTTGAGAGCCGATATTTGACTAAGGATTCTCATGGAGAGATTATTGAAACTGGTGAAGAGTTGATGCGAAGAGTTGCATGGGATATGGCTGTTGCAGAGGCGTTTTTCTTAGAAGGTTTGAAAGAGAGAGTTCAATTAGATATGACTACTGAAGAACTTTATGAAGTTTGTAAGGGTGATAAGAGAGTAGAAAAAATTGCAGATGATTTTTTCGAGATGATGAGCAAATGTTATTTTCTACCTAACTCCCCTACGCTGATGAATGCTGGGAAAAAACTTCAACAGCTTTCTGCTTGTTTTGTTCTTCCTATGGGAGATAGTATTGAAGAGATATTTGACACGCAGAAAAACATGGCTGTTGTTCACAAGAGTGGTGGAGGAACTGGATTTTCATTTTCAAGATTAAGACCAAATGGTTCAATGATACATTCTACTCAAGGTTATTCTCCAGGACCTTTGTCTTTTTTATTTAGTTTTAATGAAAGTGCTGGGCAGATTACTCAAGGAGGAAAAAGAAGAGGTGCTAACATGGGAATAATAAGAGCTAACCATCCTGATGCATTGTGTTTTACAAAAGTAAAAGGACAGGAAGGGTTGTTGGCTAATTTTAATCTTTCAATAGCGTTTAATGATGAAGAGATGAGGGCGATTAAAGAAGGAGGATATATTTTATTAGAAAATCCGCAAGAAGGAAAAGAATATACTGTAGAGAATGCTAAGAATAGAGTTAAGGACATTGTTTTTGGAAGAAGTGAGAGTTTTAAGACTTCATGGAAATTGTCAGAAGATGAGACAAAAGTTATTGACAGGTATAATGGGGATGAAATTGGAAAAGTTGAAGATGGAAAAATTTATTTAGAAGCAAGAAGATTATTTGGAACAATTGTCGAGGGTGTTTGGCAAAAAGGTGAGCCAGGGATAATTTTTATTGACAAGATAAATGATAAAAACCCTACTCCTGAATTGGGTAAAATTGAAAGTACTAATCCTTGCGGGGAACAGCCTTTACTTCCTTATGAGAGTTGTAATCTTGGGAGTATTAATGTTAGTAACATGGTTAAAAATGGAGAAGTTGATAAAGAGCTTTTTGAAAAAGTTATTCGTCTTGCTACAAGATTTTTAGATAATGTAATTGATAGAAATAATTATCCTCTTAAAGAAATTAGAGAAATGACTCTTGGGAATAGAAAGATTGGACTGGGAGTTATGGGTTTTGCACACATGCTTGTTAAAAAAGGGGTTAGTTATAATTCTAATGAAGCCGTTGAAATTGCTGAGGAAGTTATGAAATTTATCCAAGATGTTTCTAAAGATGAGTCAAGAAAACTTGCTAAGGAGAAGTTTCCTTTTCCAAATTTTTACAAGAGTATTTTTAAACAGGAAGAAACAATTAGGAACGCTACCACGACGACAATCGCACCAACAGGAACAATTGGTGTCATTGCTTCTTCTTCTCAGGGAATTGAGCCTATTTTTAGGCTTGTTACAATTAGGAATGTTAAGGAAACTATTGGAAAGGATTTGGTTGAGATAGACAGGTCATTTAAAGAATATTTAGAAGAAAAAGGATTGTATGGTGTTGTAATTGAAAAAATGAAACAGGGAAAAGAGGTTGAAAATATTAAGGAGCTTGATAGTTTTAGAGATGAGATTAAAAGATTATTTGTTACTGCGCATGATGTTACTCCGGGACAGCATTTGAAAATACAGGCTGCTTTTCAGAAATATACTGACAATGCTGTGAGTAAAACAATCAATATGCCAAATGAGGCAACACGAGAGGATGTTGCTAAAGCTTATTTTCTTGCACATGAATTGGGTTGTAAAGGGATTACTATTTATCGAGATGGGAGTAGAGATAAACAATTGTTAACTGCAGTTAAAACCGAAGAGAAATCAATTAAGAATATGGAAAGACCTGTATTAATTGGAACAACAGTGAAGCAGGCTACACCTCATGGAAAGGCATTTATTACATTGAATTGTATTCAGAATAGTCCTCTTTATCCTTATGAAGTATTTATTAATATTGGTAAAGGTGGAAGAGATATTCCTGCAATAGCAGAAGGTCTTGGAAGAATTTTATCAATAGCATTTAAAGAAGGCGTGACAATAAATGATGTTGCTGAACAACTTGAAGGAATAAGTGGGGAGACTCAGACTGGATTTGGAATTGAGAAAATATTTTCACTTCCAGATGCAATTGCAAAGGGGTTGAAGGAAGCGTATTTACAATTAGAAGGGCGGATAGAGGAAAAAGAAAAATCTATAGAAGATGCGAAAAAGGAGGAATTAAAAATTTCAGGGAACTTTTGTCCAGATTGTGGAGGAACTTTGATGTTTATCGAGGGTTGTCAGAAGTGTATGTGCGGGTATAGTAAGTGTTAGAAAAATTTATAAGTAAGAAAATTCTTACTTTTCTATGGAGAATAAAATTATCAAAGTTACAGATAAGGGGCAGATTTCAATACCAGTTAATATAAGGAATTCTATTGGGATAAAGGTTGGAGATGAGCTGATTGTAATCAGAGAAGGGGAAACAATTTGCTTAAAGAAAATAAAAAAGGATGATTTTAAAGATATTATCCAGCTAAATGAAAATTCTTTGAGAGAAATATGGGGTAATGAAGAAGATGAAATTTGGAGTGATTATTTAAAAGATGAAAGTTAACCAGAGAGAATTAGTATTAATCTCCTACCCTTTTTCTAATTTAGAATTGAGAAAAGTTAGACCTGCTTTAGTTATCTCTAATGATTTATTTAATACGAAATCAGATGATTGCATAATGGTTCCTTTGACTACAATTATTAAAAATGAACTTTATTCAATTGTTATTAATCAGGAAGATTTGGAAGAAGGTAAACTTTTAAAAAAAAGTAGAATCAGAATTGATAAAATTTTTTCTGCTGAAAAGAGTCTTGTGATTATAAAGATTGGAAAACTCAATGAGAATGTTTTTGAAAGAGTCATAGGAGAAATTTCTAGTATTTTTTAAAGATGAACCCTAAAACAAGACAATTCATTGAGCAACATATTAATAAAATAATTCGTGAGTTTGATTTTGAAAATCAGAAGGAAAAGAATCCAGAAGATTGTGTTTGCTTTAAGGAGGGTAAGTGTCATGATGTTGAGGAGTTGAATTGTTTTCTTTGTTATTGTCCTGAATATGATAATGGAATTGAGGAAGGAGGATGTAAGATTAATAGTTCTAAGGGCAAATGGTTTATTAAAGATGGTATAAAGATTTGGGATTGTAGTGATTGTGATTATCCCCATAGAAATGAATTTGTTGAGAAGTATTTGAGAAGATTTTTTAATTTTGATTAAATATTTTCATAACTCTCAACTTCATCATTTAGAATATCTAATTGTATTCCTGCCTGCCTAAATAAATCCTCTGATTCCTTTCCCCGATGGTATTTTTTTTCGCAGACAACTCTTTTTATTCCTGAATTAATTATCATTTTTGCACAAACTGCACAGGGAGTCATTTTACAATAAAGAGTTGCGCCTCGAAGGGAATTTCCTATTTTTGCTGCTTGACATATCGCGTTTTGTTCTGCATGAATTGTTCTTACACAATGCTGTGAGATGCTTCCATCTTCATGTAGCATTTTTTTCATTTGATGACCTACATCGTCACAATGGGAAATTCCGGTGGGAGAACCAACATAACCTGTAACTAAAATGTGTTTATCTTTTGTAATTACACATCCGCTTTTTCCTCTGTCGCATGTAGCTCTTTTAGCAACTGTTTTCATGATTTCGATAAAATACTCATCCCAGTTTGGTCTCTTATTAATTATTTGTTCGTCATTAAATGAGATTTTGTTTAAGACCTCTTCAATTTGTCTTTTGAGATTTTCAATGCCCTTATTATTTTCTAAAACAAAGTCAGCCATTTGAATACACTTACTCAAATTTTGTTCATGAGGATTTGCGGAGAACATTTCCCTTTTTTCTTGTTCTGTAAATCGTTCAAAATTTATATTGTCTGTTTCGCTTTGTCTTGCAGAAATCCTTGAATATCTTATTTGTTGATCAGCGTCGACTGCAAGAAGAAACCCGTTTTTTTGTTTTATTGATTCTGCCTCACCTGGTGATCTTATACTCTCAATAATAACATTCCCTTCTGATAGTTTGGCCTTTTCATAAAGTTGTTCAATAATATAACTTGGTGAATTAATGTGCCTCATCTGATTTGCGAGCATGACTTGGTTATCCCTATTTAAAGGAAGTCCTCTTTTTTCTAGTTCTTCATTAAGGTAATTTCTTACTGAAAAATGTTTGAAACCCTTTTGTTTTAGAAATTCCACAACTGTCCCTTTGCCCGCTCCCAGAGTTCCTGTTATTCCAATAATCAGCTCTTTTTTATTTTCCATGATTGGAAGAAGGATAAATGTTATTTAAGGATTTATTTGGTTGAGTGTTATAATCCGAGGCATTGTTTTAGGTGGCGGAGGATTTCTTCGTGAATTTGTTCGGGAGTTTTTAATGAATCAATTGTTCTATCTGGTGCACAGTTAATTGTTATCCAATTGAATTTTTTTGCAACATAATTATATGCTTCTTTTGAATGTTTAAGATGGTCTATATCTACTTCATGAATATCTCTTTTAGTTCCTTGAATATAATCTGAAGTCCATTTTGTTTCAGATAATTTTTGCCCTACTTCTGTCGGCATGTCAAGGAGGAAATTTATATCTGGTTTTGGAATTTCAAAAATTTCAAATTCTAATTCATTTAACCATTCTAAAAATTTATCTCTTTTTTCTAAATTCTGAATTTTCCCTGCCTGATGTCCCATGTTTGCAGAAACATATCTGTCGCAAATTATTATCTTTCCCTGTGCGAGCCATTCTTTCATTTTAAATGAAGCACCATATCTGTCGCATGCGTAAAAAATTGAAGCGACTTTTGGCTTGACCTCGTCGGGTTTTCCGAACTTTCCAGATAAATAATCTCCGACAAGAGTTGCGCTTCCTTTTCCATATCGAGGAAAACTTATATATTCAACATCAAATCCTTCTTTTTTTAATCGTTCAAAAAGAAGTTTTGTCTGCGTTGCTTTTCCAGAACCATCTGTTCCATCAAGAACAATTAAATAACCTTTTTTCCCTCCAGAAGTTAACAAATTTAATTTTTGGTCTTGTTTGTATTCAATACCTTTTTCTAAAGCAATTTCTGCTTTTTGAATTTCTCTTCCAATATAAGTTGCATGAGGTAGATTCCCAATTATTTTTTCATTTAATAATGTATTAATAAGATTAATTGCATTATATCCTTCATAAACTCCTAATTCATTTCCAGAGGAATCTCTGTGAATAACTGATATTTTCCCTTCAGAAACATAAATAATAAGATTTCCCCTCTTATCTTTTTCTAAACATCTCTTTTCTCTTTTTTTTATTAGTTCATCTGCATCTTCAAAACAATTAGAATAAATATGTGTAGACATAGAATTTGTTACAAGACTTCCAACTTTTAAATTGAGTTCTTTTGCTATGTTTTCTTGCAATCTCCTGAGTGCAAAAGCATTTGATGGCCAGGCCCCCCATATATCATTGCTTCTTATCCATGCAGACATATTTAATTTATCACCATCTTTAACTAAAAAGTTTAATGCAGTTAAACAGGGTTGATCTTTATGAGAAACAGAGTCAATTGAAGGATTCCATAAACTAACATAAGCATATCTACTGCTAAGATCTTTTTTTAATACGTCAAGGACATAATTTATTTGGTCTACCCCAAGATAGTCAAATATTCTTTGTCCATACGTGTACTCAACATCTGCAAGAGGGTTTTTTGTGCAAACTTGGGGGTAATAATTTTCAAGTTCTTCTTTGCTAAATGTAAAATCTTCATTCCATCGGATGTTGTGAGTATCTTCATCTGTAATTTCAACAGAAAGTTGATGTAATTCTTGCATTTCTCCATGTCTGCTTGGTTTTAATTCCCCAAATTTTCTAATTTGTAATAAAATTTCTGGCCATGCGTCTGCAATGTATTTTTCTCTAACGCTGTATAAAATTCCCTCAGATGGAAATGTTTTTGGTATTTCAATTTCATGTTCTGGAAAATCAAGTTCATTTTCATTTACATACCTTCTATTTTTATGCAAATTCTCCAGAAGTTCGTTAGTAATATAGTCACTTTCATGAATTGTAATGTTTTCTCTGAATAGATTTATTGCTTCCATTGGAATTTCTTTTTCAATCTGTGCATTTTCTGCTTCAATAATTTTGTGATTTTCATCAACGCCTTTAATAATTAAATTTTTAAGAGCTTGTTTGGTTCCTGTTAAATCAGCCCCAGTAACAACAATATCTGTAATTGCTCCATGAAGTAGGCAATTTCTTATCATTGCACTTATTCCTTGATTTTTTGTCACAAGTTGTCCAGCGATCGCAAACGAGTCATTCTTAATGTTTTTTATAATATATTGTGGGGGGCTCCATAGAGTACATATTCCAATATTGTTTTTCTTATCCCCAATAATTAGTTTGCTTAAATGGCCTTTAGGATATTTTGGTTCAAACATTTTTATTAAAATCTTTTTATACTTTTAAATAAATCCATAGTATAAAATATAATACTAAACCACACATATCAATAATTTTATAAATCCCGCATTTTTATTTCTCTCATGGAAAATGATAAAGTTCTTGAATTGACAAGTAGAGATTTTGATGATTTTGTTAAGGAAGGAGTTGTGCTTGTTGATTTTTGGGCAGAGTGGTGTATGCCGTGTTTGATGATGGCACCAGTGATTGAGGAATTGAGTGAGAGGTTGGACGGGAAGGTTAAATTTGGCAAGGTTAATACAGGAGATAATTCTCAATTGGCTCAGAGGTTTGGTGTTCGGTCTATTCCTAATTTTGTTTTATTTAAGGATGGTAAACCTGTTGAGCAGTTTGTTGGTTCAATGAGTGGTGAGGAGATGGAAGAGAAGTTGGGGAAGTTTATTTGAAAGGATACCTGCTCATTTCATTCACAAATTAATGTAAGTTAATAATAGAAAAATCTTTTTGGTTAATGATATTTTAGCAGAACAGCATGACTTTTAAAGTGGAAAAAATTAAATTAACAAATGGACTTAATAAGAGATTGCTTTGATAAATTTTATGACGGAATAAAAAAACCTATTTTTAAACTGACTGAAAAAAATCCACAATATGCTCATAGGGGGTTTGTTCTTTTATGCCAGATTTTATATGCAACAAATCTTGATAAATTCGTGTTGGATTGCAAAGAGAACAGAATGAATCCAGGATTTAAGATTTATAGCGCTGCTGGATTAAACAAAAATGGGAAGATTCCTCCGAGAAGTTTATGGTATATTGGATTTGATGGTGTTGTTCAAGGGACGACAAGTGCGAATAAATGGAAAGGAAATCCCAAACCTACAATTTCTAGAAATGTTGATTTGGAATCTATGATTAACTATGAAGGGTGGAACAGTGACGGATGTGAAAGACTTGCAAAGAGAAATGAAAAGTACAGAGGGGTTTCACTAATTGAAAGTTTTGGACCTACAAATAATCCTTTGATTAAAGATAATATTGATGCAAGACTTTCTGATGTTGAAAAAACAATTTTGACATTAAGGAATCACCCTGATGTAATTGAATTTGATTTTGATTCTTCATGTGATAACCTTTGCGTTCCGAGAAAACAGTTCTTAGAAGAATTGGAGATTTTTTTAAAATTCACAAAAGATTTAATTCTGCCTCACCATAAATTAGGGCTAAAAATTTCTCCTGACTTAAATGAGGAGGGTGCTGATGAGATTATTTCAAAAAGCTATAATTATGTAGATAAATATATTATTTCAAACACCACAGGGGATAGAGAGTTGCTTAAAGAGTATAATTTGTTTTTACCAAATCATTCTGGCAGAGGTTCAGGAAGTGGCAAAGTTGTTTATGAAAAAAGATTAAAAGTTCAGAAAATATTTTATCATCGATTAGAAGGCACAGATAAGGCAATTGTTGCATGCGGTGCAATTGATTCAAAAGAAAAAGCGCTTGAGAGTATAAAATATGAACCACAAGATGAAAAAGAAATAAGACTCTTTACCCCCTTAGTTTTCAGAGGAACAAGACTCTTAAGAGAGTTAAGAAGTTAAATGAAATCTTTTTAAACTAAAATATCTAACATTAGATATGGCTTCGTAGCTCAGCCTGGCAGAGCACTTGACTTTTAATCAAGGTGTCGGGGGTTCAAATCCCTCCGGGGCCATTTGGGATTTTCACCCCAAGGGGTTTCTCAAGGGATGACCTCTTCGAGGCCGCAAATCCCTCCGGGGCCATTTCATTTTTACTAATTATTTCCCTCAACAACAACTTTAAAAATTACTTTTTCTTAAAAATAATATAAAATGGGTGTGTTAGCTACGACATTAATAGTCTTAGGAATTTTGATGCTAATAGAAGGGTCTATTGCTGTTTTTTTTCCGAAAGTTAGTTTGAAATTTTTTAGGATGTTTAGCAAACATATTGAGAAAAATATCAAATCATGGGGAATCGGAGAGTTAATTATTGCAATTGTACTAATAATTCTTGGATTAAGGTTGTAATAGATGGGTTTTGATAAATATTAGGTTGCTTTCTGTATTTTCTTTAATCTTGCGGTTAACCGCAAGCTTTTTAAACGAAAATTTACTATCTTTTATTATTATGTAGTTGTTAAAAATTCAAGTGAGTTCAGACTATGTAATTTCATCCATCAAAATGCACATTCTACAACCAAAACACTCTAAAATCAGTGAAAAAGAAGTTGAAAAATTGTTACAAGATTTAAATGTGTCAAAGGCGCAACTGCCAAAAATTATTTCAAATGATGAAGGATTGCCAGAAGGTTGTCAGGTTGGAGACCTAATTAAAATTGAGAGGAAAGATAAGGATGGCACAATCCAAACCTCTTTTAGAGTTGTTGTATGATGAAAACAAAAAATCATTTAGTAATGAAAAAATATTTGCAGGAGCATTCTTTAGTTGAATCTAACATCACATCTTTTAATGATTTTATTGACAAACGAATGCAAGAAATTGTTCAGGAGATTTCAGAGAGCACTAGTAATGAAGATTTTGAAATTAGTCTTGGAAAAATAAAAGTTGGTAGGCCAAAAGTTATCGAGGCTGATGGAAGTTCTTCTATGATTGTGCCATCAGAAGCGAGACTTAGAAATCTTACTTATTCTGCTCCAATTACTCTTGAAATAACAATAAAAAAAGATGACCAGGTTGATTCAGAAATTGTTGAAATCGGAAAAATTCCAATAATGGTGAAGAGCAATGTTTGCAATACTCACGGGATGAACAGAGAGGAATTGATTAAGAATTATGAAGATCCTAAGAACCCTGGAGGATATTTTATAATTAATGGAAATGAAAGAGTGATGGTAATGGCAGAGGATTTGGCAGAGAATCAGCCATTTATCGAGGATAATAAAAAAGGTGAATTAAATTTGAGACTTTTTTCATTAAGAGGAACATATAGAATTCCAGTAACAGTTACAGAAAACAAAGAAGGAATAATTGAAACTTCTTTTAGTAGATTTAAAGAGATTCCTGCAGTGATTATTCTTAAAGCACTTGGTTTAACAAAAGAGGTAGATATTGCTAAGTACTTAGGAAAGGAAACAGATAGCATTGTAATTAATCTTTATGAATTTGTGGATATAGCAACTCAAGAAGATGCTATGATGTATATTGCAGAAAATACAAATCTTCAGGGAACAAAAAAAGAGATGTTGGATAGAGTTAAGCAGAGAATTGATTCATATTTGTTTCCACACATTGGACAAAAAAAAGAAGACAGGATAAAGAAAGCTGTGACATTGTGTAAATTAATAAAACAATTTTTAATTGCAAAAGAAAACCCTAAGCTGAGAACTGACAAAGACCATTATTCAAATAAAAGGGTTAGGCTTTCAGGAGATTTATTGTCAAGTTTGTTTAGAGTTAATCTTGGGATTTTAGTTAGAGATGTTTTATATTCATTGCAAAAATCATCAAAAAGAAGAAAGTTCTTTTCAATTAAAACAACTGCTAAATCTACTTTGTTTTCACATAGAGTTGAGTCTGCGATTGCAACAGGAAGCTGGACTGGTGAAAGAAGTGGGGTTACTCAAAACATGGATAAGACAAATTATCTTGCAACAATTTCACAATTACAGAGAGTCTCTAGTATGCTCCCAAGTGACCAGGAAAACTTTTTAGCTCGAACTCTTCATCCAACACATTATGGAAGATTCTGTCCAATAGAAACTCCTGAAGGAACAGAAATTGGTCTTAGAAAAAATCTTGCAATCATGAGTAAAGTATCTACTAGAATAGAAATGGATGAAGATAAATTCATAAAAAAATTAGAGTTGGAGGGGTTAAATAAAGAGGGAGTTGTTGGAAAAGAAGTTTTCTTTAATGGTATATTTATTGGAAGTGTTGAAGAGGAAGAGAAATTTGTAGAAGCAGTTAGAGAGAAAAGACGAGATGGAGAATTTCCTTCTCAGTTAAATATTCGGAATGATGAGAATTTCCAGATAATTACAATCTCAACAGAACCAGGAAGGGTTTTGAGACCTTTGATAGTGATTGAAAATGGGAGCCCTAAATTAAAGAATGAACATTTGATTCAAATAGAACAAGACGAGTTAAAATGGGCGGATTTAATTAATAAAGGAATAATTGAATATCTCGACGCTGCTGAAGAAGAAAATATGCTTGTTGCTTTGTACGAAGAGGAAATAACTTCTGAACACACTCACTTAGAAATAGACCCTGTTGATTTGTTTGGAATTGTTACTGCTCTTGTTCCATATGCAAATCACAATCAGAGTTCAAGGTTAAACAGAGGAAGTAAAACCCAGAAGCACGCTCTTGGATTATACACTGCAAGTTATTTATGTAGACTTGACACAGATGTTAGTATTTTACAGTATCCTCAAAAACCTATTGTGAGAAGTTTTGTGTATGACACTTTAGAAACTTATCCTGCTGGACAAAATCTTGTTGTTGCGATTATGACTTATGAAGGATATAATATGGAGGATGCTTTAGTATTGAGTAAAGGAAGTATTGACAGAGGAATGGGAAGGAGTTTTTACTACAGGCCCTATTCTGCAGTTGAGATGAATTATGCAGGTGGTTTGAAAGATGAGATTGCTATTCCAGAGAAAGATAGCAGTGGATATAAGACAGAATCAAGTTATGAGCTTTTGGAAGATGATGGAATTATTTATCCTGAAGCAGAAATGAGTCATGGTGAAGTCCTTATTGGTAAAATGTCGCCTCCAAAGTTTTTGTCAGAAGTTAGAGAAATTTCAGTGAAGACAAAAAAAGAGTCTAGTGTTTCTATGAGGCAGGAAGAAAAAGGAATTGTCGACGCTGTTTTTATTACTGAAGATTATCAAGGGAACAAAGTTGTCCAGATAAAAACAAGGGACCCAAGGATTCCTGAAATTGGAGACAAATTTTCAACACCTCATGGTCAGAAAGGAGTTATAGGAATGATTGCTCCTGAACAAGATATCCCCTTTAGTGCAAGGGGAATAAAGCCAGATATTATTTTTAATCCACATGGTTTACCTAGCAGAATGACTGTTGGATATTTGTTAGAATTGTTAGCAGGCAAAGTTGGTTGTCTTAAAGGAAGTGTTGTCGATGGAACTGCTTTTTCTGGAGAGAGTAAAAACGAGTTGGAAGATCAGTTGAAAAATTTAGGATTTAGATATGACGGAAAGGAGACGATGTATAATGGAATTACTGGGAAGAGAATGGATGTAAAAATATTTATTGGTAATTCATATTATTTGAAAGTTAAGCAGATGGTTGGTAACAGAGTTCATGGAAGAGCTTCTGGAAAGATTGCGTTGTTGACAAGACAACCAATTGAAGGGAGAGCAAGAGGAGGAGCATTAAGATTAGGAGAAATGGAACAACAGGCACTTGTTGCTCATGGTGCGTCATTGTTATTGAAGGAGAGATATGACTCTGATAAGGTTGTGCTTCCTATTTGCATGAAGTGTGGGAGCATTGCAATAGATGATACTATTAGGAATAAAATTGCGTGTCCTGTATGTAACAGCGAAGATGTTGAGCCAATTGAAGTTTCATATGCATTTAAATTATTATTAGAAGAGTTGCAGGGATTACATATTCATACAACTCTTGAACTGAAAAATAAATATGAGTAAACAAGCTAGAAGAATTAATTACATGATGACGAATATTGGTAATCCATTTAAATTAAATACGAGGAAAAAATGAAAGGAGAAATTGGAATATCCTATAGTGAATTAGTTAATAGAATGAAGATATGGAGAGGAATTAATGAAGGGTGGACAAAATTCTTTGCTGATGGAGGGAAATATGAAACACAAGAATGTCCTTGGGGCAGAGGAATACTTAAAGATGAAGGAATAGTAACTCAATCAAAATATCTTGGGGAATTAGATTAAAATGAAAAAACCAATAAGAAAAAAAGTTGGAGCAATTGGATTTAGTTTGCTTAGTCCTGAGAAGATTAAAAAATTATCGTCGGCGAAGATTGTGACACCTGAACTTTATGATATTGATGGGTACCCTGTTGATGGGGGATTAATGGATTTGAGACTTGGTGCAATTGATCCTGGAACAAGATGTAGGACATGCGGAGGAAGATTAAAGGAATGTCTTGGGCATTCTGGAAGCATTGATTTAGCAAGACCTGTTATTCATTTAAAATATGTCCCTTTGATTGAATTAGGATTAAGATGTTTTTGTAAAGAGTGTGGAAAGTTAATGATTGCAGATAAAGATTTGGAAAAATATCCCCCAAGTCAGAGAGCTAAGAAAGCGAAAGATGCAAAGAAGTGCCCTCATTGTGGGGCGGCTAATGAAAAAGTTAAGTTGGATAAGCCAACGAGTTTTTATATTGGAAGAAAGAGATTATTTCCGACGGAGATAAGGGAAATTCTTGTTGGAATTCCTGAAGAAGAATTGAAAAAGATTGGAGTGAATAAAGATACATGTAAACCTGAATGGGCAGTTTTAACAGCGCTTTTGGTTCCACCTGTGACTGTAAGACCAAGTATTATTCTTGAATCAGGAGAAAGAAGTGAAGATGATTTAACACACAAGCTTTCTGATATTATAAGAGCTAATCAAAGGCTTTGGGAAAATTTGAATGCAGGGGCTCCAGAAGTGATTATTGAAGATTTGTGGGATTTATTGCAATTTCATATAACAACATTTTTTGATAATAGTGTTGCGAGAATTCCTCCTGCAAGACATAGAAGTGGTCAACCATTAAAAACAATCACAGAAAGAATTAAAGGTAAGGAAGGAAGGATTAGAAAAAACCTAGCAGGAAAAAGAGTTAATTATTCTGGAAGAACAGTTATTTCTCCTGATCCTTCGATAGATATTAATGAAGTTGGTGTGCCTTATGAAATTGCTAGAATCGTTACTGTTGCTGAGACAGTTAATGATTTGAATTTGGAAAAATTGAAAAAGTTAGTTGAGAAAGCAGATGAATATCCCGGAGCAAATTATGTTATAAGACCTGACGGCAAGAGAAAAAAAATTACTCCTGAGCTTAAGGATGAAATTATGAATGAACTCTCACCAGGGTATCAAGTAGAGAGGCATTTACAAGATGGAGATATTGTTTTGTTTAACAGGCATCCAAGTTTACATAGAGGAAGTTTGATGGCTCACTTTGTGAGAGTTCTTCCTGGAAGGACTTTTAGACTTCATCCTGCTACTGCGGCTCCTTATAACGCAGATTTTGATGGAGATGAAATGAATATTCACTCTCCTCAAACAGAGGAAGCAAGAGCAGAAGCGAAAATGCTTTTAGACGTTAAAAAGAATTTGATTTCTCCAAAAAATAATACAAACTTAATTGGGTGTGTTGCCGACGCTATTACTGGAAATTATTTATTAGGATTTAAAGAATTTTCAAGGGAAGAGGCTAATCAATTATTGCATCAATCAGGGGTGGATTATAATGTTTTGAAGAAGACAATTAGTGGAAAAGAATTGTTTTCCACAATATTCCCAAAGATTAATTTTTCAAATGATTCTATTACAATTAAAAATGGAGAAATTATAAAAGGGGTTATAGATAAGACATCGTTTGGTGGAGAAGATGGAGAACTCATTAAGGAACTTGATAAGTCTGTTGGAAGACATGATACTATTGAAATTTTAAAGAAAGTATTTAATTTAGGAACTAATTACTTAACAAATCGTGGTGTGACAATTTCTGTTGAAGATTTAGATTTAGATGAAGAGACAGTTAATGAAGGCAAAGAAGTTATTAAAAAAGCAGAGAAGAAAACTGAAGAAATAATTGAGTCTTATAATAATAAAACTATTGATGTGATTCCTGGAAAAACAAGTGAAGAATCAAGGGAGATAAATATCTTGCAGACATTGAACAATGTTAGAACCAAGATTGGTGAGATAGTCAAAGAGAGATTTCCTGATACTAATCCCGTTAGTCATATGATTAAGTCTGGTGGTGGAGGAAATATTTTGAACATTACTCAGATGGCTAGTTGTGTTGGTCAACAGCAATTGAGCGGGCATAGAATTGATTTTGGTTATACTGGAAGAACATTGTCATTTTTCAAAAAAGGAGATTTATCTCCTCGAGCGAGAGGATTTATACATAGTCCTTTTATTAAAGGTCTAAGACCGGATGAGTTTTTCTTTGGAGCAATTACTGGGAGAGATTCTTTAATGGATACTGCGTTGAGAACACCTAAATCTGGTTATCTTTATAGAAGATTGTCAAATGCTCTTCAGGATTTGAGAGTGGAGTATGATGGAACAGTCAGAGACAGCAATAATAATATTATCCAATTTAAGTATGGAGATGATGGTGCTGATGTTACAAAGTTGCATCTTGGTGGAAAAATAGAACCGGGTGAAGCTATTGGAATTGTTACTGCGCAATCTTTTGGAGAACCTTCGACACAGATGGTTATGAGAACTTTCCATATGGCAGGTGTTGCAGAAATGCAGGTTACTATGGGTCTTCCAAGAATTATAGAAATATTTGACGCAAGAAAAAAAGCTTCTTCTCCTAAGATGGAGATTTATTTAAAGGAAGAATATAATAATGAAAAAGATGCTAAAGTTTTTGCTGAGAAAATAAAAGAAGTTACAATAAGGGAGATTGCATCAGAAATTAATCTTGATTTTACAGATAAAAAAATTGGAATAAAAATTGATAAAGAAGGTTTGAGACAAACTCATACTCCTGTTAAGAAAGTTGTTGAGAAACTTAAAGACCTTGGTTTTAAAGCAGCAGAAGGTTCGAACTCAATTATATTAGATGTTTCTGACCTTAGTTTTAGAGAGATATATAAATTGAAAGAAAAATTGAAAAAGACAATTATTTCAGGAATTAAAGGAGTCAAGCAGATTTTGATTGTTAAGAGAGAGAGGGATTTTGTTGTGATTACTCTTGGAACTAATTTGAAAAAGATACTTGACTTAAAGGAAGTTAGAGGAGATAAAATAATTTCAAATGATTTGCATGAAGTTGCAGAGGTGTTTGGAATTGAAGCAGGAAGACAATTGATAATTAATGAGGTCGGAGATGTGTTGAATTCGCAGGGACTTGATATTGACATGAGGCATCTTAAATTAGTTGCCGATGCTATGACTAATACTGGAGTGATTAAAGGGGTTACACGAATGGGAATAATTGCACAGAAAGATTCGATTTTAGCAAGGGCTACATTTGAAGTTCCGGACAAGCAATTTGTAAATGCTTCGATAAAAGGTAGTAAGGATAAGTTGGCTAGTGTGATTGAGAACATTATACTTAATCAACCTGTTCCAATTGGAACTGGATTACCTGGACTTCTTGTAAAAGTTGTTGGACCTTTGACAAAAAAAGAAGAAGATAAAATAACAGCGAAGAGCAAAGTTGTTGAGAGAGTTAATAAATAATTTATCACAATTATCTTTAAATATCCTTAATTCTTATTTTTGAAAATGATGTATGATTTAATTTACAGGCAGAATCCAAAACTCTTTGATATTTTGAATGGATGTCCAAATGGAAATTGTTTTCATAAGGAAGTAATTCAAGAGGGGAGAAAAATGAGGGGGATAGAAATTGGTACTTCTAAATGGTATAATATTTGTTTTGGAAGTGGCTCTCCTAAACAAAGGGTTACAAATATTTCTTTAGAAAATCATTCTAAACGAAAGAGAGAAAGGAAACATATAAAAGATGTTTTTATTCCAAGGAGAATCCGTACAGTGCAAGCATCTAAAACAGGAATTGAGTTTAGAAAATATTCAAGTTTGTTTAGATAGAAAAATATAAAAATTTCTTATTCTTGTTTTTTGTATGAGTCTCTGGGATATGGTTGATGAGGAATGTATTGAATTAGTGGATGGAATTATTTATAGAATAAAAACAAGGAATGAATTTTCTTCTAGAGAAGAAAGATTGATTGAGATAAATAATTATTTTGGTTATGAAAAAGATGGGAAATATTGTGTGGTAGGAGATTAAAAAACAAAGTTACCTACTAACGCAGATTAATCGGATATAGTTAATAAGAAATTTTTTTAGTTAATTGACGAATGTTAGTGATTCCTAATTTTTATATCTCATAATAATCCTCTTCGGAAAATTTCATAAGACTTCACTTATGATTTGACCTAAAAGTTTTTTACAAAAAGCTTTTAAACCACTTCCCTTTACAAATTCTATTGCAAAAATGGTGAATAAAAATATTTGAAATGGTAAACACAATTAATATGCAAGATATGAGACATTTGAATTTGTTTGCGAGAATTACCCGAGTTGATACACGATTTTGTTTTAAGTATAATGAGACAATTGTTTTTGGAGTTCCAAAACCTCTTGTGAGAAGAGCTGTTGGAGAGAATGCTAGTAATGTGAGACAGTTGAGTCAGATTCTCAGAAAGAAAATAAAAATCATTCCAAAGCCGAGAGGGATTGAAGATGCAAAGAGTTTTATTGAGTCTATTGTTAGTCCTGCGACAATTAATGAAGTTGTTGTTGAGGGAAATGAAATGATAGTTACTGCTGGGAAGCAAAGCAAGGCTGTGATGATTGGTCGAGATAAACGACGATTATTAGAGATGCAAAAAATTGTCAAAGATTTTTTTGGGAAAGAGTTGAGGATTGTTTGAAAATAACAACTTTTAAAAACTAGTTCTAAGACATTATATTATGGGTTTGAAAAGTGCTCTAAAGCAAATAAAAAATAGAAGGAAGTTTAGATGGAAAGATCGAGCGTATAAAGTGAGGACTCTGAATCTTTTTGTGAAGTCTGATCCGCTTAAAGGTTCTAGTCAGGCAAAGGGAATTGTTTTGTCAAAGTTTCAGAAAGAAGCTGCGCAGCCAAACTCTGCTATGAGAAAATGTTGCAGGGTTCAGTTGAAGAAAAATGGAAAAAGTGTTGGAGCTTTTATTCCAGGAAATCTTGCACAGAGATTTATTGATGAACACGACGAGGTTGTGATTGAAAGAATTGGAGGGAAACAGGGACGAGCAAAAGGAGATATAAGAGGAATTAGATTTCAGGTAATTAAAGT
>JBDRGM010000039.1:0-4964 GCA_043817815.1 archaeon
AGGTTTTGGACAAAGGCGTTAAGAGATTTAGGTTATGTTAATTATAATGAGCCTTTTACAAAATTGTTTAATCAAGGAATGTTGCATGGAGAGGACGGAGAGAAAATGTCAAAGTCAAAAGGAAATGTCATTCTGCCAGAAGTTGTTTCTGAGAAATATGGGATTGATACTGCGAGATTTTTTTTAATGTCTCTTGCTGCACCGGATAAACCAAGAGATTGGAGTGATAAGGGTGTGCAAGGAAGTTTGAAATTTATTAATAAAGTTATTGATTATTTTGATAATGTTAAAATTGGAAAGTCAGATGAAAGAACAGAGAGTAAGTTGAACAAAACAATTAAAGATGTTACAGAATATATTGAGAATTTTAAATATAACTTGGCTGTGATTAAACTTCGTGAGTTGTTTAATTTTTTACCTTCAAAAACTTCAAAAGATGTTCTTGAAAAGAGTTTGAAATTGTTGCATCCTTTTTGTCCTCATATAACTGAAGAGCTTTGGGAGAAAATTGGGAATAAAAATTTTATAACTCTGGAAAAATGGCCTGTTGTAGACGAGAAAAAAATTAATGAGAAGTTTGAGAAAGAAGAAGAGGCAATTGAGAAATTGGGAAGTGATATTAATTATTTGAAGAAGTTGACAGGAAAGAAAGGTAAGGTTTATGTTTATGTTCTTCCAAATGAGATTGAGTTTTATAAAAATTTTGAAGGTATTGAGCTGTTTGCAGTTAATGATAAGAATAAGTATGACCCGGAGAATAAGTCAAAGAAAGCTAAACCTGGCAAGCCTGGAATATATTTAGAATAAGTTTTTATAACTATTTTTCTTAAGTTGTTTATGAAAAAGAGTGGGAAAAAATTTGTAATGGCTTCTCGTATTCGTTTGCCTTTGAAAATTAAGTCAGAAGAGATGTCTTTAAATAAATTAGTGATTATATTTGTTATTGCTGGTTTTGTTTTGATAAGTTTATTTCTTATTTTGTTTGTTTTTAGTTGGGATGTAGAAGTTGATGCATGTGGAGATGGAACTTCTTATGAAAGTTGTTCTGTTAATAAGCCGTATTTTTGTGAAGGGGGATTTCTTGCTCCGAGAGCTTCTGTTTGTGGATGTCCTGAGGTGTTGACACAGAAAGGAGATTCTTGTATTTCAAAATATCAAACAGAACCAAAAGATATTTCTTTAAGATATATTTTGAGAGGGGAAGAAGGAAAGATTGATTTAGTTGTTTATGGGGGTTTGGTTGATTATGTTTCTGGTATTCCTCAATCTATTCAGTACACAAATGGAGAATCTCCTAGCAGGAGAGATTTTAAACTTAAGCATCTTGATGAGGTTGAGCAGAGGGAGCTTCTTTTACCGTTGGTTATCGAGATACAAAATATTGTAGAGGATAGAGGGGATCAAGTGAGGATTGCAGTTAGTATTGTTCAGAATATTCCTTTTGGTAATTCAGAGAAGATAACTTTGTTTCATGGTATAGAAACAAATTACTCGAGGTATGCTTATGAGGTTCTTTATGATGCCGAAGGGGTTTGTGGAGAAAAGGCAGAGTTATTGGCTTTTTTATTAAGGGAACTTGGATATGGGGTTTCAATGTTTTATTATCAAATAGAGAATCATGAATCTATTGGAATAAAGTGTTCTGAAAAATATGATACAAGAGATACTGGTTATTGTTTTATTGAGACAACTGGACCTTCGATAATAACTGATGATAAAATTGAATATGTTGGAGTTGGGAAGTTGTTTTCAGAGCCAGAAGTGATTTTTATTTCTGAAGGAGATTCTTTTGGAAGAGAATTGTATGAATATGGCGATGCTAGAGATTTGATTAAATTAAGAAATAAAAATAGTCTTAATTATTTTCAAATTTCTAAATATGACAAGCTAAAAGAAAAGTATGGTCTTGTTGATATTTATAATGCTTAACGTTTGTTTACAGTAAATCCGCATTCTGTACATTTCCATTTTTCAAATACATCTTCTTTGTATGAAAAAGGAACCAGATAGCCTTTTTCACACTTTTGACATTTTGGAAATATACAATTTTCGTTTTCCCCCATGTTTTTTGAATGGAAAGTAGGTTTAAAATATTTTTGGGGGTTGTTGGTGAATATGACATCGTGAGTAGAAGAAGTTTTCACGGAGCGATAGCGACCTCGAGAGTTTTTTCTGAAAGAAAAAATTTGGGAAAAATGTGTCCCGAAAAAAGAGGGTGAGCGAAGCGAAAACATTTTTCTGTTTAATCTGCTGTTCCCAGACCGAAACTCATCAGAGTTGAGGCACGAGCTGAAACAAAAAGTTTCCTCGTGAGTTTAAAATTTCATTTTAGGGTGGGGGAGGAGGATGGTTGTTTCCGACGACAAAATAATTAGAGAAAAAAGCCTGCCCTTTTTTGTTTCTTTTTTTCTAAAAAAGAAAATGAGGGGTTCTTATTTTGCTTCTTTTTCTAAAAGAAGTCGCTACGAAAAGCGAAAGTTTTCTTAGATATTTCTTACAATAAAATCATTAGATTGACAAAAAGTAGTTCCAAAATCATCCTTAGAAGTTGTAGAATAAATAATATTCCCAGAATAATCGCTCGAAGTTGGGTCAATATAATAATATTTAGTTCCATCTTTAGTAACATATCTTTCCGAGCCATCTAAAGTTATCCCATTTACTAAAGGCACACCAATTATTGCGTGATTACATTCATTTGAAGTTAAATATTGTGCATCATAACCCATCTCTCTTAATAATGCAGAAGTCATAACAGCACTATCCGCACAAAGCCCTTGCTTCTTAACTATTGTTTCCATTGGGAAATTTGCCCAATCAGGCAAACCTTTTCCTGAAAAATCTGCTTTTGTATAATCATAATTAAAAGAACGAGAAAAAGCTATAACCATCATTAATTTATCCGCACTACTATAACTTTCTGCATCCGCTAAATTATTCATTATTTGAGCAACCTCTTTTAGTTGAGGGTCATCTCTGCTAATCAATTTATCTTTAGGCATTTTTTCATAAGATGCAACAACATCCTCACTAACACTTATATCAAATTCAAATTTTTTAGTAAAAATTAACCATTCTTTACCATAACGCCAATCGTAACTATATGTTCTCGGCAAATATTCGTGTAAAGGATGATTATCATAACCATCTAAAACTGAATCACTATCTGAATCTGAATTAAATCTGTCTGTGCCTGTTTGAATTTCTAAATAATCAGGAAAAGCATCGTTATCGCTGTCGTCTGGTTCGCAGGAGTGTTGCGAACTATCACAAGTATAATATTGTGGGCAAGACTTATCTTGATATTGCAAATCATTAATACAACAATCAAAAGGACATTCGGGCTTTACACATTTGTTTAAGTTTGCATCACAAACTAAACCATTAGAACAACCAGCATCTAAACAACAAGTTTCGCTATTTTCTCCTTCATCTTGGTAGCCATCTCCACAAACAATAGTATAACATCCCAAATTATCCGACTTTGTTCTATCTGGCGAACAAATTTGGTCATTTTTACAAACGCATTTTGAAGGAGTGTTTAAACAATTTTCTCCTTTGCTGTATTTACAAGAGTTATCTTCTTCAAATAAGCCCCCGAATAATGAAGATTCTTCTTCTTGTTCTCCTTCTCCATTTATTAAGGTAGAAGAAGAATTATTTGGATAACTAAAAAATAAAATAATTAATAGGACAATAATCACAACGGGAATAATAAAATTAAGATATTTCTTGAAATCCTTGTTTTTGGATTTTCGTGCCATTTTAGCATTTTGTTGGAAGGGCTACAGAATCGCAAATCTCTCCATCTTTAATATTAGAGGTACAGCAAATTTTAAAGATATTATTTTTTGAAGCATCTATATTGTCATAACCTTTATGAAGTGGTTCATCCCTCTCAAAAAGAGAATAGGTTTTTCCAAGATTTTGGTCATAGTGTGCAAAATCCTTTTCATTAATAAATAAATTACATAATAATTCTTCTTCATTCTGAAAAGTTAATATTTTATATCCTGCTGTTTGGAAATCTCCAAAATCCCCTGCACAAAGTTTGTCCCAATAAATAGAATCGTCCCAATAAATGTCTAAAATTTTAAAATCTTCCTCAGTTAATTTTTCTTTTTCTTCAGGTTTAGAAGAATAAACTACAATAATTGCTATAAGTAAAATTGCAATTATTACTCCCCCTATAATATATTTAATGTTATTTTCTTTTTTTGCCATTTTATTAAATCAAAAAATTGGATGTAAGCCCTGTACAAACACATTTACACTGGCAAGTCGCTCCGTTTTCAGTTGTTGGCCAAGAATCACTACAATCCAATATGCTGGAATCTGTAGAGCCCGGCATCCAACCATTAGTTCTTTCTTTATTATAAAAATCCTCACAAGAACCTTGTTCATTATTCCACTTATTAGCACAATCTTCTATACATTTTTCTTTATTTTGATTAAATTGTAATTCGTCTTGTTGTTTTTGCAACTCTTTTTGTTTTTCTGAATTTTGAATTTGCATAACTATTAAAACAATTAACAAGATGGCAATAATAATCCCTCCAATAATATACCATAAATTATTATTTTTCTTTTTGACCATCTTAAAATAAGTAATGAACAGCCATATAAAAACTTAATCCTTTTGCGAAGCAAAACTAATTGTCCGTAGGACTAAGAACCCCTCAAAGTAAATGAAAAATTTGGGTGTAACGAAGTGAAACCTTTTACCCTTTGTTATGCAAAGTGCGAAGCATTTTGTTGGTTTTCTCGTCGGTCGGGTAAAAGAAGTTTTTCTCTGAAACTTGTTTCAGTTATCTGTCCTAAGGACGCAGGCTTTTTTCTCCTATCTCGGGTGGGCAAAAATGAAATTTTAAATTTGGTCGATTTATCGACGCTGGGAACATAATGGAATGCGAACTTTAGTTCGTCTTCCATGCAAACAGGGTTGTAAAGAGAATTTTATTCAA
>JBDRGM010000040.1:0-51090 GCA_043817815.1 archaeon
TGATACTGTTGGGGACGGGAGAGCTTTAACTGCTGTAAAAAATTATGTGTTGAATCAAGGAAGAAATGATAAAAAACTAATTAGTTATGAATTTTGAACTAACATACCCCGCAGCTTGCTGCGATTGGGTTCTTGATTTGGAGGATTTTTTTAATTAAAATATTTTTTCCCAACACCGAATAATTTTTATATCTGTTTACATAGAATATTATTATATGAAATACCAGAAATATCCTCGGGAAGAAGTGTTTAGAACAAGTAACACTAGAAGGATGTATGTTCCTTTTTATTTTCTGTTTATAATATCTATAATCTTTCTGTTAATTTATCGTTTATTTGATGCTTCTTTATCTTTTGGTTTATTCTGGTATGCAATTTTAGCAATTTTTATTGGAATAATCCTCACTGAAATTCACAGATTGTACCAGTCGTATGAGATTAATCTCTTATCAGTTATTGATACGCGAGGATATTTATCAAAGAAGTCTAAAAGAATGGACCTCCTAGCTATAAGTGATATTGAAATTCATCAGACCTTTTTTCAAAGGATTTTATGTTATGGGGATATTCACATAAGTTTGATTTCAGGACAAGTAGCAAAAATGACAAACATAAAAAATCCACATAATTTTGCAGGCATTATAGAAAGGAAAATGAGGAAAATAAAATCCCGTGATAATAATCTTATAGAACAACCTAAAAGTGAAGTATTTGCTTTAGATGATGAGCAGTTTGTAGAAGAACACGAGGATTAGCGGTTTTTCTTTATTGCTAAGTAGAAAACCCGAGATTTTGTTAACTGAAAGAAGGTGATAAATAATCTGCTAGAGAGTTGGGAAAAATTTTCAAAAGAATTTCAATTTATGCTTATTCTAAATCTGGTGGAAATTTTTTTAGTTATAGTATTTTTGTTTAATCTCAAAACCTTTTTATACTATATTTATCTATTAATTTGAGAGGTGGAAATATAATGGAAATATTTATAGAACTGAGCATAATTATTGGGATAACTGTTTTAATTGCAGGGATAATGAGATTATTGAAGCAACCTTTAATAATTGGTTATATTTTTGCAGGGATAATAGTCAGTCCTTATTTTCTTGATGTTGTTCGTTCTACAGAGACAATAGCTGTGTTCTCGCAAATAGGAGTAGCACTTCTTCTTTTTATTGTTGGTTTAAGTTTAAGTCCAAGGGTTATAAAAGAGGTTGGTAGGGTTTCTTTGATAACTGGAATTGGTCAGATTGTTTTTACGTCTTTGATTGGTTTTTTTATAAGTAGATCATTGGGATTTTCAATAATAGTTTCATTGTATATTGCTATTGCTTTAACATTTAGCAGTACGATTATAATTATGAAGTTGCTGTCTGACAAAAAAGATTTAGAGAAATTATATGGAAAAATTTCAATTGGTTTTTTATTAGTTCAAGATATTTTTGTAATTATTCTTTTGATGATAGTTTCCTCTTTTTCAGGTAATTTAGGTATGGGTAATTTATCTTTGGGTAATATCCTTGGGGGAATTTTGTTAATTGGAGGATTTATTTTAATAAGTATTTATGTTTTACCTAATCTGTCAAAATTCTTTGCTAAATCCCAGGAATTTTTATTCTTGTTTTCAATTGGGTGGGGCTTAGGTTTGGCAGCATTATTTCATTATATTGGATTTTCAATGGAAATAGGCGCTTTAGTTGCAGGTGTTGCACTTTCTATGTCTCCTTATCATTATGAAATTAGTTCAAAAATGAGGCCTCTAAGGGATTTCTTTATTATTTTATTTTTTATTCTGCTTGGTTCTCAAATGGTTCTTGGAAACATAAGCCAGATTATTGTTCCGGCAATAATTTTTTCTTTGTTTATCCTCATTGGAAATCCTTTGATTGTTATTATATTAATGGGTTTGATTGGCTATAAGAAAAAAACAGGTTTCCAGGCAGGACTTACAGTAGCCCAGATAAGTGAATTCTCATTGATTTTTGTAGCTCTTGGAGTTAGTGTAGGGCATCTTACTGTTGAAATATTATCTCTTGTTACAATTGTGGGATTGATAACTATTTCAGGTTCTACATATCTTATTTTATATTCTGATAAAATATATCCTTATTTATCCAGATACTTATCTGTATTTGAGAGAAAAAAAATTAGAGATGACAGATTAGAATTTGAAGATTATAATTTTATTTTGTTTGGGTATAATCGAATAGGTTATGATATTTTGCAATCTTTTAAAAAATTAAAAAGCAAGTTTTTAGTGGTGGATTATAATCCTGAAACTATTTCTGAATTATCTAAAAAGAAAATTGAATGTAGATACGGGGATGTAGATGATGAAGAATTTTTAAATAAATTAAATTTAACCAAGACAAAAATAATTGTTTCAACAATTCCTGACTTTGAAATAAATTTATCCTTAATTAAGCATGTTAGACAAGTAAATAAAAAAGCGATTATAATTGTTGTGTCGCATAATATTGAAGAAGCAAATACTTTTTATAATAAAGGAGCAACTTATGTTATAATGCCTCATTTCTTGGGAGGAAGCCAGGTTTCGACGATGATTAGTAAATATGGAACAAATATGAATAAATTTTTAGAAGAAAAAGAGAAACATCTCAAGCAATTAAAAATAAAAAAAGAATTGGGACATGAACATCCGAAGATTGAAAAAAATTAAAATGCGAGTGTAAACATTCAAAAGCAGAGAAGCATAAGTGATTAAAAAATATTTAAGGATAAATAGAGATTATAATAAGATGATAATTAAAAAAATTAATTTAAAAGAGAAGGATTTGCTTAAAACACTTAATGAAAAACAACAACGTTATGTAAATTTAAATTTATCTAATCCGAAAAATGGGGAATATTTATTATGCGTTTTTCATTTTGTTCCTGGAAAAAATTTAAATGTTTTACAAGCAGCCACAGAAATTGCAGCAGAGTCTTCAACAGGTACAAATTTCGCAGTGCAAACTGAAACCGATTTTTCTCATGAAATGAATGCTTTGGTTTACAAACTTGACTTAAAAAAAGAATTAGTCTGGATAGCTTATCCATGGAGGCTTTTTGATAGGGGAGGAAATATTCAAAATATTTTAACCTATATAGTTGGAAATGTTTTAGGAATGAAACAAATTAATGCACTAAAATTATTAGATGTGTGGTTTCCTCCTGCAATGCTTGAACAATATGATGGTCCAAGTTATACTTTAGATGATATGAAAAAATATTTAGGAATTAAAGGAAGACCTGTTTTAGGAACAATAATAAAACCTAAAATGGGGTTAACTTCTGCAGAATATGCAGAAGTATGTTATGATTTTTGGGTTGGTGGAGGAGACTTTGTTAAAAATGATGAACCACAAGCAAATCAAGATTTTTGCCCGTATGAGAAAATGGTGGCTCATGTTAAAGAAGCAATGGATAAAGCTGTTAAAGAAACCGGGAAAAAGAAAGTTCACTCATTTAATGTTTCAGCTCCAGATTTTGATACAATGATTGAAAGATGTGAATTAATTAGAAATGCGGGTTTTGAACATGGCAGTTATGCTTTTTTAATAGATGGAATAACTGCTGGATGGATGGCAGTGCAAACCCTAAGAAGAAGATATCCTGATGTATTTATTCACTTTCACAGGGCAGGTCACGGAGGATTTACCAGACCAGAAAACCCAATTGGTTTTACTGTTTTAGTTTTATCAAAATTTGCACGTTTAGCGGGTGTCTCGGGGATTCATACTGGAACTGCAGGAGTTGGAAAAATGAAAGGAACCCCTGAAGATGATATTATCCCTGCAAAGAATATTTTACATTTATTAGCCAAGGGACATTTTTTTGAACAATCATGGGCAAAAATTCCAAAAGATGATGAGGATGTTTTAAAATTAGTAAAAGAAGATTCCCACCATCATGTGATTTTGGAAGATGATTCTTGGAGGGGAATAAAAAAGTGTGCTCCAATAATTTCAGGTGGACTAAATCCAACAAAATTAAAACAATTTATTGATCTTGCTGGAACAACAGATTTCATAACTACTATGGGTGCAGGGGTTCATGCACATCCTAAGGGAACTAAAGAAGGAGCAACTGCTCTGGTTCAAGCAATGGAAGCATATCAAAAGAAAATTTCCCTTGAAGAATATGCAAAGAAAAAGCCAGAATTAAGAAGGGCGATAGAATTTTTTACAAAAAAGTCAAAAATTATAGTAGAAGCAGAGAGTATTGAAAAAAGTTGAAAAATAAAATTTTTTATATTTTAAAATGATTGTTATTTAGATTAATTAACATTTTAATAGCTTTTGTTGCTTCTATAGCAACTATTTTAAAGTTGTACTTATTTTTTTTGTAAAAGGTTGGTTTAGTGTTTATGATAAGTAATTTAAATAAAAAAGCTAAAATTAATAAACATAATTAGGATATATTTAATATGAAAAATTTAAAAGGTTTAACAAAAAAAGAGGCTGAGAAAAGATTTAAAGAATCTGGACCTAATGAATTGAGAGAGATTGGAAAAATTTCCCCATTAAAAATTCTTTTAAGGCAGATTAAAAATAACTTTATTATTTATTTATTATTTGCGGCGATGCTTCTTTCTTTTTTTGTAGGCAAGTCTATTACTGCATATACAATTTTAGCAGTTATAATTCTTGTAGTGAATATTGGGTTTTTTCAAGAATATAAGGCTGAAAAAGCAATCTCTGCTTTGAAAAAAATGATTATGCCAATATCTATTGTTATAAGGGATGGTAAGGAAATAGAAATCCCCTCGAGGGAGATTGTCCCGGGAGACATATTAATTTTAAGAACAGGAGAAAAAATACCTGCTGATTGCCTTATTTTAGAAGCAAAAGAATTACGAATTAATGAATCTATATTAACGGGGGAATCTCAAGAAATAAAAAAAGTTGAAGCAAAAAGTGAGAGAAATTATGAAAAAGAACATCAATTATTTATGGGAACTTTAATTGTTAATGGAAGGTGCGTAGTTAAGGTGTTACATACAGGAATGAACACTGAATTTGGAAAAATAGCAGGAATGATTTCAACTGCTGAAAAAGAACTTCCATTGCAAAAGAAAGTTAATGGCATAGCTAAATATATGGTATTTATTGGGCTTACTGTTTCTATTTTAACCGGAATTGTAATGTTAATAAGAAGTGTCCCTTTGTCCTCTGAGTTAATAATAGAAGTCTTAATTGTTGTGATTGCATTATCTGTTTCTGCCTTTCCCGAAGGATTTCCAGTAGTTTTAATGACAACACTTGCTTCAGGGGCATATAGAATGGCTCAGAAAAATGCGATAGTTAACAGAATGTCTATTATTGAAACTCTTGGTGAAACTACTGTTATTTGTTCTGACAAAACAGGGACTATTACTGCTGGAGAAATGACTGTAAAAAAAATATTTTGTGATAATAAACTATTTGAAATTTCGGGAGCAGGTTATGAAGCAACAGGAGATTTTTTATATGATAATAAGAAGATTAATGTTCAAAAGAATAATCCATTAAATCTTCTATTAAAAGCAGGAGTATTATGCAATGATTCAAAAATTGAAAGAAAAGGAACAGATAATGAATATTCTATGAGAGGAACTCCTACTGAAGCAGCATTGTTAATTGCATCTGCAAAAGCTGGAATTTTTAGAGATGACTTACATTTTTTAAGAGAAGGAGAAATCCCATTTAATTCTGGAAGAAAAATTATGTCTGTAGCAATTAAAGAAAAAAATGGGAACTATATATATTCAAAAGGTGCTTTGGAGATTCTATTAAAAAAGTGCAAATTTATTCAAAGAGAGGATGGAGTTTTCACACTTCTTGAAAAAGATAAAAAGAGAATAATGAAAATGAATCAAGAATTAACTTCAAAATCTCTTAGAACTCTTGCGATTGCTTATAAAAAAGTTAAATCCTTAGACAAAGACCATTTTGAACAAGAACTTATTTTTTTAGGATTAGCCGGGATGGAAGACCCTCCAAGAGAAGAAATAAAAGGAGCCATAAAATTGTGTTATGTTGCAGGAATAAATGTAAAAATGATAACTGGAGACAATAAAGAAACTGCTATTGCAATTGCAAAACAAATTAATCTTAAAAAAGGAGGAATTTTAGATGGTGATGAATTAGATAAACTTAGTGACAAGGAATTATTTAAAATTGTAAAGCAAACCGTTGTTTTTGCAAGAGTTAGGCCCGAGCATAAATTAAGAATTGTTCAAGCACTAAAAGAACATGGAGAGATAGTAACAATGACTGGTGACGGTGTTAA
Organism: archaeon; assembly: GCA_043817815.1. Taxonomy (GTDB): domain Archaea; phylum Nanobdellota; class Nanobdellia; order Pacearchaeales; family GW2011-AR1; genus JBDRGM01. Next base: position 6,268 of record JBDRGM010000040.1, read on the forward strand.
TGATGCTCCTGCATTAAAAGAAGCGCATATCGGGGTTGCTATGGGCATTGGAGGAACAGATGTTACAAGAGAGGTAGCAGACTTAACTTTGAAAGATGATAACTTTGCTACAATAATTTCTGCAGTTAGTGAAGGCAGAACAATCTTTAATAATATACAAAAATTTGTTACATATCAACTCTCATGTAATTATGCGGAACTTCTTATAATATTTTTAGGAATTCTTTTAGGGTTACCCTTGCCATTACTTGCATTGCAAATTTTGTTTATGAATTTAGTTACAGATAATCTTCCCGCAATCACCTTAGGATTTAACCAGTCTTCTCAAGATGTAATGAATAAAAAGCCAAGAAAAAAATCTCACATTTTAGATAAGCAACTCATTTTATTAATTTTAATTGGAGGTACAATTATGGGTTTGATTACACTTGGAGTGTTTTATTTTGTTCTTAATATTTTAAATCAAGAGCTTGTTGTAGCAAGAACAACCGCATTAGTAACTCTTATTTTCTTTGAAATAGCACATGCTTTCAACTTTAGGTCTTTTAGAAAAAGAGTTTTGAATCGTTCTCTTTTTGTAAATAAATATCTGGTTTATGCTTCACTAATTTCTCTATTAGCAACATCCTTAATTATTTATACTCCTCTAAGTAAGGTATTTGAAACTTCTCCAATTGGGCTAATTAATACTTTAATAGCTTTTGTTGCTTCGCTAACTATAATACTTGCTTTTGATATTATGAAAGCGAAAAAAGGAGACTTAAGTCAGGAAAAGAAACTTTTTAGTTAGAATATTTTTCAGTTTTTTTAATTATTTTTTTCATAATATTTACTAAAAGACTTTCCATCGGATAAAATTAAGCTTGTTGTTTCAACGATTCCTGATTTTGAGACAAATGTTTTGTTGATTGAGGAGGTTAGGGTGGTGAATCCTGACGCAATAGTTATTGTGAGGACGCACCATTTTGGTGATGCACTTAAGTTGTATAAGGAAGGTGCTAGTTATGTTTTGACTCCACATTATCTTGGAGGAGAATATATTGCAAAGATGATTCGGCAAGATAAGGTTGATGAAAAGAAATATTTGGAGGAGAAAAAGAAACATATGGAAGCTCTTAGTGAAATGTTGAAGAGAGGGCATAAACATCCGGAGATTGAGAGGAATTGAAAAAGAAAATATTTTCAATTCATATGATAATTGGCGCTTTCTGATTAATAATTTATTATTAATTTGTGGATGTTAGTGGGAGAGTAGTTTATTTTTTAACCAACTCATTTTCCTCGTCGACAACTTCTGTTTCAAATCCAAATAAAGAGTAAATAAAATCAAAAAGTCTTAAAATTATTTCAAGAATTATGATGAATATTAAATAATATATCACTTGGTCAAATGAATCTGGAATTTGGTTTATCTGAGTGATAATTCTTTCAAGATGGTGAGTTTCTGAGAAGAAATTTGGGTTTAGGACAGATATTGCAAGAAGTGTGAATGGAAGAAGTTTTGCGAGTTCTTGCGATAAGCTTTCTTTGTAATATGCGGTTATTCTTATTGCAGCAATTACTGTTGCGGATATGACTAATATTTTTGTAATCTCTTCGCTTTGTGATAAAGCTACAAGGAAGAAAGTGAAACACATGAATGCTCCGAAGATTATGAAAGGTAGGATTAGAATATATTCTGCAAAATATAATGTTGCATTAGTTATTTTTGAAAGAGAAGGTTGTTGTGTTTTGTTGTATTTATTAAGGTCTAGTCCAAGAGGATTTTTTTTTGAAATAAATCTATATAATTTCCAGACAAAAATAGAATATGCTACAATGATTAATACGAGAATGAGAAAATTAATAAAGCTTTGAGCCCATTGAGGTAGTGTTAATACTAACGCTGTATATGTTTCTAAGATGCTGTTGCTTGTCACCCCCATGAAAAGAATAAGGATGAAGGATATTTAAAAGTTTGGTCAAAAGATTTTTAAACTTTGGTTTTGTTAATAGATTATGTTGATGAATATGAGCTCAAGTTCTGTAAGTAGTTCTAGTTCCAACTAATTCAAAATCTCTTGGGATTTTGAAGTTTTTTTTGAGGTTCTTTGAGATAAATTTAAATACAAAATAAATATGGTAATATAAGATGATAGATATTAAGTTAATTAGGGATAATCCTGAATTGGTAAAGGGGAATATTAAGAAAAAATTTCAGGATGAGAAGCTTGGATTTGTTGATGAAGTTAAGAGGTTAGATGAAGAGTGGAGAAAGTTGAGGTTTGACGAGGATAAATTGAGGAGTGATAGAAATAAGATTTCTAATAAGATTAATGGGCTGAAGAAAAATAATAAGAAAGCGGATAAAGAGATTAAGGAAGCTAAAGAAATTCCTAAGAAGATTGCTAAGTCTCAGGAGGAGAGGAAGAAGCTTGAGATTAAGATTCGTGAGATGATGTATAAAATTCCGAATATAATTCATGAGTCTGTGCCTGCTGGAGAATCAGACAAGGATAATGTGGAAATAAAAAAATGGGGAAAGATTCCCAAATTTAATTTTTCTGTTAAGAATCATGTTGAGATAATGGAGTCTTTGAACTTGGGGGATTTTGATGCTTCTGCAAGAGTTTCAGGAAAAGGGTTTTATTATTTGAAAAATGAGCTTGCTTTACTTAATCAGGCATTGATCAGATTTGGAATTGATTTTATGAAAAAGAGAGGATATGAATATATTGAGACGCCGTTGATGTTAAATGAAAAATCAGTTTACGCTTCAATGGATAAGAAGGCGATTGAAGAATCTGTTTATTCAATTGACGGTGAGGATTTGAATTTGATTGGAACTGCTGAGCAATCGTTGTTGGCGATGCATTCTGGCGACACGATTCCTGAATGGGAACTGCCGAAAAAATATTTTTCTTATTCAATGTGTTTTAGAAAAGAGATTGGGGCTCATGGAATAAATGAAAAAGGTTTGTGGAGAACGCATCAGTTTAATAAAGTTGAGCAGTTTGTTTTTTGCAAGCCAGAAGATTCTGAAAAAATTTATGATGAACTATTAAAAAATTCAGAGGAAATTTTGAGAGAGTTAGAATTACCTTATCGTGTTTTGCAATTATGTACAGGAGATTTAGCTGACTGGAAATATCAGAGTGCTGATTTGGAAGTTTGGAGACCTACGACAAAAGAGTATGGTGAAGTTGTTTCTTTATCTAATTGTACTGATTATCAAGCAAGAAAATTAAATATAAGGTGTGTTGATAAAAAAGGGAATAGAAGAATTCTTCACACTTTGAATGACACTGCTTTAGCAACTTCTAGAATAATGGTTGCTATTTTGGAGAATAACCAGCAAAAAGATGGTTCTATAAAAATTCCTAAAGCTTTGTGGAAGTATACTGGATTTAAAGAAATAAAGATGAAGAAAAATGGTAAAAAAAAGGGGATTAAAAAATAACTTAGATAAATATCTTTTGTTAAGTTGGAGAAAGATTTGGATAATTGTTGTTGGGGGATTTGTTTCTATTTTGTTGCATAATGTGTTTTATGCAGTGTTTGGTTTTGAAGAGCCTGTGTTTTTTAGTATTGTTGTTTTTGTTCTTCCAATTTATTTTGTTGTTTCTGTGGGTTATAGTTTGATTAAGAGATTTAGATAATTTTAAAAACAGATTTCTGTACTATATTTTATCAAAAACCTTTGGTTTAGGTGATTTCCCTGTCAGAGGTCGAGCAATGTTCGTGAAACTCTTTCGCCCTTGGTTTTGAGCGGGCTCGGGAGTTTTGAATAAATTGCTTCACAGGAACAGGAAAGTAAGATTCAAAAAAACTGATTTGGTGTTTTGATATGCCTACGTTGTCCAGTGGCTAAGACACATCCCTGTCGCGGATGAGATCCGGGTTCAATTCCCGGCGTGGGCGTCCAATCTCCGAAAACTTCTTTTATCCCCAAGGTTAATCTATATACTTTATCTCGACAACTTTTATAAATCATCTACATCAACGACAACAGCGATGGAAAATACAATAACCTCCAATTTTAAGCCAAACAAAAACCGATTCTCACGGATGTGCCAAGACGGGCAAGTCGTCGGCGTGGGCGTAAGACTCCCGAAACGGGCGTATTTTTCTTGAGGATTTGTAATTAGTAAGATTTAAAAGGAATTTTCAAGATAGATTATTATGATATACCCCTGGAATCATTTGAGTAAGAAATCTTTAAATATTTTTGAAGCTGAAAAAGGGAAATTAATGAAAGCTTTACGTTTTATTGATTTGGCTTTTGTTCCTTCTTCAGGAATAAGGGAAATGATTAAATTAAAGAAAGAAGGATCTTTGGATTTTTATAATGTAATTGGGCATAGTCTTTATGAGGGTGTGAAATTAAGTGTCTATTATCATATGTATAATAATTTTTCTTAGATTCCCAAAATGCTACCTGTGTGGGCGTAAAAATAGAAAGATTTATATATTATAGCCTTCTATAAGTAATTATAATAATTAATATAAAATGTCTACAACAATACAAATTTCAAATAGTGTAAAAGAAGCATTAGATAATCTTAAATTGCTAGAAAGAGAAACTTACAATGAAGTTATTGAAAATATGTTGGAAGATAATTTGGATTTAAATGAAAAAACATTAAGCGAAATAAAAGAAAGAAAAAATAGCAAAGATTGGGTTTCTATAGAAGATGTTGAAAAGCATTTGGGACTATGATTTATAAAATTAAATTTGAGAAAAGAGCTTTTCAAGAGTTAGATAAATTAGATCAAATTATCTCTAGACGAATACTAAGGAATATAAAAGAATTGAAGGAAAGTTTTCATACTAAAGATGTTAAAAGATTAAAAGGTCAGAACATTTATAGATTAAGGATTGGAAATTATCGGGTTCTTTTTTATATAGAAAATGATTTGATTAGTATTCTTAAAGTAGGACATAGAAAAAATATATATAAATATTAACCCCCACTTTTTGGCAATATTTATGTTAAGGAAACTAAGTTAAATCTTAACATAAAGTCTTGGCGTGGGCGTATCTCTTTAACACTTAATATTTATAAACATAAATTTCTTCAATAGATTATGACAAAGAAAAGATTAAAACCTCATAAAAAAAGGTCAATGGAAAGAAGAGCTAGAAGTGGGAAAAAACCAAGGGCAAAAGAGATAACTTTGAAGAAATAAGGAATTTTATAACTAATTATGAATGTTTTTGTCAGGAGTTTGGTTTAACATTATTAATCTTAGATAAGAACTTTTTTAAACCCTTGAAATTGATTATATCTATTGGAGGAAAAAACAATGAAAGGAACAGTAAAATTTTTCAATATTGAAAAAGAATTTGGCTTTATAGTTGGAGAAGATGAACAAGAATATTTCGTGCATAAGACTGGTCTTCAGGAAGGCGTAACTCTTGATAAAGATGATGTAGTTACATTTGAAACAGAGAAAGGCGATAAAGGCATTAAAGCAGTTAAAGTAGCTAAGGCATAAGAGTACTATAATTTTAAGAGATATTTGATTTTGTTAGTATAACACTTTTAAGAAGGAGATATTAAGAGTTTTTATCATAGGTGGTTGTGTTATTTATTATGTAGTATTCGGAAGAGGATTCAATCTTCTCGGCACTTTGCCCAAAATTCATTTTTTTCTAAGTTTGCTTTGAAATGGCTTTGGCCTTGCATTCTTAGTTTCCAGTAAATTATCTGACCTTGAACTGTATTTGTTCTCCAATCAGCTTTTTTCAATGCTCTTTTAGCTGCTGCTTTTTTTTGAGGTGAGAATTCAGGGTCTTTAAGTTTTGCCTCTTCTTCTTTTTTCCATTCTAAAACTTCTTGTAATTCTTCTTGAATCTCTTTATATTTTTCTTTAATTTCTTCTTCACTCAAAGGAGGGTTTTTGTTTTTGGAATAGTATTTCTGTACCATTTTATCCAAGGTTTGGTTGATTTAAATAGTTTTTTGGAGAATTCCTGATGGTAAATTTTATATAATAAGATTTCTAGGAGTTATCATGGGATTCTTTAATTTTTTTAAAAAAATTGGAAATGGAAAAGCGATTGATAAAATTGTCATAGAAAAGCTGTCTTTTTCTGAGATAGAAAATTGGATTGAAAATAAATCAAAGGAGAACAATCTTCGAGAGAGGGAGATTCTTTCTATGATTGGTCAAATGATTAATAATTTAGTTAAAGAGTTAGAGGAGAAGATAGTAATTTTAGAAAATTTTGATGTTGAGGCAAAAAAGGAGAAAGACCAAATTAAAAATATTGTGATGGATAGTAGAGAGAGATATGTTGAGTCTGTACAAGATTTAATTGAAAGATTGAATAATTTAGAAGAATTGGAACTTGAGAGATTTATTGAGAAGATAAATATTATTTTCTTGGGATTTAATAAGAGTTCGTTTAAGAATTATGAAAGAGCCACAATTTTAATTGGGAATGAAATAGCAAGTATAAAAAAAAGTCTACAAGTTTTTTCTAAGGATTTGTTGAGGGTATATGAAGAGAGTAAACCTCTTTTAGATTCTTTTAAGAATCTTTTGATAGTTAAGGAAAAATTAGATTTGATTAATATTGTGGATAAAACTCTAGATAGAATTATTAAGGAAAAACTAAATTTGGACAAAAAGATAAATGAGAGAGAAGAAGAGAGTAAAACTTTAAAACGAAATTTAGGAGAGATTAAAACTAGTCAGAATTATTTAGAGAATTTAGATAAACAAAAAAAGATTAAGTTTCTTCGAGAAGAGTCAAAAAATAATCTTTTAGAATTAAAGCAGCTTCTTGATTTTAAGGCTTTAGCTAGTTTTTTTCATATAAATCCTGAACAGATGAGGATTGTTAAAAATTATAGAGAAGATTTTCAGATAAATTTTGAGCAGGATAATGGAAAAGTTATAGTTAGGTTACTTGAAGAGGCAGGACTAAATAATAAAATAATCTTAGAAAAGATAGAACAAATAAGATCTCAAATAGGGGAGATAGCTCGTCAAGAAGAAAACTTACAAAAAGATGAAGCACAAAAAATATCTTTTAGAATAGACGAGATTGGGTTTGAAGTTAATCACTTTAAAATAGAAAAAGTTAAAATAGAAAAAAGAGAGGAGAATTTTAGAATAGATAAGGGGGAGTTAGTGAGTTTATTAAAACAAAAGTTTAGTGAGATGAATGTGGAAGTTGTTTGAATTTGTTGTCCTAAAATTTAAATAACCTGTTTACTTTTTTTTTCTATGAAAAAGAGGGATAGAATTAAGTCTGGACTTAAACTTGTTGGGCTTTTGTATTTATTTATACTTTCCATTGAATTGATTAAAAGAGCTTCGTTATTTTTTGCTAAAGATATTCAGAGTTTTTTTTCTGAAGGGCTTTTGCCTTTGAAGGCAATTTGTGTGGGATGGTTTAGTACATCGATATTCCAGTCTTCAAGTGCTATTAGTTCAATTGTTGCGGCTTTTGCAGGAAATAATTTAATCTCCTTGAACACGTCTGTTTTTATTCTTGTTGGAGCTTCAATTGGAGCAGCGATTACAGCGTTAATAATTTCACTTGTAACAGAGGCGAAAAAGAGAAGGGATTTTAGGCATGGTTTTGAAATTGGGTTATGTTATGCTATTTATAGTATTCTCGTTGTAATTGTGGTTGTTTTTTTGGAGTATTTTTTTAAACTTTTTTCAAGGTTGTCTTTGTTGTTAGCTTCTTTGTTTAAGGACAAGATTTCTATTTTGAAGATTCCAGATATAGTGGGTTTTGCGACGTCACCAATTACAGACTTTTTATTCGAGAGTAGCAATAAATTTTTGTTATTTTTTATTGCATTTTTAATTTTAATATTCACCTTGAAATATATTGGTAATGTTATAATGGATATTCTTGGAGGGGAGAAAAAGGCAAGAAAATTTATCAACAGAAATTTTAATTCAAAATATAAGTCTTATCTTATTGGAGTTTTTCTGACTGCGATTGTGTTTTCTTCAGGTATAACAACAGGGTTGCTTGTTCCTCTTGCAGTGTCTCGTCTTATTAATCTGAAAAAAGCAATTCCATTTATAATTGGCGCAAGATTAGGAACTTCAACAGATTTATTTTTAGCATCTATTGTAATTGGAAAAACACCAGCAATTGCAACTGCTTTTGCTTATTTGTTATTTGGAGTTCTTGGAGCACTGATATTTTTACCAAACACAGAATTTTTATTTAAGATAACAAAATATACTTCTAAGAGGTTAATCCATATTTCCCGGAAAAAAGCCTTGTATGTTCTGATTGCATTTATCTTGATTCCACTATTGATTGTTCTTATTTTTTAGATAAATATATTTAAACTTTCTATTACTTTTTATTTTATGTCTGGGAAATCTAAAAAATCATTTAAAGAAACTCGTAAGGGAAAAGCATTTATGTTTTTGGTGAAGACCCCTGTTTATGTTTATAGAGGAATTAAGAAAATGAAAAGTCATTTTGATAAAAGGTTAGAAAAGAAGAATGTTTTGAAGAATAGGGGAATGATTGATGCGAAGTATAGACATTTTGAGATTTTGCAGACAGAAGATGGGAATTATAATCTGTGGGAGAAGAATTTGTTTGAGTCTGATAGTAAGATTGGAGTGATTATTGGTGCACGTGGAACAGGAAAGACTGCTTTTGGCGTTAAGTTTCTTGAGAATTTTTACTCAAAGAACAAGAAAAGATGCTATGCAATTGGATTTAAAGAAAATGAAATGCCTATGTGGATAAATGTTGTTCAGAATATAAATCAACTGACTAATAATTCTTTTGTGTTAATTGATGAAGGAGGGATTTTGTTTAGCTCAAGAAGTTCAATGAGTAATGTGAATAAACTTTTGAGTGAATTGATATTAATCGCAAGACACAAGAATTTGAGTATATTGTTTATTTCACAGAATTCTTCTAATCTTGATGTGAATATTTTAAGGCAGGCTGATTTTTTGGTGCTAAAACCATCCTCGCTTCTACAAAAAGATTTTGAGAGGAAGATAGTTCAGAAAATTTATGAACAAGCAGATGAATCTTTTGGGAAGTTCAAAGATGTGAAAGGAGTTACTTATATTTATTCTGGAGATTTTAAAGGATTTGTTGCTAATCCCCTCCCTTCGTTTTGGAAAGAAACTATTAGCAAGAGTTTTGAATAATTTTTATTGCTAATTGAATTTTGTGTCTCTTTAATATAGTGCAAAACCTTTAAAAGTAAAAGTTCCTTTTTAGTAGAGTCAAGGCATCTTTTGTTTTGATTAATTAAATTTGAGGTTAAAAAAATGACTTGTGGAAATTGTGAAGAAAACAAGGAAGTGACTCAGGAAGAAAAGTCTGTAGAAGAAGTTCAACCAGAACAATCTGCAGAAGAAGATGTACCTGAAGCACCTGTTGAATCGTCAACAGGTCCAATGGGGGCTGAGAAGCCAGCGGAGGAACCTTCTGAAAGCGAAGCTCAAAGTATTCCTTCTGGAGGACCAGAACCAGAATCTCCTGCCGAAGAACAAGAAGCTTAATAATTTTTTATTTTATTTTATTTTTTACCAACAACTTTAAATAATTCTTTTGTAAATTATTTATATGGAATATGAAGAAGAGGGTAAAAGAGGGTGGCTGGCAATTTTTTTGAGTTTGATGTTTATTTTAATTGTAATGGTGCTTTTGAGTGTTTATTGGTTTTTTCCTAGAGGTGTTATTAAATTTGAATCAGAGCCTATGAATTCTAATTTTAGTTTAAGTGGATTTTCAAAAGGGGAGATTCAATTTTATCCAAATATGAGATATGTTGATAAGGAAATTTCTTACAAAATTTATGACTGCCCTTTACAAAAGAAGAACCGTGTGGAGGGAGCGTTTGGTATCCTTGAGAATAAAAGTGTTGTTGGTTTTTATCCAGTTGAATCTGGAGAAGAAATTTCTGTGACATGTGATAGTAAAAACAAGTTTGATGGAGGATTGTTTATTTTGGGTGAGGGGGGTCCGAGTAAAATAATAAAATCCAAAGAGTTTAATGTTATCTTAAATGGAGAAATTTTACTGATTAAGGATTCAAAGTGTGGAAATCCAAATGTTGCATTGCATGAGTTATTGCATGCGTTGGGATTTGAGCATTCTGATAATTCTAAGAATATTATGTATAATATTAGTGAGTGTGGGCAGGAGATTGGTGGTGAGATAATTGAATTGTTAAATGAACTTTATTCCATTCCAAGTTATCCTGATATTGTTCTTGAAAATGTTTCTGCGGTTATGAATGGAAGATATTTGAATGTTAATATGACTATTATGAATGGGGGACTTAAAAGCTCTGAAGATTCTGGAATTTTTATTTATGCTGATGATAAGCTTGTGCAAGAAATTAATTTAGATGAATTCGATGTTGGAAGTGGGAGAACAATAAGTTTGACTGAACTTTGGATTAATCAATTAAGTGTTAATAAATTAGAATTTATTATAGAAAGTAACTTTGAAGAGTTGGATAAAAAAAATAATAAAATAATTTTAGAAATAAAAAAAGAAAAATAAAAAATAATTAATCATCAAGATTTAAATTTTCAATGTCCCAGTCGAAATCATCAGTTTCTTCTCGGGTAAATTCATCCTCCATTTTTTTAACCTCATTTTTTATGTATTTTAAAGAAATAATTTATTTTTAAACTTTTCTATAAAGTAGGGTATATTTATCATCGTACAAATAATATGAATTTGTGGGGACATAATTGTTTTTTAGTGGAACTTTTGAGTTTGATACGACTTTGTAGTCCCAATTGTAGTGTTTGTATTTATCAGAATAGATATCTCTGTATATGAATTTTTTTTCTTCGTGAGCTCCAATGTAATGAGTTAGTGCTTGACGAAATTCTCGGTCATTATAATCTTGGAAATAAAAAGTTGTTGTAAAGTAACCTCCTTTCACGTCATTATTTTTTACATAAACTACATAATTGTCGACGTCATTTCCAAAAACACCTTTTTGTTTTTCGTATTGAGCAATTGTTGTAAATTTTAAAGTTCTTTGGGTTTGTGTTTCAGATGTCTTGTCTATAATTTGGTATGTTTTGTAATTTGGCTTATCTGTAATGTAAATATAATTTTTAGATATTGGATAATAATTTTTTTCTTTTAGATAAATGTTTTTTGTAGTTGTTGGATAAGAAATTGTTTTGTATGTTGGATTTTTTGTGTAATAAGAAGTTGGATATTTTGCTGTGACAGGAATTATTTGTTGTTGGGGTTTTGGATAATAATTTGTGTTGTAAGAATTTGTTACTGTTGTTGAAATTGATTTTTCTGATGTTGAAAATCCAGTGCTTGTGAATTGTGTTACTAAGAAAATTAAAGTGATTATTAAAATGATTAATATTGTTCCTAGCAGAATTTCAACAACTCTTTTTTCAGTATTGTTCATGAATTAAATTATTGATGGGGATATTTAATTATTGTTGTTGTTGGAAGTATGTTTTTGATTATTCTTTTATTGTGTTTGAGTTACATAGAAGTTCTAATCTTGCTGATCTTAGGGTGAGTTTTTGTTTTTGTAACAATCGATATAATGGATCTTTTTTCATCTCTTCTCCTCTCATTATCCTAAGTGTTTTGCTAATCTCTTCAGATTGTTCATGTAAGTATGAAGGGATAGTCTGTGTTGTATTTATCTCTTGAGGATATGCGGGAATTTTTTCTTTTGGAAGAATTAATCCAATGGTTATTAGCATTACTGTTCCTGCTAGAAAATACTTTCTAATATCTGGAATTCTTTCCATATTTTGTTTAACTGTTTTTGAGTTATAAGTATTTCTGTAATTATAAGAGTAGTAAATCTTAAAAACAGAGAGTTCTGTATTATGATACCCTCCGTAGCTCAGTGGTTAGAGCGCCTGGCTGTAGATTATCTAAGGTGGAGATTCAATCATGATTACGATGAAGCCCCAAAAGCCAGCTCGGTTGCATGCAGTACCCGGGAGATCCCCAGTTCGAATCTGGGCGGGGGGATTGGTGGGAGCCTTGTGCTCCCTTTTGTGTAGGTTTGAGAAATTCAAGAAGTTTTTCATGAGGAATTGAGAATAAAATAAATAATGACAAGTTGGTGAAGAGTTGGGGGATTGGAATTTGTATTTACTGAATTGTATGAGGAGGTATAGTTGAAAGAAAACTTAATGCTGTTCCTTCGTGGAAATTTTCCGATTCTATAAAAAAAGAACATAGGATTAAATGAGCAGTATTTTCCTTAAAATGATAAAAAAGAAATGTATTGTTTGCGAAAAAGAATTTGAAACTAAATATAGTTCTCAAAAGCATTGTAGTAGTAGGTGTAGAAATAAATTATATTATCAGAGAAAAGGAAAAAAAGTTCTTAGAAGATATTATGAAAAAAATAAAGACAAGATAAGAATTAGAAAGAGAGAATGGGGAAGAGAATATAGAAAAAAACCAGAAGTAAAATTAAAAAAAAGATTACTAGCGAAAAAATATTCTGAAAAATATCCTGAAAAGATTAAAGCTCGTAAAGAGAAATATATGTCTTCTGAAAAAGGAAAGGAAACTATTTATAAATATAATAGGTCAAAATCAAGAAAGACAAGTTCAAAAAGATATGAACAATCTGATAAAGGAAAATCCTGTGTGAAAAAATATTTGAATTCAGGGAAAGGGAAAGCAACTAAAAAAAAATACTATCAAACTGAAACTTATGGGAAAAATAGAAGACATGGGGTTAGGAAATACAGAGCAAAAAAAAGAAAATTAATTCATAGTTTTACAAAAAAAGAATGGGAAAAATTATTAAAATTAACAAAGGGTATATGTCCTAGATGTAATAAATTTGTTGGAATTGATAAAATGGAGTTAGATCATATTGTTCCAATATCAAAAGTAATTGAAGGATTTGTTTATAATATTAAGGATGTTCAACCTCTATGTATGCCCTGCAATCGTTCTAAAGGGGCTAGAATTAAAGCTCTATAATTTTTTTCTTGATTCTGTGTTGTAAATAACACTTTTAATTGATTCTTGAAGGGGGATTCTTATTCAATATCCCTCTTCCCTTTTATCAGCTTTTTGTTCTGATAAGAAGAATGCTTTGTTAGATTCTGTTTCTTTGATTTCACCCTCTTTTTCGTAGATTGCTGTTGCTGATGGGAGTGCGAATTTTCCAAGGACTCCGACTTTGGAATAGATTATGTATGACAAGACTCGTGTTTCACCTGCTTCGAGTTTTTCAAAGTTCCATTCAATGCGTCGTGTTTTTTCATTTATTCTTGAAGGTAATTCACTTCCGAATTTTTGATGGATTTTTACCAATAGAGGTAATCTATCTATTATGTTTATTCTTTCAATGTAGTTTTTAGCATTTACAAAGATTGAAACTTTTAGTGCAAATTCTCCTCCTTTTGTTCTAACAAATGAAACCCTTTTTCTTAAGACTAAATCTGAACCAGAATATCTTTTTACTAAGATGACTATTGAGATAATTAATGCGATTGCGAGTAGTGGGAAGAGCCAGTTTGTTCTGACTGTGATTTCAAGTGATTCGCCTGGGTTGATTGTTTTGCTCCAGGTGTAGTGTATTGTTGTTCCATCTCTTTGCACAATGTCTGGCTCTGGGCTAAAACTGGTGAATAATCTTGAAATAATATTTTTATTTATTATTGTTTCTGATTTTGTTAAGGTGTTTCCTTCATTTATTTTTTTTATTATCTGTGTGCTAATTACAAACCCATAATCCTTTTTTGTGGTTGTTAGTAAATCTTTTTCACTGAATTCGATTGTTCCCTGTATTTCTGTTTGTTGATTTTCTGTATCTATCTTTGTGGTTAATGTATAAAATCCTGCCATCATTTTTTTAAAACTTTCTTGGTCAAGTTTTATATTAAATATTTTTTTTTCATAAGGAGCTAGGTCAAATGTTTCTTCTAAATTGAAAAATGTTGATGAGAATTTTACATTCAAATCTTTGAAGTCAAAGTTGACTTTGTTAAGAAGATAGATATTTATTGAATTTGAGTCTGGATTTATTTCTGCAGAGCCTGTTTCAAATGCATCTTTTAATTCTATTATTTGAAATGTCAGTGATTTTTTTACTTCTGAATCGTCGTTAGCTCTTATGAAATAACTGAAAGTGTAAGCACCTCTTTGGTTTAACTTATTTATTGGAGAAATTTCTAGTTTGACATCCTTTGTCTGACCTTCTGCTATTGAGATTGTGCCAACAGGGAACATATTGAATCCTAGTAGATTATAAAATTTAAAACTACTTGATTGATCTAAGTTTTTTATTTTAAGATCAAATGAAGTTGTTTGGTCTAATCCAACAATCATGACTTCATTTGCGCTTTGTTTTTCAACTTTTAGATTAATTGCTAGGATTGATGGTAAGAATAATAGTATTAATACTAATGTGAATAGTTTTTTCATGTGAAAAGTAAATGTAATTGATATTTAAGGATTTTGGTGGTGAATTTGTCGTCTAATGTTTACCCTCTAAATCTAAATAAGCCTTAACCTGTGCTGAGAATTTATCACATTCTACGAATAAGTCTGTTTCATATTGTTCAATCCTTGAAGGGATAATCCATTTTTCATAAATTCCTCTAGAGAATTTTTGCCAAGCTGATTTTTCAAACCTACCATTATAATCTCTTATTAAGTTTCCTTTAATTGCTACTTTTATTTTTCCACTATTTGTCTTTATCTTTTTTCCGTCTTTATTTATTTCAATTTCTTTTAAGTTTTCAACTACAAATTTGATTTCAATTTCAAACTTGAAATAATCTGTTATTTTTCTATCTGCTATCCAGTCTATTTCTAGTCTTTTTGAGTCACCTTGTAATTTTTCCTTGTATTTTTTTTCAGCAACATCTAATCCTGCTTCTTCTGTGAGATATTCATAGCTGAATTCGTAGAAATCGGAGAATTTAGAAATTCCCGTATAACTCATTTTACCTTTGAATATTGTTTCTTTTTCCATTTTGTTCACTCTTTTTAATAAGAGGATGGAATGGTTTAAATAAGTTACGTTCACTTTATTAATAATTAATTGAAGTTGATATTGAAGACGTATTGGTTTAATAATTAGTAATTGGGAAGATAGAATATTAAGATAATAAATTAGGTTAGATTTTTGCAACCTTCACATAATAATCTTCCATCAATTTTTTCTAGGACATCTTGGTTACCACATTCTTCACACATTCCTTGATGGATAAAGTTTCTGTGTTTTGCTTTGTTTACTCTTTCTAGTTTTTTGGATTCTTCTCTTATTTGTGCGAATTCTTCTAATTCTGGGTAAAACTCTGGATTGAAATTTAGTATATCTTTGAAAGTGAGGATGCCTACAAATTGTCCTTTGTTAATTACTGGAAGTTTTTCAAATTTTAATTTTTTCATTTTTGCTATGGCTTCTTCAATTGTGTTATGTGGTTTGATTGTTGCTATTTTTTTAGTAGAAATGTTAATTGCTTTAATTTTTGAAAGTTCTTCTTTTTTTGGTTTTTTTATCATAGCCCATAAAATGTCCTTTTCAGAAATAAATCCTACAAGTTTGTTCTTTGTTACAAGAGGGAGGCTTCCAACTCTTTTTCTTACCATTTTTTTTGCGCATTCAAGCAGGTTTGTATCTGGTTTGGCAGTGATTGTGTCTCTTGTCATCACATCTGCAACTAAGATGTTCTCCATGTTTCTATTGAGAAAACCTAACTTATAAATTTTGCGAACATATAGTTCAGCACAATAAATTTTAAATACAGAGAATTGGAGAGTGTTGTATGACAGACAAGCCACTTGTGTTAATGCCTGAAGACGTGCAAAGGATTTTGGGAAAAGATGCGCAGAGAAATAATATAATGGCTGCTAAAATGGTTGCAGATATTGTGAAGACGACGCTTGGTCCTAAGGGAATGGATAAGATGTTGGTTTCTCCAACTAATGATATTATTGTTACAAATGATGGTGTCACGATTTTAGATGAGATGCAAATTGAGCATCCTGCTGCAAAGATGATTGTTGAGATTGCAAAGACACAGGAAAGTGAGGTTGGTGATGGGACTACGACTGCGGTTATGATTGCGGGTAAACTTTTGGAAAATGCAGAGAGACTTTTAGATAAAAAGATTCATCCGACTGTGATTGCGAGAGGTTATGGACTTGCAGCTGAGAAGGCGCAGGAAATTTTAAATGATATTGCGTTGAAGATAACTGCTGATGATGAGGATGTTTTGAGGCAGATTGCGATGACTGCTATGACTGGTAAGGGTGCAGAAGGTGCAAAGATTATGCTTGCAGAGATTATTGTTAGGGCTGTAAAGCAAATTGAAGATAATGGTAAGATTGATTTGAATGATATTAAGATAGAGAAATCAAAAGGTGATGGTATTAAAAATACTGAATTGATTGCTGGAATTGTTTTAGATAAAGAAAAAGTTTCAAGTGATATGCCTTCTGTCGTTGATAATGCTCGGATTGCTTTGATTGATTTCCCTCTTGAGATTAAAAATCCTGAGATTGATACAAAGGTTTCAATTTCCTCACCTGACCAGTTACAGAATTTTATTGAACAGGAAGAGAGAACAATTAAGGAGATGGTTGAAAAAGTTAAAATGTCTGGAGCGAATGTTATTTTTTGTCAGAAGGGTGTTGATGATTTTGCGCAGTATTTGTTGTCGAAAGAGAGAATTTATGTTTGTAGGAGAGTTGCGAAAAGTGACTTGGAAAAAATAGCTAAGGCAACAGGAGGAAAAATTGTTAGTAATTTGAGTGAGCTTGGTTCAGGACAGTTAGGGAATGCGCAGGTTGTTGAGGAGGTTAAGAGAGGAGATGATGCATTGACTTATATTCGTGGTTGTCAGAATCCTAAGGCAGTTACTATTTTGATTCATGGTGGGACAGAGCATGTTATTGATGAAGTTGAGAGAGCTGTTAAAGATGGTTTGGGGGATGTTAAAGCGTCATTGAAAAATGGGTTGATTGTTCCAGGGGGTGGTGCAGTTGAGATTGAACTTGCAATGAGGTTGAGGCATTTTGGCCAGACACTTAGTGGAAGAGAGCAGTTGGCTGTTGAAGAGTTTGCATCTGCGTTGGAGTTTATACCTACGACACTTGCAGAAAATGCAGGAATGGACCCAATAGATGTTTTGACAGAGTTGAAATCAATGCATGATTCTGGGAATAGGAATGCTGGTTTGAATTTGTTTAATAATAAAGTTGAGAATGTTTTAGAGGCGAGAATAATTGAGCCATTGAAAATAAAGACACAGGCGATTAGTTCTGCTTCTGATGTTGCTATGATGATTTTGAGAATTGATGATGTTATTGCTTCTTCTGGAAAACAAGGGGGAATGCCGTCGATGTCACAGGGTATGGGAGGGATGTATTAGGAAAGTTTAAATAATAAATTTTATTAACTCTTAATCTTCTTTTTTGTCTATGTATTTTCATATTATTTTAACAGAAAGGTGCAATTCTCAATGTAGATATTGTTATGAGAAATCAATGAATGAATTTGATAATGGTTTGTCTGAAAAGTGGGAATATGATATGGGTTCGCCTATTGATTCAAATATTGATGTTGGGGCTTTGAAAAAATTTCTTTTGCAGGATGAAAAACCTGTTGTGATTTTTTATGGGGGAGAACCATTAATGCAAATGAAAAAAATGTTTGAGATAATGGATAATATTAATGTAAGGTTTTGTATGCAGACAAATGGGAAACTTCTTAATAAAATTCCTGAAATATACTTAAGAAAATTTTCAAAGATTCTTGTTTCAATTGACGGAGATAAAGAGAGAACTGATTTTAATCGAGGAGAAGGAACTTATGATGTTGTTTTAAAGAATGTTGGTTTGGTTCGTGAGAGAGGATTTAATGGAGAGATTGTTGCTCGTATGACAATTTCTTTTCCAGATATTTTTGAACAAGTTAAGCATCTTTCTGACTTGAATATTTTTGATTCGTTTCACTGGCAACTTGATGCAGGTTTTTATAAAAATGATTTTGATGAAAAAAAGTTTGAGGAGTTTGTAAGAGACTATAATTGTTCAATTTCAAAATTGATTGATTATTGGACTGAAGAGATGAAGAAAGGTAATGTGGTTAGGTTTTATCCTTTTGTTGGAATAGTTGAGTCTTTGATTAAGGATGAGCCTACGAAACTTAGGTGTGGTTCTGGTTATGCAAATTATACAATTACTACAAGTGGAAAGATTTCTGCTTGTCCTATTGTAAATAATGTTAAAGAGTTTTATTGTGGAGATTTGGGTTCAAATATTTCTGAGTTAAAAGAATTTTTTGTTGGAGAACCATGTGTTTCTTGTGGGGGTTTTAAAATTTGCGGGGGGAGATGCTTATATTCTAATTATGCGAAGTTATGGTCAGAAGAAGGTGAAGAGATGCTTTGCAAGACTGTTAAATATTTAATTGATGAATTGAAAAATGTTTTGCCTGAAATAAAAAAGCTTATTAGCGAGGGTAAAATTAAAGAGAGTGATTTTGAATATGAGAAATATTTTGGACCTGAAATTATTCCTTAATTTAATACTCCATAAAGTACACAACCTACTATTATTGCTGTTGCTAAAATGTTTTTCCAGCTTATTTTTTCTTTTAGGAATTTCCATGCAAAGAAGAAGACAAAGACCGGTGCGAGCATTAAGAGAAGTGTTGTGAAGATTACACCGAGTTGTATATATCCGTAGTAAACAATGATTCTGTATAATACCCAGAGTGCGCCTATTAGGAATATTTGGAGTGATGTTTTTTTGTTAAGTTTTGTTAGTTTAGGTTTGAATATGGCGAAGCTGATGAGGAAGATAATAAGACATCTTAGGAAATAGAAACTTATTGGCGAATAGTAATCTAAAATTAATTTTGTTGTTACTAGTTCAAGGGCGAAGAGAAAGCTTGCTATGAGAGCAAGTAAAAAATATTTGCTGAAAATTATGTGGTGCTTTTTTATGTGTGAGAAGACAAGTGCAGAGCCTGCTATTAATGCAGGGATTATTATTTTTAGATTTCTCTCAAATAATGCTTCGCCGAAGATATAACTGAAAATAATTGCAAGTAGTATTACGAAAATTGGTTCAAGGACTATTGCAGGTTCTATGTTACTTACTTTTTCTTTTTTCATTGAATAGAAGAGTGCAAAATTTGCAAACATTGAAAATAAAATCATAAGGGCGAATATTAAGATATTTTTTAATTCAAATGCCTGAGAGTCTAATCTCCAAAAGAAATAAAGAAGAGGAATCATTGTGATGACTGCTCCTAGAAACGCAGAAGTGTGGAATAATTTTACATTAATTTTCTTTTTTGTAAGAGCAAGTTTTGACATAATTGTTCCTGATGCTAATGCCAATGCTCCTAATATTGGAAAATAAACCATGTTCCTCTTTTAAAAAATGAGTGAATTAGCGTTTAAAAGATTTGGGATAGAGTATAATTAATTTTTTAAAGCATAATATATTAATTTTGATATGGAAGAGAAAGATAAGAGGATAAGATTAGAAGACCTTAATCTAGGAGTTGAGACTATGAAAATGGAGCCTATTGACAAGGGGATTGTGAGATATCTAAAGAGATTGGATAAAAAATATGATAAGGTTGTAAGGGAAGGTGAGAAATATCTTAAGGATTGTGAGTTGAGATATTGATTTAATTAATTTTTTAAATCAATTATTCTACTTAGTTATGTGCGTGAGTAGTATAGTGGTAGTATCGGACGTTGCCAACGTTCTGACCCGGGTTCGACCCCCGGCTCGCGCATTTTGATTATAGAAACCTTTTTAATTGGAAATGATGGTATTAGATTAGGTCCCATAGTCCAACGGCTAAGACGGCTCGTTTACACCGAGTAGACCCAGGTCCGACTCCTGGTGGGACCATATTTTTTAATTCGTAAACTTTATAAGTAATGTATTCCTTCTCGAGTTATGACAGCAGGTAATGACCAAGATATTCCTGAGATGAATCTTGACAGAAAATATGCTGATAAAAAATCTGTGGTTCCTGAAAATCCAGAGAAGATTCAAAAAGAAATGGAAGAGACTAAGAAAGAACTTGGGAAGTTGAAGTCTTTTATAACGAAAAAATATTCTGAAACTATTGCAATAAGTATTTTGCCACCTCAGATTATTAAGAAATTTATTGAGGAGGAAGAAGTTCCTAAAGAAACTGAAAAGTATATTCATATTTATGTGGTTATTCCTGAAGAGAAAGTTAAGGAAATCCCAAAGATGAAACTTGAAATAATTAAACAGCTTGATTTATTGCAGAAGAATTTAAAGCACCCTGAAGGGCATAAACAGAAGATTTGGTTACAGATTAAAACTCCTGTTGATGTTTGGGAGATGTGTCTTGATAGCAAGTTTGAATTGTTCCAAGCGGTTTCAATGTCTTTTCCACTTTATGATAAGGGTTTTTTAGGTTCATTAAGAGTTGCTGAAATTCATAAATCATTAGTCTTGCAAAAATTTGAGAAATATGTTGTGAGTTATGTTCTTGTTGGAAGTTTTCAGCGAGGAGATGCGACAAAGACAAGTGATATTGATGTGTTTGTGGTTATTAATGATACTGATGTAAAAAGGATGCCTCGTCTTGAATTAAAAGAAAGACTTAGAAGTATTATTTATCAGTATGTTGGTGAAGCACAGAATCTTGCGAGGGTAAAGAATGACTTACATATTCAGACATATCTTTTGACTGAATTTTGGGATGCGGTTAAAGATGCTAGTCCTGTTATTTTTACTTTTATTAGAGACGGGATTCCAATTTATGACAGAGGAACATTTATGCCTTGGAAATCTTTATTAAAGATGGGAAAATTAAAACCCTCTCCTGAATCAATTGATATGTTTATGAAAACTGCAGATAAAACAAAGGAGATGATTGAGAGAAGCTTGGTTGATGCAATGATTGATGTTTATTATGGGGTGTTGACTCCGTCGCAGGCTTTGATTATGTTGAATGGTTCACCCCCTCCAACACATAAAGAAACTCCAATATTAATGAATGAGGTTTTTGTTAAAAAAGAAAAAATGTTAAAGAAGAATGAACTTGCTATTCTTGAGAAATCTGTTAAGTTGTTTAAGGCATATGAACATGATACTAAGTTTAAAATTTCTGGAGCAGAAATAGATAATCTTGTTAAAGAGTCTGGAGAATATTTGAAGAGACTTAAGGATTTGAGAGGGCAGATTGAAAAGAGATCTCAGGAAAAAATAATTGAGCAAATTTATCAGGATGTTTTTGATTTGTTAAAGACAATTGTTGGGAAAAAAGCTCAAAAGCAAATGATAGAAGATTTTGAAAATGATTTTGTTAAGAAAGGAAAGTTTGCTCCTCAATCTTTGAAAATTTTGAATAATGTTGTTAGTGCAAGAGCGCAATTTAAGAAAGGAAAACTTAATGCTCACAAGGTTGATGAGGCTAGAAAAGACGCTGGAATTTTGATTAATGATTTGATTGAGTATAATCAAAGATGTGATTTGGTTAATGGTGTGAAGGAATAATTGTAAAATGGACTAATCAACAAATTTAAAAACTGTTTTTTTAATTACTTATTATGACAAAAGGAAAAGTTATTCAATTTAGACGAGGAAGACATACTTTTAAGCCAAGGCATTTTTTGATAGAGGTGGATGGAGTTAAGGATAAGAAAGATGCTGAGAAGTTTGTTGGTAAAGAAGTTAGTTGGAAAAGTCCTGCTGGGAAGG
Source organism: archaeon (assembly GCA_043817815.1). Taxonomy (GTDB): domain Archaea; phylum Nanobdellota; class Nanobdellia; order Pacearchaeales; family GW2011-AR1; genus JBDRGM01. The sequence goes on from JBDRGM010000040.1 coordinate 27,950, forward strand.
TTATTAGTGGTAAGATTTCTGCATTGCATGGGAATAAGGGAGTTGTTCGAGCTATTTTTGAAAAAGGTTTGCCGGGTCAGGCTGTTACGACGGAGGTTGAGGTAAAATCAAATGAGTAAGAGAATTATAAAGAAAAAGGAATTGATGAAGAGTTTATTAGAGGAAACTGTGACGGTTATTTTCCCAAGAAAGACTTTAGAGGATGTCAGATTAATGTTTGGTTATTGGAGTTATGGGATTTTTAATAAGTGTAAACCAAATGAAGTTCCGAGGGGAATTAGGGTTTTACCAAGATATCTTGCAGGAGGTATCCCTGTTGGATTAAGATATGTTAATAATGAAAAGAGTAGTTTACAAAATAGGACAATAGTTTTGGAGGAGGTTAAGTAAAATGGCATCATTAAGAAAAGCATCAGCATATTCAAAGAAAATAGTTGTTCCGTATACTCGAGTTAGTAAGAAGAGACAGAAGTCATATATTAAGACGATTCCGCATCAAAAGATTGTTAAATTTAGTATGGGCAAGATGAGTCTTTTTAACGAAGGTAAGTTACCTCATCATTTGATTGTTATTTCAGAGGAGAATGTGCAGTTAAGACATAATGCTCTTGAAGCGTGTAGGCAGTATGTTAATAAAAAATTAGATAGGGAACTTTCTGGACAGTATCTATTTAAGATTATTCCCTTTCCACATCATATTCAAAGAGAGAATAAAATGATTACTGGTGCTGGAGCAGATAGAATGCAAACAGGAATGCAGTTGGCTTTTGGAAAAGCTTCGAGCAAGTCTGCTATTTTGAAACCTGGTTCTAAGGTTTTCTTCGTCGCTGTTCCTAATGAGAAGGCAGTTCAATTTGTGAGGAAAACAATGAGACAGATTAAGTCAAAGCTTCCTGGTAAGATTAAGGTTTTGTATGAGAAGAAAGAGTGATTAATTGGGAGATATTTTTGGATAAGAAGAGGTAACTTTGTTACTTTTAATAAATGGTAACAAAATAGAAAAGTTTATAAATGATTTATTTTTTTAGTGGTTATGGGAGCAATAAGTTTTACTTTTGGAAAATTAAATTACGTAATCGGAGAAGGATTAAAATTCTTTTTGCCGCATAAATGGTTAAGAGCGCGAGCCCCTTATAATAAGGTTGAAAATAAATATATTATTTATGGATTAGGGGGGTATGTTTTTGGTGCTTTGAAAAAATTGGGAAATCGTTTCTTGTTTCCTGGATTAAAACCCATTAAAGAATTACCTGGTGGTTTAGTTGAAAACACTTTTTCAAATATTCCTGCAACAACAAGTGAAGGATTGGATATGAATCTTAAAGGTATTGTTGGTCTTGAAATTCTTGGAACAAAAGGTGCAGCAAGATACTATGAAAGTGATGTTAATTTTGGATATATAACAGAACTTATTACAAGACATACTGCTTCAGAAATGGGAAAATATTCTGAAAGAGGTATAGAAGAAAAAATTCCAAAGATAGGAAAGGAAGTAGTGAAATATTATTCTGAAGGAGAAGGAAAAGAGGAAATTGATAGTTTTGGAGTGAAACTACATAGTTTGGCTTTAAATTCTTTATTTGATGAAGATTCGCAAAATAATAGATATGAGAGAGCAGTATTAAATGCTCAAATAGCTAGAGAAGAGGGAAAAGGTCAGGCTGATAAAATGAGGGAGATTGCTCTAGGAGAATATGATCAGCAGATAATTCAGGCAGAAATTCCCGTAAAAACGTGGGAGATAATTTATGATGCTTTAAAAAAATCTAGGGAGGAAAGAGAACTTCCTGTAGATAAGGAATTATTAGATGGACGATCACATGGAATGTATGATGACCAAAGATTATTTGAATATTCTCAGAACGGAACAGTTATCGTTGATTCAAAAAAATATGGAAATATAATTCCATTAAATCGCAACCCGTATATTCCTGGACAAAATACTGCACAAGCAAATTTAGAAGGAATGTTAACTTAAAAACTATTAAGTAGTAACAAACAAAAGATTTATAAAGTTTAAACAACTCATAAAATAAAGAAAATGACAGAAAAAATTTCATTAGAGCAAAGATTGAAAGAGCAAGATAAACTAGCGGAGAATATATTGAAAAGTGCCTTTACTCAAGGAGTTGTTGGAGTTAATGAGTTAAAAGGAAATCAAGCATTTTATGGCACAGTTGGGGCTGATAATTATTATGGTTCTATTATGGATAGTGGGGAAGTTTCTAAAGTGAGAGAGAGTATTCAAAAAGAGAAAAATCAAGAAGCAAAACGACTTGGGATTAATGAATCTCCTGTTGTATCAAATTATGATATTATTTTTAAAGGGGTTAAGCAGGCAAGAGAATTTTCAGCATTACTTCCTTTGGGAAAATTAGAAGAGTTAACAAAAGAGGTAGCAAAAAATTTTAAATTTAATGTTCCTGAAAAATTTAAAGAAGTTAGGATAGATATAATGGCGCAAAAAATGGCTGAGGGAGGAGAGATTAGTGAGGAAGAAAAAGATGTTTATAGATGTTATGAAATTCTTAATTTAGCTTATACAAGAGGAGTAGCTGAAAAAGTTAGAGTCTCAGCAATTTATTCTGATTTAAACAGCGAAGGTGGTAAGATTGAATTTAAGTATAAACCCAAAGAAGAACAAGAAAAAATTATAGAAGAGATGAGAAAAGCAGCTTAAATCTAATTTTTACTTCTTTTTCACCCAATAATACTATTAACTAAATTAGCCATTGTGGCTAAGAATTCTTCTGTTCGTTGTTGCCATGCGTCTATTTCAACGCCTTTGAGGTCGTGGATTTTTCCGTGAGCAATTTCTTTGTGGAGTATGAGAAGGTCTCTGTACCAGATAACATATTTCATATCTAGTTTTTTATTGTTTACAAAATTTTCTTTTAATTCAATTGAAATATGTTCTGGCGAAGGAGGTGATATGCCTGTTGCAATTAAAGCAGCGTGAGCAGAGTCAACCATTGCCCAGTAAAGTCCTTCAATAGCGCTGAGTTCTGCAATTTTACTTCTCATTATATGTCCTGGTGCTCTTTGAAGTGCAGCGTAAATTGCTTCTGGTGTTGGTCTTATTTTTCCTTTAATTAATAAGAATTTTAGTGGTTCGAAAAATCCTCCAAAGTCAATCATTGATTCTCCGTATCTAATAATGTTGATAACAACAGGGTCGCCCCGTATCAAATCTTCCCACCAAGTGCTTAATTTGATTGTATTGATGTGTAGATTTTTTTTGTAGGGGTTTGCCCTTAGGATTTTATCAAGTTCTTCTCTGTACCAAACAATTAATTTTTGGTCCCACATTATCGAAACATCATCTATTAGAATTATTATATCAATATCAGAACCTGTTGTTGAGGATTTTTTTGCTGCAGAACCAAAGAGAACAATTGATTTAACCATCTTATCAAATCTTTGGTAGACGCGCACTGCAAAATCCATTGCAATGTCAGACTCTGATTTTAGTTTTAAAGTTGGAATATCTTTTTGCCTGATTTTTTTTACTTTTGGTTTTTTGGGTTTCTTTTTATCTTTGATAATTTTTGATTCAATTTTTTTAGAAATATTTTCTCTTGCTTGCTCTTGCGCCTTGATTTTTTTTTCTGTTTTTTTCTTCACCATCTTTTATATTAACATTAATGTTTTTGTATTTTTAAAGTTTGTCTCGTAAAATTTTATTCCATGCCTCTTCCACTCATTCTGTTTCCTTGAGCCCCTTGTGCTTGTCCTCCTAATTCTTGGGGTAGTTGCGAAAATCCTGAACCAAAAGTTTGGTAGTGTGTTTGTGGAAGCATCATTCCATAACCTCCAAAATATCCTTGATATAATCCTGTTGTTTGGCTCCAGTAAGGTCCTACACCGTCGGTATAAATTGGAGAGCCCATTGCTTCAAGTGTTGCTTGAACTGGAGGTGTTTTAAAATGCTGCCACCAGTGAGCTGCTTCAATAATCTTTTTTGCTTCAAAACCTTTTTTGCCTAGCTTGTCCATAATTTCTTTAATTGGAACATTACCCATTCCCATTGGTAATTCTGTGTGTTCAAGTCCAAAGTTGTCTGACAAGTGAACGTGTTTGACATAAGGTGCAATTTTTTCTGTTTCTTTAATTATATCTTTATCATCAAATCCTTGTTTACGTAACATGTTGATATGTCCGACATCCCAAGTTGCACCAATTATTTTTTCCGCTTGTTTTTCAGCTTCTTTTGTAGAAAGCTTACCTGATTCAACTGCTTTTTCAACAAAATGTTTTCTTGAAGCTTTAACAAGATTTTTTAAATCTTCACCAGTACTCAGAGCAAAACCTACAGGAGGGTTTTCAATGTTTACTAAAGGAGTGTTGTCTTTGAATTCTTTCCATCCTTCAAAAGCTGCATTACCAAATGTTTTAGCTGATTGTTGTGTTGCGAATTGTTCTACTGGGACATACATTTGTGGAGCAATTTCTTGTTTTTTTAATCCAGAAATTAGAACTTGCATAGAATCGGACATTTTCATTATATCCCCCCCATTTTCCTTCATTACTTTTGTAAATCTTTCTGAAAGATTTTTTAGTTCTTCTCTTTGGTTGTTATCTCCATATTTGTAAGCTTTATTAAATAAAGTAGTAAGTTGTTGATAAGTATCTTCAATGTATGCAGAAGCATTTTCTACATGTTTGATAGCTTGCCAGGTAGTGGGAGATTTTTTTATAGTTTCCTCATCAAATCTGAGTTGACCTTTATTATTTATTATTGTATTTATCATCGGAGCATTTTTTTGTAATATTTCATCTGCTCGTTCTTTGTTAAATAATATTTGAGAAATTGAATTATCCCATTCTGTCACATTTAATTCTTGTAATCTTTTTTCAGGAACCATTATTCTTGGTTTGGATAAATCTTCTCCGGCACGATATCTTTCATCTTTTTCTAAAGGAGCCATTTTCCCAGATTCCCTATTCACGACAATTAATCGTTTTGCTTGACCTTCAATGCCTTTTGCTTGGTCTGGGATTTTTTCCCATTCTGTTCCTTGGATTCCTTCTGCGGAGTGAAAGTTTACAGGCACATTTCCTTTTGGGTTTAGTTCGTGGCTCCTCCTAATTGTTTCAATGATTTTTCTTTCAGAAGCTTCTCGATTTAATTCACTGAATCCCTGTTGGTTAATTCCTGTTGTGTCAATGACTGGTCCGTGTACAGATGTTTCTGCGCCTACTAATTTTGCCTGCCGTTTTACTTCTTCAAACTGCTGTTTTGGAATTTGGTCGAGCATGTCTGGTGAGACAAGTTCAATTTCAATATCTTTTACACCAGTTGATAATTTTGTTGAGACCTCTTGGAGAATGTTCCCTACTCTTGGGTCTGTTGTCAAACCTAGGCTTCCTGCACTAATTCCCCCGATATAATTAGATTTAAAACTGGAGTGTCCTCCTTGATAAAGATCTGCTATTGTGTAATCACCTATTTTTGCCATGATTGATTTAAGTAAAATTTATTTATTAATGTTCTTATTTAATAAAGTAATCTGATTTTTTTCTTTCTAAATTTATTTTTGGTGTTTTAAATGGATCTCCTCTTCCGACTTTTTGCATGTCTATCCTCTCTGCTTCGTATTTTTTTTCTTGCATTTGTGAATCTGGTGTCGCCATATTTGAGTGCATTCTTCTTGTTTCTTGGAGGGCAGGATTACCAACATCTCTTCCAACTTGTGTGAAATCAACTCTTTCTAAATGAGCAGATTCAGCATAGCTGTTTTCATATTTTGGTTTATCTTGGTCTCCTGCTTCTCCACTGTATAAGGGTTGATTATCATTCCCTCTTATTTCTCTATTCATTCCTGGGGTAAAAAAGAATTTTGCACCTGATTCCTGTTCACTCGCGATGTGTTCTAGGATTGGAGCAGTTGTTCGTGTTGAAATAAATTGGATTGGGATGTCGTCGTCTATTTCAGGAGATTCTTCTTCAATGTTCTCGGCTATTTCTTCAAGGTTATCGGATTCTAGTTCCTCTTCTAATTCAGATTCTTCTTCAGTATCTTCCTCTTCTTTTGTCATTGATTATGAAAGTATAAGAAATATATAAGGGTTTTGTTTATTCAAGGAGATATGGGGGTTGAGTTATTTAGACTAGGAATTATTCTTCGTCAAGTTCATCTGAATTTTCATCAAACTCTTCATCAATTTTTTCTTTAAGAGTTTTTTTTCTGTATGAATCCATGAATGAATCACCCATAACGATTCCTTTTTCCATAAAAATAAAGGGAAATAGATTATATAAATGTAATCAAGATGAAATTATTCTGGATATTTTAACGATAAGGCGAAAAATTTTTAAACCAACTTTTCGTGAACCTCTTATTATGACAAATAGAAGTTTGTTTCAATAACTGAAACGCTAGTTACTAGTTACGACTCTAAATGTTATAGCCAAGAAGGGGTGTGTCAGTTGTTCTGCTTAATTTTTAACTAAACTATATCATTTATATGAAAAATGTCTAAGAATAAAGAAAAAAACAATGAATTGAAAAGAAATCCTATTTGGAATGTTCTGAAAACAGAGTGGGGGTTTTTAGGTAGCCGGAGGAAGAATTTTGTTATTTACATGTCTATGTTTGTTATAGCTGGAATAATGAGTTTAATGACGCCCCTTTTGATTGGACTAATTTTTAATTCTATTCAACAGACAATTAGTTCTGATTCTGAATTAAGAAAATTAATATTTATGATTTTTTTGCTTTTAGGATTAAACATTGGTTTTTGGATTTTTCACGGACCTGCGAGAGTTTTTGAATTGATAACTGGCTTTCAGGTTCATAGAAATTATACTAACTCTAAAATAAAAAAAGTTTTAGAACTTCCTGTAAAGTGGCATAAAGATAATCATTCTGGGGATACAATTGATAAAATTAACAGGGGGAGAGAAGCTTTAGACCGTTTTGCATCTAACACTTATGAGTTGGTGTATATCCTCTTGCAAATCTTCGGTTCATTAATAATTTTATTTTTTGTAGACGTAAAAATCGCTATATTTTCTTTGGGTTTTTCTTTGATTATACTTTTTGGGGTCATGAGTGTTGATAAAAAACTTAGAAAATATTATTTTCAATTAAATAAATTTAGTAATAAGCTTTCTGCATCTGTATTTGATTATCTTAGTAATATTATCACAGTTATAACTTTGCGCCTAAGAAAAACTGTGATGAACGAGATTGATACAAGAGTAACAGTTAGTTATGAAACTTATAAAAAAGCCTCATTGATTGATGAATTTAAATGGGGGGTAGGAGGTATAGCAATAACTTTGATGACAGTTCTTGTTTTAGTGTATAAAACTTATACTGATTACTATGCTACTGGAGTTATATTGGTTGGAACACTTTATATTTTATATGGATATTTGGGAAGAGTGGGAGAGGCATTTTTTGATTTCGGGAGATTTTATGGAAAGTTAACTAGACTAAATGCAAAAATTGAAGGGGCTTATCCAATTGACGAAGAATTTGATAGGATAAAGGGAAAAATAAAGGGACAGCTTCCTAGTAATTGGAAAGAAGTTGAGATAAAGAATCTTAATTTTACTTATAATGAAGAATGGAAGAAGAACCACCTTCAAGATATTAATATGAAATTTAAGAAAGGTAAGAAGATTGCACTAGTCGGAGAAAGTGGTTCTGGTAAGAGTACTGTTCTTGCATTGTTGAGAGGATTGTACTTGCCTCAAGAAGGAGAAATATATTGTGATGGAGAAGAAATGAAAAATGGATTTGAAAAACTAAAAAGAAATATCACTTTGATTCCTCAGGACCCAGAGATTTTCAATAACACTATAAAATATAATATTGCAATGGACTTGCCGACGAGAAAAGAAGATTTGAATAAGGTTATTGAGATGGCTCGATTTAAGAAAGTTGTGGCAAGATTAGACAAAGGTCTTAATACAAATGTTCTTGAGAAAGGTGTTTCATTAAGCGGGGGAGAAAAGCAAAGATTGGCTTTGGCTAGAGGACTGCTTGCAGGAAAAAATAGTGACATTGTTTTGATGGATGAGCCTACAAGTAGTGTTGATAGTTTGAATGAGATGAAAATTCATGATAATGTGTTCAAACATTTCAAAGGCAAGACAATAGTTTCATCAATTCACAGACTTCACCTTTTGAATAAGTTTGATTACATTTATTATTTTGAGAGAGGAAAGATAATTGCAGAAGGAACTTTAGATGAAATAAAGAAGAATTATAAATTTAGATATTTGATGACTAAGTATGGGTTGAAGAAGGATGTGAAATGAGATGAAATTTGCAAAAAAAACAGAATTACACTGTCAATTTATGAAAGTGGTTAATCAGTTGGTTAAAAAGAAAATTAGTAAAGAACCAATCGAAGTGATTATTCTAGGAGGAAGTGTTGCTCGTGGTGACGAGACAGAAGAGAGTGATATTGATGTTGTTTTTTATGTAAAGAAAAAAGACATGCCTGCTAATCCTCAAAGATTTTACAAATTTAAAGGCAAGTATATTGAGGAGCATTATTCTACAATTGAAAACTTAAAATCAAAGAGCATATTACCTGAAGAAAAAATTTTATATGATAAAAAAGGGAAAATTCCAAAACTCTTCTTTGATGAGAAATGGGCTAAAAAAGATTTTAATGGAGATTTAAAAGATGCGAAGAAATCACAAAAGATTGCAGAAAAGAAATTTTCAGAAGGAAATTATGACTTGGTATTCAATTATTTATATGGGATAAAAAGTCCCTCTTTTCTTATGATGCATGCTATTCCTCCCAGGTTTAATCTTCCTTTTCCTAGTTTTAGGCTGCTGGGAAGCATAAGAAAAATAGATAAAAAACATAAGACAAGATCATATTTGTTAATCAAGCAACTTTATGAATTTGAGAATAAAGATTGCAAAAGAGTTTTGGGAGATTTTAAGAAGGCGTATTTCTTAATGAATCAACTGGAGCAAAAGAAAAAACCGAGAGTAAAAAATCTTGGCTTTTATGATAAGTTGAAAATTGATTATAATGTTAAGGGATTGAAGAGAACCTTTGAGGATTACCCTTTTGTATATGCTTATAGGTTTATCGTCGGGTGTTTGGTTATGTGGACATTTGATGAGAAAATTCAAAGAAAGGACAGGGAAATATTTCATATTTTTTTGTTAAAAATTTTGGGTGTTGAGAGGATTAGTAAAGAGTTAGTTAAAGAAAAATTAGAACTTTCCAGGAATTTGGTTAAGGAATGTGAGAAGTTGAAATGAAACCAAAAGTAGAAATAAAAAAAGGAAGTGGAGCATCAAAATCTTTTATAGATAATTATAATAAAATGGTATGTGGTGTTTTTAATTGTCCTCCAAATGAAGATTTATCTAAGGATATTTTGTTTGTTGTCAGGGATGGAAGGAGGATAGTATCTTTTGGCGCGTTGACACCAGTTAAGATAAATTATAATAAAAAAGATTATAATATACTTGGGATTACAGAGGTTGCTTCTCTCGAGAAGAGGAAAGGATATGGGAGAACATTGACAAATTCAATGATTGATTATCTTAGAATAAAGGATAAAACTGGGTTTGGGTTTTGTAGTAGCAAGGTCGCGAAGTTTTATGATAAGTGTGGAATGAAGACAAAGAAAAAATTAGGCAGAAGATTTTTTTATGATTATGGGGATGAAAAGAAAAATGAGCATGAGAGAGATTTAGATGTGGTTTATTATGAGGGTAAGGATAAATTTATTTCCAAGGTTTTAGATACAAAATCAATTATTAAACTTCCTTGTGAGCATTGGTAGAATGAAAATCCGTAAAGCAGCTCTTAAGGATTTAGTTAAGGAATTGAAGAAAAGCCAGAATTCACAGGTTAATCAATATAATACATTTAATAAAACTTCTTTGGAAGAATTTCTGGAGTTATTTTAACTAAGTATAACTAGGCATACCATGTGCTTTTTTGTAAACGTCAAAGATATCAAAAGCTTCATCTTTGGCTTTTTCTTCAGCCACAGGTCTTACGTGTGTTTTTTCTATCCAAGTGTCTGGTTTGACGGGTATGAATTTTGTGTCTTTTTCCTCTTTTTTTGGTGCGTCCTCTTTTTTTTCTTTTTTGTTGTAGTGTCCTATTAATGCTAAGAAAGGATTTGATTGGTCTTTTTTCTTTTCCTCTTTTTTTGGTGCGTCCTCTTTTAGGAAAGAATTTATTTCGTCTTGCATTTGGTCTAGACTTTCTGTTGTTGAACCTTCAATTAATTTTAAAACATCTTGAATGTCTGATTTATCTAGTTCTTTTTTTAATTTGTCTAGTTCATCTGTATTTAATGAGTAAGCTGTGAAAGAGACTGTTGCTTTTCCTCCAAAGGCGTAATGAGATTGTTGGGCAACTTTTTGAGGGATTCCTCTGAATGTGAAATTAACTAGTACACAAGCATAGTATTGTCTTGATTTTATTTTTCCAAGTTCTGCAGGAGGGCCTATTTTTGATTTTCCTAAAATAGTTAGTTCTAGTAAAATTGTATTGAATGTTTTAACTACTGCTGGATTTCTGCCAACGTCTTCTTGTTCTAACTGTTGTGCGGCTTTTAGATATGGTTTTGCCCAACGAGAATATAATTTTAAACTGTTTACCTGGCTTTTCAAATAGGTTCTTTCCATTTGATATCTTTTTCTTAATTCTTGTTCAGAGCTAGTCGCCCAGATGTTGAATTCTTGTATTCTTGGTTTTAATATTCTTTTTACTCTTTCATTTAGGTCGACTTTGTCTGCGTCTTTTTCATCTTTAACAACCAGGAATGCGTCGAGAAGCGTCTGAAAACCCGCCTGTCCTAAAGCCATTGCTTTTACAGAAGAATTGCCTTTTGCAATATCAACTTTGTCAAGCCAGATTTGTTTTAAAGTTAATCGCGCAGCTTCTGTTGTGTTTTTATCGTCTGATTTTAAATCATCATAGCTTTGTAGTCTTATCTTGAATTCTTTTAAGTCATAGATTATATTTAGTATACTTCTTAATACTGTGTTCACATTTGCCAATGCTTGACTTGCTTGTTGTTGCATTATTGTTGCTCTCTGTCCAAGTTCTGAGAAATGCCCTGAGCCAGGGGATGAGGTAAAATTGTCAACAAGTTTTTCTGTGATAAATCCCTTGTCGTTTATTAAATCTAATATAAAAAAATAAACTGGTTCTAAAGTTTCTGTGCTAGAGTCATAATCTAATACATGTTCTGATAAGGGTTTTGGTTCTACTTTTTCTGCAGGAATTTTGTCTGCAGAGCCGTATTCTTTTAACAATTCTGTTCCATTTATTGCAAAAAGTCTTGGATTGATTTTACCAATGATTTGTTGGATTGTGGCTACCATGTTTAATTAAAGAATTGTTTGTTTAAAAAATATTCTAATTTAGAATAACAAATTATAAAAACAAGATAATTTTGATTTAATTATGGGATTATTTGGATTAGGTAAAAAAGGAAGGGTGCTTGATTTAACGAAGAATTATGAGAGACAGAAAGAAAAGGCTGAGGAAAAGAGGAGTTCTGAGCAGAGTTCTGAATTACCGTCGCAAAGTGCGTTTAATTTTCTTGGAAATTTAGCTAGCTCGAGTTCTGATTCAAGTTCTAGTTCTTCGAGAGAGTTTTCTGGTTATGTTGATGTGTCTTCTGATGCAGGAGATAAAAAAAGAAAACTTGCAAGGAGATTGATTGATATGACTGAGAAACTAGAGGAGTTATCAAATCAGATTTATCATCTTCAGCAGAGAGTTGAATTACTTGAGAAAAAGAATGATGTTGGAAGGTTTTGAGTTAGATTTATTAATAGCAGTTCCTTTTTTTATTTATGAAAAACATAGAGGTTAAAGCAAAAGCATATGCATTGAAAAACGCACTTGCATATAACGGGAAGGCTCAGCAGGGAGCTGTTATATCTTCACTATTTAATGAAGGTTTGAAAAAACAGGATGTTAAAAAATATATTAAGAAAATTTCTGGGGTGGTTGATAAGGTGAATAAGCTTTCTGTTGAAGAGCAGAGAAAGGAGTTTGAGAAGTTAGAAGATAATGTCAGCAAAAGAAAAGTTCGTGAAGGTTTGGCAGAGTTGCCTGATGTTAAGAAAGGAGGAGTTGTGATGCGGTTTGCTCCGTCGCCGTCAGGTCCTTTTCATGTTGGACATGCTATGACTTCATGTATTTCATTTCTTTATGTTAAAAAATATGGAGGGAAGTTTTATGTTAGAATAGAAGATACAAATCCTGAAAATATTTATCCCCTTGCATATAAGATGATTGAGCAGGAATCAAAATGGCTTTTTGATGGAATTGCTAAAATTCAGATTCAATCAGATAATATGAAGAAGTATTATGAATATGTTGAAAAATTGTTAAGGAAAAATTCTGTTTATGTTTGTACTTGTTCTGGTGATGATTTTAGAGAATATGTTAAGAATAAAAAAAATTGTCCTTGTAGGAAATTAAATGTTAGGGAAAATTTAGAGAGATGGAAAAATATGCTTTCTAAAAGTGGATTTAAACCTGGCGAAGCTGTTTTAAGGTTTAAATCAAATATGAAAGATAAGAATCCTGCTATGAGGGATTTTCCTTTAGCGAGGATTAATGAGACATCTCATCCTAGGCAAAAAAAGAAATATCGTGTCTGGCCGTTGATGAATTTGGCTGTTGTTGTTGATGATATTGAAGATAAGATGACACATACTATTCGGGCAAAGGATCATAGAGATAATGCAAAAAGACAGAAAATGATTTACAACGCTTTGGGAGTTGAAAAAAAATATCCGTGGGTTACTTTTTTAGGGAGATTTAAATTTAAGGATATGGAATTATCCGCAACTAAGATGAGGAAAGCAATTGAAGAAAAAAAATATTCTGGATGGGATGACAAGAGATTACCGACGATAGCTGCATTAAAAAAAAGAGGTTATAAGCCACAAGCATTTTGGAAATTTACAGAGATAGTTGGTTTATCAGAGAATGATAAGGTTATTGACAGGAAAGAATTTTTTAAGTTGCTGGATACGTTCAATAAAAAGATTTAAAAAGTTAATTTTATTTTAGAGAATATGAAATTAAATAAAAGAGGTTTATCAGGTATTGTAACTACGTTGATAATCATTGTGTTGGTTTTCGCGGCAATTACACTTTTCTGGGGAGCTTTGGGTCCTGTTCTTCGAGGAAGTGCTGATGAGATTGCTAGTGGTACGCAATGTTTAGATATTGATGTAAGAGTGACTAGTGCTGCTTGTACTACTGCTCCTGATCAGTGTGTTGTGACTTATACAAGGAGTTCTGGTGGAGATGATATTGATGGTGTGAGAGTTACTCTAAGTGATGGATCTGCAAGTGATGCTGGTGAAAAAGTAGGGAATGTAGCACCATTTGGGACTTCATCAACTACTGTTGCTACAACCCTAATCGGGGTGGCTACTAGTGCAAAAATTGCAGCATATATTAATGATGCATCTGGAAATCCTTCGTATTGTCCAGAATCTTCAGCATATACACCTACTAATGCTTAAACCAGATAGATAAACTAAAAGAGAAATTAGTCATAGTAGTAAGATTGAAGAATCCTTTTATTTTTTATTTTCTTTAATCACATAGACTTCGTCGTTGTTTTTTACAGTTGGGAGTTTTATTCCAATATCCTGGTCTTTTTTTGCTTTTTTGATTGATTTGTTTTTTATCTCAATTGTTTTTATTTTTGAGGTAATAATTCCAGTGTTCTTTCCAATCACAACTATTTTATCTCCAACTTTTAGTTCTGAAACTAATCTAATTGCTGCTACTTCTGCTTTTGAAAAATAGTGAATTACTTTTCCAACAAAGTGTTTTTTCTCTGTTGCTGAGCTATGTTCAATTTTTGAAAAATCATCTGCAGTTGGTACACCTAGATAAAATCCTGATGAGAATTTTTTATTGTAAACTTGTTTTAATTCTTCAATCCCTTTTTTAATTTCTTTGGAGGTTAGTTTTTTATCAAGTGCTCTTCTATAGATTCTTACAACAGTATCAACATAGCGAGGGTCTCTGCCTCGCCCTTCTATTTTGAAACTTGTTATCCCTGCTTGTTTCATTTGTTCAATGAATGGAAGTGCACATAAATCTTTTGCAGAGAATATTTTGTCGTTTTCTACTTCTAGTTCAAATTCATTTTGTTTGTCAATTACTTTGTAGCTTCTTCTGCAAGGGTGAAGGCATGTACCTCTGTTTGCAGATTTATTGAAAAGGAATTGCGATGTGAAGCATCTTCCTGAAACAGCGACGCACATTGCTCCGTGGATAAAGCATTCGACGTCGATTACTTTTGAGATTTCTTTTATTTGTTTTAGGTTTAATTCTCTTGCTAAAATTATTCTTTTTGCTCCAAGTTTTTTATAGAACTTAGCACTTTCTGAGTTTGCGACAGAACCTTGAGTTGAGATAAAGAATTGGACTTTGTGTTTTTTACATAGTTGAGCAACTGCTAAGTCCCAGCAGATTATTGCATCAATTTTGTTTTTAACTTTTTTAATTGTTTTTTCAACGTCTTTGATTTCTTCGTCGTAGATAATTGTGTTTAATGTGAGATATCTTTTTACTTTTTTAGGTTTGCATATTTTTTCAATTTCATCTAATTCTTCAAATGTGAAATTTTTTGCAGAAGCTCTCATCCCAAACTTTTGAAGTCCGAAATAAACTGCGTCTGCTCCTGCGTTTACAGCTGATACTAGCATTGGAAAATTCCCTGCTGGTGCGAGTAATTCATATTTGTTTTTCATTGTTTTGTAAGATTATTCAAGTTTAAAAAACATCTTTAATTTTGAAAGAGAGTAAAAACATTATAAACATGAATAAAGCATATAATAAAAATAAATAATTAAAAGGCAGAAAAAGAAGTATAAATGCTCCAGAAATTTTCCCTATGAAGCCGTTAGTGTCAATTGTGGTGTTGTATGGAGCATAGAATCTGTTTTCTTCATTTTTGTTCTTGAGTATTTTGAAAAAATGAGTTTCTGTTGTTGGTTCAAGCATAGCCATACCAAAACTTGCTATGACTAATAAACTAAGAATTATAAAGATATTTGAAATGAAAAAACACAAGAAAGAGATTATTGCTACAGAGATATATCCTATTTTGAATACTTTTTTATGACCCCATTTAGAAGTTAGTTTAGAGAATTTATATTCTGTTAATATTAATGGAACTGCAATTGCAAATAAGAAATAACCAACCCAGAGATTGCTTAGATTATTTCTTATTATATGAAGAGGGATAAACAAATAAATAAACACCCACCAGAGGTTTACTCCTCCTCCAATGAAATAAGAAAGTGTTCTTTGTTTGTCTTTAAAAAATCCTTTAAAATTTTTGATTATATCTTTGTGTGTTTTTTTACTTATGTTGGAATCTTTTATTTTTGAGAAGGCAAATAATAAAAATGCAAGAAAAATAAATATAGCTGAAAGGGTAAAAACAAGATTAATTCCGTATTCATTTGCAATAAAACCTGCAATTAAAGGACCAATAACCCATGCTAGATTTAAGACAGAGTATATTAATCCTTCATTTTTTGAAAGGTTTGAATCTCGTGATTTGTCTTTTATGATTATCCCAAAACTAGTTACCCTAAATGTGTATAATAGAGTTATTAAAAAAGCTAATATTACAAAAAAGTAAAACTTGGTATTTATCGCAAAAAGAATATATGTAATTGCAAATCCTAATAAAGAATAAGAATAAATTTTTGATTTGCTATTTTTTTCAATTAAAGGTATGAAGAAGAAGTAAGATAAAAAAGCAACGATTGTTAGTCCTGCAGAAATAAATCCCACTATTATTTCACTATTCACAAAACTATCAATGTATAATGCCCATACAGTTTCGATTAGTGATGATGAAATGCTTACTAAAAATCCTACAAGAGAAAGTTTAGCAATATTTGTTAAAACAGATGCCCCTTCTTTTTTTCTTGTTAATATCCCCATGTATCTATTAAATTCCCAAGATTTAAAAACCCTTGTTGATAAAGATTATCATGACAAATAACGTTAGGAATTGTCGGCATTATTAGAATTTTGAATTTTCTTAGTTGTAACCTTCTTTTTGAAAAACCTTTTAAATTATATTTTACTGAATTAAATAATGAAAACAACCCTCTGGTTTTTTTCGATTTTCCTCAAAGCACGGAAAGGCGATTTCTTCAATTGCCTCCGACGGAAATCGCACAAAAAATCAAAGGATTTTTATGGCGAATGTGGTCTAACGGTTATGACGTACGGTTGTGGTCCGTGAAAAGGGAGTTCGACTCTCCCCTTTCGCCCTTATATTCAAAGAGGATAAAATGAAAAAACAAAATATTTTATTTATTTGTAAATACAATAGATTTAGGAGCAAGGTAGCTGAAACTTATTTTAAAAAAGTAAACAAAAATTCAAAAATAAAAACAAAAACTGCTGGAATTATCGAGGTGAATAAACCTTTGGATATTAATGAAAGAAAGAGGAATGTTTATTTGAAAAAAACTTTTGGGTTTGTTTTAAGGGCAAAATCTGTTAGTGTGAGTGTTAGGTCTCTTTTATGGGCAGATAGAATAATTATTGTTGCAGACGATGTTCCAAAAATTTTGTTTAATAGCAAAAAGTGGAAAAACAAAGTAGAAGTATGGAAAGTTCCAGATGAAGATGCAGATAATGAAAGAAACATTAATAGAATTGTTAAATCTATTAAGATTGAAATAAATAAATTAGTAAAAGAATTAAAATGAACACAGTAAAAGGCTTTCGTGATTATGCTGGAGAAGAAGCACTCAAACGAGAAGAGATAAGGAAAATTTTAGTCGAGATTTTTGTGAAATATGGGTTTAATCCTGCTGAGACTCCTGTTATTGAGAGTGAGGAATTTGTTCGGGGAGATAATACTAATGACGAAGCTGTTAGTGATATTTTTAAGTTGAAAGACAAGGGAAAAAGAAAACTTGCATTAAGATATGAATTAACTTTTCCATTGAAGCGCCTCATGAAAAATCAAAAGCTTCCATATAGGAGGTATCAAATTGGTCCTGTGTTTAGAGATGAACCTATACAAGGGAATAGGTCTAGGCAATTTATTTCATGTGATGTTGATGTTGTTGGAAGTACTGTGAAAGATGAAGCAGAGATTTTAGCAACAGCAAAATCTATTTTAGATAAATTAAAAATAGAGAATATCATTTTTATTAATAATAGAAAATTAATGAATGAAGTTCTTGAGGATAATGGGATTAAGAAAAATAAAGAGCAAGTGTTAAGAGAGATAGATAAATATGACAAATTGCCTGAGAAAGAGATTAGAGCGTCCTTGAAGAAATTAAAGGCTGAAAATGTACTTGATAGTATAAAAAAAGGCGAAAAGTACTTTAGTCAATTTGATTCATATAAAGAAGTAATTAGTTTGATGGATTATTGCAAGAATTATGGGGTTAAGGTTTTATTTTCACCTACTATTGTGAGGGGTTTGTCTTATTATAATGGAACAGTTTTTGAAATAAAGTCAAATATAAAAGAGACAATTTTTGGAGGAGGGGCTTATATTTTTAATGAGGTTCAATGTGTTGGATATGGTGTAAGTATTGAACGTCTTAGTATGGTTGCAAAATTCAAAACTCAAGGTGAGAAATATTTAGTTGTTTCACTTGAGCAAGATAAGCAAGCAATTAAAATTGCAGAGAAGTTAAGGAAAAAAGGGAAGGTCGTATCTATTTATTATGGCAAGCCATCTAAAGCATTACAGTATGCAAATAGTTATGATATTGATAATGTTATTTTTGTTGGAGAAAAAGAAATTAAGAGTAAGAAATTTAAAGTTAAGGATATGAAGAGTGGGAAAGAAAGTTATTTAAAATAATTTAGGGTTTATTATCTATGAAAAAATTGGGTGATTTGTTGAGAAAGTCTAAGAAAGGGGTGACTAGTAAAGAAAGAGAGCATTTTTATGAGTCAGGATACCTTCAGGAGATTATTCCGAAAAATTTGAATTATGACCATCTTTTTGATTTGGAGTGGAGGAGTCATATTGAAAAAAATGCACAAAAATATTCTCTTGTTTTTCTTGTAATGTGCCTTGTGTTTCTTGTTTTTGTGAAAAGTAGTTTAATTACTGGTTATGTTATAAATAATTCTTTAGAGGTAGCTTCAAATGTTGGAATAATTATTTGTGTTATTGGAATTATTGGTTTGTTGGTTTTGAAGTTAAGAAGTAAAAAATAATCATTCAACCTCAACATCCATTCTCCAACTATTTTTTTCACCACTGATTTTTTTATTAGTTACTTTTAATTCTTTATTGAACAATGGGCAATTGAGTACAAATGTTTCAAATTCACCACCTTCGCCTGCTGGATGAATTTTGTATTTGTTATGAAGTTCTTTAACGTCTTCGATGAATTGTTGATTTATTTCTCGTCCTAGCCATGATTTGTCAAGGGGGTAGGCAAAGACACCTGTGATGATTACTTTGAAATTGTTTTTGATTAGTTCTTCTAAATATTCAAATTCATCTTTTTTCCAGAGTGGGTTAAAGCATTTTAGATTTAACTTGTCGCAAATCTTTTTGATTCTTGAAGCTTGATACTCTGATTTTATTGCTCCTGTAACAATGCAGTTTATTTTGTATTTTTCTTTTGCTTTTTTAATTGCCTTTTCTAAATCTTTTAGTTCTTCTTCTTTTTCGCCTTTTGTTTCTTGAATTATTAATGGAAGGTTCATAATTTTTGTTTGTTTTTTTACTTTAGTTATTGAGGGTGTGTGAAACATGTAGCTTTCTTCATTATCTGAGAATATTGATATAAGACAAGTTAATTCATGCCCTGCTTTTTTTGCTAGCCATGCTGAGTAGCATGAGTCTTTGCCTCCTGAGAATAGGATTGCTGATTTATTTGCCATAATAAAAAGAATTTTCTGGAGTATATAAAAATTTATAAATGAATTTATTCTTAATTTATTATGGAATTTAATAACTTTGAGGAAGAAATTCTGGCAAATAAATGGGAAAGAAAAGTAGATAGCAAATTAAAAAAATCTTTAGAAAGATGTTGGGGGGATTGTTGTAAGACAGATATTGATATAGGAGATGTTCCTGAAAATGTTAGAAATTATCTTTTACGAGAATTTAGTAAATGTTCATTAGATGCGAGATATCTTGGAGAGGGGATTATGAGGGTTTCATATAACATCCATTAATAGCTATTACCCAAGCGGATTCTCAAACTTTTCATCAACCTCTTTTAATCGTGTTTTTTGTTCTTTGTCAAGTTCTTGGAGTTGTTCTTCAATTTCCTGTTTTAGGTCAGCAAAAGGGTCTGGATTGTGTTTAAGAAAAGTTTTTTTGAGCCAGATATAAATTTCACCAAAATGTTCTTGTTGTTCAAGCCATATTTTTTTTTGATGTTCTAAGTGTAATAAGGGGGATAAAGAGATTATTCTTTCCTCTTTTGTGTTTGATACAAATTCTTCAAATGAAATTTTTGTTTGTTTTTGATTTGCTTCAAAATGAATTGTTAATCTCGCATAAAAGTCTTTTATTTTATCTTTTATGTTGAATCTTCTCTTTGCCATTGAGAAATTAGTTAATCTAAGAGCATTTCTGTGAACTATTTCTCTTTTTATTCTCCTATTTTCAGTGGTTATTGCTTTGTTTAGTGATTCTATTAATTCTTTCAATGTGACTTTTTTGAATCTTGGCATTGGGGATTTTACAATTAGTTCTGGAATTTCTTCTTCGAGCTCAATTCTTTCTAAAGGATATTGTTTTTTTTCTTTTTTTCCAAATAGAATTTCATCAATGTCTTTGATATATTGATTTAATAGAATCTCTGATTTAATTCTTAATAGTAATGAGGCTGCTAAGAGGACTTTACTTGAAACAAAGAAGTCGTTTTCTTCTAAATTATTTATTTTTTCTAAATATTTTTCTGTAAGAATTGTTATATTAATATCCCAGGGATCTAATTGTTCTGTGTTGATTAGGTCGTAGATTATTTCTTGCCACCCTAATTCTCTACTGAAAAGTAAATCGTGGATTTGTTGTTGTTTGATTGATTTAATTATTTCCTCTTTTTCCATAAAGAGTTGAGGGGATTGTGTTTTATAAAATTACCGACGATAAATTTGTGTGGTGTGTAAATAAAATTATATGTAGTATGTAATAGGAGATGGATGTAGTGCCTAAGATAAATTGATTGTTAGTTTTATTTATAAAATATATTTGAACTATATACCACTTTGGAAAGGAAACCTCTTGTCATTTTTGAAGGGTGACATAACCGAAAGGTTTATATATTTCAATATATTCTATTTTTTATCACCTCTTTTTCCCCAGGAGAGGCTTCAAGTCATCTTTTTTGACCGACTTGAAGAATCTCCCAGGGTTATAATTATTAAAATTACTTAATGTAAAAAGAGTGGGCTTAATAACACTTGATGTTGCCCTTATATTTATTCTTTTTTATCTTCTTGTTTTTCCTCAGTTTTCTTTCCTTCAAATTCTGAGTAATGGCATTTTCCACAATAAGCTCGTCCTTGTGAGACGTTTAAGAAAACTCCTGGACCGCAACGAGGGCATGTTCGTGCTCGTGAGACTTTGTCGCCTTCTATTTTATACTTAGTATATTTCTTACTAGTAAGTTTATTCTTGTGAGGTTTCTTTCCTTTTTTTACTGATTTTTTTTTCTTAGCCATTATTTAGCTTCGCCTTTTGGCTCAGGATTTTCTTTAGTAGTTAATGATTCATTTGAAGTCTGTTGTTGAGGGGTTTGCGAGGTATCACTTGATTGAACCTCTTGTGCAGGTTCTGCTTTTGTAGCTTCAGTAGCTTTTTTTTCAGACTCAGCGTCTTTCTTTTTCTTAATTTCGTATTTATCTAAATTTTCTTTTGAATCATAAATATTGGCGACAATTACAAAAACTCTTGAGCCAAATTTTCCCATTATTGTTCTTACCTTAATATTTTCTGAATTAGCTGAGAATTTTTCGGAAATTACTTTTCTTACATCTTCACGGCTTGGTGCGACATCTGTTTCAATCTCACCTTCGATTTCTTTTCTATTGAATAAGGGATTTTCTGTTTCAGAAATTATTTTTAATTCCATTATCTTGTTTTGATTGCAAAATTTCCTTTGCCTTTGATGTTTATTTTATTTGCAATTTCTGATTTTTCTGGATTTAAAACAACGATTCTCCCTTTGAAAGCGTCTGTTGATTCTTTGGAATCACATTTAGGACATTTGTCTTTTCCTTCATATATTGTGTTGCATATTTTACATGCTTTTGCTTTTGCCATTTTATTTCTTTTTCCCCCCTGATTTTCCTTTGACTGATTTTTCTTCTGCTTTTACTATTTTTTCGTCTTCTTTTTGTTTTTTGATTTTGTCTTCTTTTAGCCATTCTAGTTTTCCTAAACCAGGCTGTCTCATTGTTAACCCCATTTTTGTTTCATCACCTTTGTGACTAATTGAAACTATTCTTGCTATGCACAAGTCTCCTTGTTTTAATGTTCTTTTGCTTGCTTTTCCTAAGAGCGAATTTGCTTTGCTGAAGCTCACATAATCATCCATTGTCTGGCTGATGTGTATCATTCCAGTCATCACTCCTAAATCCATAAATGCTCCGAAAGTTGTTATTTCAGAAATTGTTCCATAAACTAGTTCTTGTAGTTCTGGTTTCCATACAACTAATTTGAATCTTGAGCAGTAGTATGTTGCACCGTCTCCAGGAATGATAACCCCTTCTTTTACCTCGAGAACTTCTACAACTACCACTGTTTTTCCTAATTCTTTGTCGTAATAATCTGCGTATGTTTCTCTAAGTTGCTTTTCTACAGCCTCTGTAGTAGGCAGACCAAATAACTTTGGTTCTACTCTTACATAGTCTTCAACTTCAGTTAGATAAAACATTTTATTAAAAAAAGAGTGTGGGATGGTTTAAAAAGTTAACTAAACAACCTCTAGCTTTTTTTTACCTCTTATTACTAATTTATTATTCTTGACTTTGTTTTTTATCTCTTTATCTAATGTTGCTATGATTGTATTAGGGTGTTTATTTGCGTAGAGGATTATTCTTTTGTCAACGTGTCCTTTGCCAATATCAATTTTTTTGAATTTGTTTTTTTCTAAGAGTTTTAGTGAAAATTCTGTGTTTGGGTTTTTCAAATTTCTTATTTCATTAATAACTTGTTTTGGGATGATAATTTGTATTCCTCTTGAAGGAATTTGTTCAAAAAAATCTATTTTTTGTTTTATGCATGTTAGTATGAAATTTGTGTCTAATATTACTTGTTTCATAATTAATTAATGGAGAAGAGGTATAAAAAGTTAAGCAATACGTGAGCCAAGGTATACTGCTCTTTCATCGGATGAAGTATAACATCTTTTGCAACCTTTGCAAGATTCTAGGTGTTTGTCTACTTCTTTTTTTTCATCTCGACTAAGTCTGTTGTCAAAATAGTCAGCTCTTAGTTTTTTAGCTTTAATTTTTTTGCAAATTTGCTCTAATTCGTTTCTCATATTATAAAAAATAGACACTTCTTTATATTAATTGTGGAATTTTAAGAACATTTATTAATCAAAATTTCTTTATTGTTTTATGCAAGAAGAGGAAAATATTTTGAGGATTCTTGAAGAGACGAAAACTGCTGTTCAGAATAATGATACTTTTAAGATTAAACAGTTGAGTGACCAGACGAATAATACTGTTGCGCGGACGCAGGACCCAGATAATATCGCTGTTGCTGTTATTGTTTATGCTATTGGAAAAATTTTGGAGAGGGGTTATCAAAATCAGAATGGTTGGGATATTTTTTACAAGAATATGTTAGTTTATCTTGATAAAGCAATTGTTTCTATAAAAAGTAAGAAGCCGGAAGAATTTAGTAGGAGTCTTGAATTGATGAGGGGTTCAATAACTAAGTTGTCTGGAAATCTGAAGAAATATATTTCTGATGTTTTTAGAAAGGCTAGTATAAATAAGGCGTCGAAAATTTATGAGCATGGGATTTCAATGGAGAAAACTGCGAGTCTTTTAGGGATTACAATGTTTGAACTTGCGAGTTATGCAGGAGAAAGAGAAATTGCAGATACTCCTGAGAGTAATACATTGGGGGTTAAGCAGAGAATTAAATTGGCAATGGAGATGTTTGGATGAAAATA
>JBDRGM010000041.1:0-10031 GCA_043817815.1 archaeon
ACGCAGGCTTTTTTCTCCTATCTCGGGTGGGCAAAAATGAAATTTTAAATTTGGTCGATTTATCGACGCTGGGAACATAATGGAATGCGAACTTTAGTTCGTCTTCCATGCAAACAGGGTTGTAAAGAGAATTTTATTCAACACGGCTTTAATCCTTCTTGTTCGCGATCTTGCACGAGTTATTGGTGCTTTCATTAGCCTCTGCAACAAAGTCGCTCAACTCCTGCTCAGGAATTCTTATTATTCTATTATTGCTTTGATTCTACGAATTCCTGATGATGATGAACTTTCTTTTTTGATTTTAAAGTGTCCTATTTCACATGTGTTTTTTACATGAGGTCCTGCGCAGATTTCTTTTGAGAAATTTTCAATTGCATAAACAGAAACTTTTTCACTGTATTTTTTATCAAATATTCCAATGGCTCCTTTTTTCTTTGCTTCTTCTGGGCTCATTTCCTCTCTTTTAACTTCGTATGATTTTTGTATTTGCGCGTTGACTAAATCTTCAACTTCTTGTAATTCTTCTTTTGTTAGTTTGCGATTGAAATTGAAATCAAGTCTTAATCTTTCATGAGTTATGTTGCTCCCTTTTTGCATTATGTTTTTATTTTTTAATATTGTTCTAAGAGCTTCTAAAAGGAGATGTGTTGCTGTGTGGAGTTTTGTTGTTGCTTCTGAATTATCTGCCAGACCTGATTTGAATTTTCCAGCTGATGCTGTTCGTGAGAGTTCCTGGTGAGTTTGGCATTCTTTTTCAAATCCTTTTTCATCAACTTTAATTCCTTTTTCTTTTGCAAGTTCAATTGTCATTTCAATGGGAAATCCAAATGATTGGTAGAGTAAGAAAGCATCTTTACAATGTAATTCTTTTTTTCCTTTAATCATTTTATTAAATTTGGTTAAGCCTTTTTCTAAAGTTTCTTCGAATGCTTCTTCTTCTTTTTCAAGTTCTTGCAAAATCTTTTTTTTGTTTTTTTGTAAGTGAGGATAGTCGTCATAGATAGGGAAGATTGATCTAGCTATTGGTCTGATTAAATCTGCTCCGATAAATCCTATTTTTCTTAGGTTCATGATTGCTCTTCGGATTAGTCTTCGTAAGATATATCCTTGTTCTGTGTTTCCTGGAACAATCCCGTCAGCTAAGATAAAGACAGACGCTTTAATGTGATCTGCAATAATTCTCATTTCTTTTTCGTTGCCACTATATGATTTATTTGAGAGATGTTCAATTTGTTTTATTATTGGTTGCCAGATTTCTGTTAAGTAATTGTCTTCTAGGTTGTTTACTACTGCTAAAATTCTTTCTAATCCTCGTCCATTATCGATGTTTTTTTGTTTAGCTGGGAAGTAAGCCCATAAATTGTCTTCAATAAATTTTTTTATTGATTTGATGTTAGTATAATGTTTGGAAAGAATGCCTAATTTTTTTGCGGTTTCAACACTTGTCTTGTCGTGATCGAAATATATTACTTCTTCTGGAGTCAAATTAAATTTTTTTAACAAGATCTTAAAATATTCTGGATTGTCTTTTTTTATTTTTTCTTCTTCTAATGAAAATGCCCCCCAATTCGTATCTTTTGTCATGTCATAATTTTTTACTGATTCACGTCCTTTTTCTCTAAAACCATTAACCGCCAAGATATTATGACTATTAAAATTGTTAACTAAATGT
Source organism: archaeon (assembly GCA_043817815.1). Taxonomy (GTDB): domain Archaea; phylum Nanobdellota; class Nanobdellia; order Pacearchaeales; family GW2011-AR1; genus JBDRGM01. The sequence goes on from JBDRGM010000041.1 coordinate 1,673, forward strand.
AATAGTTCTCTGTTAGGATTAAATTTTTCATCATACAAACAATACATCCCGTCTACTAATATTAATCTTTTGTCTTTGATATATTCCATTATAACATCATTCCAGATTTCTACCCATCGTTTATCTTCTGGGTCAAAATTTTTAGGAGGGAGAATATCATTTGGTTTCCAGTAAAACATTTCTGTGCATGGTCCGCAAGGTCCTGTTTTTCCTGCAGGCCCCCACCAATTGTCGTCACTTTCGTATATCCCTCCTTTAAGAAAAGTAATTCTATCTTTTGACATTCCAAGTGATGCCCATATCTCTGCTGATTTTTGGTCTACTGGAACTTTTGACTCTCTTTTATCTCCTCCAAATACACTTACTGCTAATCTCTCTTTTTTTAGTTTTAAAATTTTTACTGCGAATTCAAAACTCCATTTGATTGCTTCTTCTTTAAAATAATCTCCAAAACTCCAATTGCCAATCATCTCGAAAAAAGTGTGATGTGTACTGTTTCCAACTTCTTCAATGTCTCCTGTTCTGATGCATCTTTGCACATTCATAACACGCTTTCCTAAGGGATGTGGCTGTCCCAGTAAATATGGAACTAAAGGGTGCATTCCTGCTGTTGTGAAAAGAACTGTTGGGTCATTCTCAGGGATTAGACTTTCGTTTGGAATCTCTTTATGATTTTGTGATTTGAAAAATTCAATGTATTTTTTTATAAGTTGTTTTCTTGTTATCATAAGATTCTATAAGAAAAAGGGTTTAAATCTTTTATTATTGCAAGGCGCGAAGTTTGGCTTGGATTTCTTGAAGCTGTAATTCTATGTTATCATATTCTGGGTTAATTTGTGTTTTTTTCCCTTTCTTTGTGCTTTTTATTACATGAGGAGGTTCTATTCTTGGGAAGAATTTTTGTAGTTTTCCAAGAGTTGTTTTTAGTATTTTTATTTTTCTTTGTAATTTTGATTTTTGTTTTAATTCGTTGATTCTTAATGTTTTATAATTTCTGATTACTCTTGCGATTCCTAACAATTCTTTTTCTGAAATAAGAAGTTTTCTTTTTGATTCAAGTGCTTCATCATATCCAAGTTTAATGTGAATTAAATTTTGATTGCTCATTCTATTTTAGAAAAAATATCTCTATCCACTTTTTCAATCTCGGTTTTTATTGATTGAATCTCTTTTTCCCAGTTGTTTAATTCTAATTGTTCATCGTCTTTTATTTTCTTTATATTCACTAACATTTTATCTATTTCTGAGATTTGTGTTTTTGCTTTTCCAAAGATATTTAGAGCCTCTTCAAATTTGTCCATTCTTACAAAAATAGGTTCTTTTCTTTTTAGCATTCTGTTTGCTTCTTTAAATTCATCAGGGATTTCTTTTGTCTTTGGGGTTATTGGTAAGTATTTTTCAGGGGAACCAAGAGGTTTTTGCATCATTTGCATATTTTCTTCTTCTGCAAAATCATCTGCTCCAAAAACCTCTCCCTCTTTTTTCCCAGTCACTGCTTCTTTTATCGTATCATGAGAGAATTTTTCTCCTAGAGAATTGTTTGGGAAACTAGGAAGTTGATGAATTTGCTCCCTTGGGGGTAGAGAATTAATTCTTTCTTGATCATCTATTCTTGGAAGCTCTGGAAGTCTTGGAAGCTCGGGTAATTGTGGAATACCTTCCCTTGATTTTTCTTGTATGTCTTTATTAAACCACCCCATTTTATTTTTTATTGGTTATTTGAAAATAACTTTTTTAATATATATACAACAAAATATAAGTTTAAAAACTTTGTTTTTTATTTAAAATCTAGAATCCAACCGAAAAGTATATATTTGAGTTATATTTAACATTCAAATGCTAAAAAAATTTCTTAATGAAGTTGTTGTTATTGCCGTCGGGAAACAAGCAGAAGTCATTGCTGATTTGCTTGATTCTAATAGACATGTGAATGAATTTATTATTGCAAAAAAGATGGATATTACAATTAATCAGACGAGAAATATTTTATATAAACTTTCAGATTTTGGGCTGGTGTCTTCGATAAGGAAGAAAGATAAAAGAAAAGGATGGTATACTTATTTCTGGAAAATAGAAGTTTCTAAATCTTTGCAATTCTTAAAAAATATTTTATTGAAGAAAATAGAGCAAGTAAATAATCAGATAAGAAGCAGGGAGATGAAGGAATTTTATGTTTGTGAGAGATGTAGCATTGAATTTAATGAAGAGAATGCCTTGATTAATAATTTTACTTGTAATGAGTGCGGAGATATTTTTACTTTGAAAGATAACACTAATCTTTTGAGAGAGCTTAAAAGACATTTAAGCAAATTTAATAGAGAGCTTGATTTAGTTGAAGAAGAAATTGAAAAAGATAAACAAAAAATAGAAAAGATTAGAACAAGAGAATTTAAAAAACAAGAGAAGGAAGACGTTGAGAAAAAGAAATTGAAAAAGATGATGAAGAATAAAGTTGGAGAGAGTAAAAAGGATATTGCTAAGAAAGTAACTAAATCAGTAAAGAAAAAACCATCAAAGAAAAAACCATCAAAGAAAAAATAATATGGCCGTCTATAAAATTTATCTCCCTAAGAAAAAAAGTATTTTTAATGGGTTTGGAGTAACGATTAATCTGATAGTGATTAATGTTATTCTTTACTTTGTTAGTTTAGTCCTTTTTGGAATTTATGGGAAAGATTTTTTTTTAAATAATCTTGCACTTACACCTTCGTTGATTATTGTTGGAAAGAGTCTTTGGACTCTGTTTACGAGTATGTTTATGCATGGAAGCTTTTTTCATTTGTTTGCGAATATGTTTTCATTATTTTTTATTGGAACATTTTTAGAGAGAATAATCGGAAGGAAAAGGTTTTTGTGGACTTATTTAATTTCTGGATTGGTTGGAGGATTATTCTATATTGTGGCAACAATGATTCTTGGCGGGACAAATGTCCCTGCAGTTGGAGCTTCAGGAGCTATTTTTGGTTTGTTGGGAGTTTTGGCAGTTTTAGTTCCAAAGTCTAAGATTTATTTGATTGTGGGACCATTGATTTTAATTGTCATTGAAATTTTGGTTGTTCCGCTTTTACCAGTAAGTTTAGCTTCGGTAATCAGTGTAATGGTGAATATCTTGATATTTGTAATGATTTTCTCATTACTTTCTTTTAAGGCATCTTTTAGAAAGATTGCAGTTCCTGTCCAGTTACCTATGTGGTTGTTACCTATTGTAGCAATTGTTCCTTTAGCAGTGATTGGTCTTTTTGTTGATTTGCCAATTGGAAATAGTGCTCATCTGGGAGGATTAATTATTGGTTTAATTTATGGATTTTATTTAAGGAATAAATTTCCACGTAAAACTGCGAAATTAGAAAAGATATTTAGTAGAAAATGAAAAGAACTAAAAAAAGTTTTATAAGAGAGGAATACAAAAAAAGTTTTGATTATCTTAAGGGGAGTAAGAATTTTATCTACATTATTACAGGGATATTTTTCGCATTTTGTTTAATTGGATTTTTGGTTCCTGCACCGGATTTTATTTCAAAAGGGATCGAAGAAATTATTAAGAATATTCTCACTGAAACTGAAGGGTTGTCTATCAGAGGATTGATTCGGTTTATCTTTTTTAATAATTTGCAGAGTAGTTTTTTTGGGATGATTTTTGGTGTTCTTTTTGGGATATTGCCTGTTGTTTTTGCAGTTGTTAATGGATATCTGTTAGGTTTTGTTAGTTCTGTTGTGGTCGCAGAAGAAGGATTTTTTGTTTTGTGGAGGCTTTTGCCACATGGAGTTTTTGAATTGCCTGCCATTTTTATTTCACTTGGACTTGGACTTAAATTTGGAACTTTTGTTTTTCAAAAAAATATCGGAGAATCGTTTAGAGAATATCTCTGGAGTTCTTTGAGAGTATTCTTATTTGTTGTTTTTCCTCTTCTAATTGTTGCAGCAATCATTGAGGGAAGTTTGATTGCTTTAACTGGATAATTATCCTTTTAAATCGCTAATTCCTAACATAATAAATAGAAGTCCTATCATAAGTACTATCCATACAACTCCACCTTTTAGGAATTCCCATGCTGCGTGCTTGAGGTTCCAGAAGCTTCCGAAGTCTGAAGAGTACCAGGTTATAAGTATTACTCCATTTATCAGAATCAATCCAATTAAAAGTTCTGCCCATTTATTCATTGTAAAATTTTGATTGCTTTTTCATTTAAAAAGATTATGATTGTGTAGTATATTTGTTAAAAGATATGTTTTTAAAATAAGATTTTCACAAAGTAATATGAAACCAATAAAACATGTTAAAATTAGTGAAGGGATGAAAGTGTCTGAATTAGTTGAAAGTATGGGGGGTGCTGGTTTTGGTGCTGGGAAAATTTCAAGAGCAAGTTCTATAATGAAAAAAATGTTTGATGACAAGGAGTGTAGGGTTTTTTTAGGTGTTGCTGGTGCAATGGTTCCTTGTGGGATGAAGCAGGTTATACTTGATTTGTTGGATAATGTTGATGTTTTTGTTACAACTGGCGCGAATTTAACCCATGATTTAATGGAGGCACTTGGAGAGAAACATTACCAAGGAAGTGAATTTGCAGATGATTCAAAATTAAATGAAGAAGGTATTGATCGGATTTATGATGTGTTTTTAAAAAATACTGTTTATGAGAAACTTGAGGATTTCTTTAAGGAGCATTTTGGTTTGTTAAAAGACTGTGGAGATATTAAAAGTTTTTTGTGGAAGGTTGGAGAGTTATGTCCAAGAGATGGAATCTTAAAAAAGTGTTATGAGAAGAAGATTCCTATTTTTTGTCCTGGAATTGCTGATTCTGGAATTGGATTGATGATGTGGGGGCAAAGTGTTGCAGGAAAAGGAAAAACAAATATTGATGTTTTTGCTGATATGAATGATATAATTGATATTGCGTGGAGTGCGAAGAAGAGAGGAATAATTTATGTTGGTGGGGGTTTGCCAAAGAATTTTATTCAGCAATCGTTGCAGTTTTCTAAAGGTGCGGATTATGGAATTCAGATAACTACTGATAGACAGGAGCCAGGAGGAAGTTCTGGTGCTCCTTTGCGTGAAGGAATATCTTGGGGAAAGATGAATAAGAATGCGAATTTTGTTGATGTTTTTTGCGATGCTACTATTGCTTTGCCGTTGATTTATGGGGGAATGAAGTAATGTTGACAGAAAAACAAGTAGAAGAAATTAAAGAACACCTAGAGAGAGCGCAGAATCCTGTTTTCTTTTTTGATAATGATCAGGATGGTTTGTGTAGTTTTCTTTTGTTACAAAGATTTATTGGGAGGGGAAAAGGTGTTGCAATCAAATCGTTTCCAGGGTTGGATGGAAGTTATTTTAAGAGAGCAATGGAATTGGGCGCAGATTATATTTTTATTTTAGATAAACATGCTGTGGAAGAGGAATTTTTTAAAGAGATTGAGCAGGTGAATATTCCTGTTGTTTGGATTGACCATCATGCTGTTGCTTGGATTGACAATCGTGAGTTGCTTCAAGAGATTCCTGAATTTGTTTTTTATTATAATCCTTTGTTAAATGAGAAAGAGAGCAGTGAACCAGTTAGTGCTCTTTGTTATCAAGTGACTAAGAAAAAAGAAGATTTATGGTTGGCAGTTGTAGGATGTATTTCTGACAAATTTGTGCCTGATTTTTACCATGAGTTTCGTAAGGATTATCCTGATTTGAGTGTTGATTATGAAGGAGATTTGAATGTTTATTCTGATGGGGCATTTGATATTTACTATAAATCACAGATAGGGAAGATTACAATGATGATGGGATTTGGGTTGAAAGATAGTGTAACAAATGTTGTAAGTATGTTGAAATTTTTGATGAAAGCGAAAAGCCCCTATGAAGTTTTAGAAGAAAGAAAAGGAAACCAGACAATACATAGGAGGTTTGAGGAGATAAATGAAAAGTTTGAGAGATTGATTAAGAAGGCAACTGAAGTTGGAAGAGATTGTGGGGAGATTTTATTTTTTAATTATGGAGGGGACATGGGTATGAGTACTGATTTGTCAAATCGAATAAAGTATCTTTTCCCTGAGAAAGTTGTTGTTCTTGGACGAGTTTCTGGAACAAATATGACTATTTCAGTTAGAGGGAAAAGTGTTCGTGAAAAAGTTTTGAAAGTGATTGAGTGTTTTGAGAATGCAACAGGAGGAGGTCATGAAGATGCTGTTGGTGTTAAGATTAAGAAAGAAGAGTGGGAGGAGTTTAAAAATAAACTTACGAAACTTGTAGGTAGTAAAAAATAATCTTAAATTTTTTTAGATTTTTATTTCTAATACGAAATATTTATAAACAGTTTTATCGTTGGGCTTTTATGAGAGGAGTACTTAATTGCGGGACTTGGAAAAGAGGAGCGTTTAATTTAGTTTACCTTTCAATTAAACCTTTCTCAATTTGATTCAACTTTTGGTCTGAATTGAATTGAATGTTTTCTTTTATTCAGACTGAAAGAATTGGATTGATTTTGAGTTGATTTGTATAAAATGAGTGAGATCAAAATGGAACAAAAATATGTAGAAAAAGAGTTGAGTTCTTTAATTGAGATGACGCTTCAGTGGGAAGACGAACTTAATTCTTTTGATGTGGAATAGTCTGTTGAAGAAGTAGGGTGTGTTTTTATTAGATAGTATGTTAATAACTTTTTCCTATATACACCCAGTAATCTGCTTGTTTGTTGCAGATTATACATTTTTTGTTTTTAACTGAAGTGTTTTTTGGGTCAATGAAGAGTGTTTTGGCTCCACCTGTTTCGGATTTTAATATGTCTTCACATTCAAGGGAGTTGCACAGTGGAGCAATTACAATCTTTTTGTTTTTGATTAGTTTAATTAATTCTTTTTTGTCCTCTGTTTTTTCAATGTTTGACTCTAAGAGTTTTTTTGCATTGTCATAGAGTTCTTTTTGGATTTCCTCTAATAGTTTTGGGACTGTTTTTTCTAAATCTTTTATTTTTATTTCTTGTTTTTCCCCTGTTGTTCTTTTTACTAAAATGACTTGTTTTTTATCTATATCTTTTGGGCCAATTTCTATTCTTATTGGAATGCCTTTTAATTCCCATTCGTTGAATTTTCTTCCTGGTGAAATGTCTTCTCGTTTATCTATAATTGGGGAGAATTTTTTTAGTGATTTCTCTATTTGTTTGACTTGTTTCATTGTTTTGTTTTTTGTTTTATCAAATAGAATTGGGACTATTACAATTTTATTAACTGCGAGTCTTGGGGGGATTATTACTCCTTTGTCATCTGAATGAATTGCGAACATTGTTCCAAGCATTCTTGTTGAGATTGCGTGGGTGTTTTGATAAACATATTCTTGTTTGTCGTTTTTTGTTTTGAATTTTATATCATATGCTTTTGCAAAGTTTTGTCCGTCATAGTGGAAGCATGTACCTTCGATTACTTTTCCATTTGGTAAATAGTGGTGGACTTTTTCTGAGAAAATTGCTCCTGCGAATTTTTCTTTTTCTGTTTTTCTTCCATATATTCCTGGAAGAGCAATTAATTCTTCTGTTATTTTATTGTATACTTTCATTACTTTTTTTCCATGTGCTAGTGCTTCTTTTTCTGTTGCAAAAGCTGTGTGCATTTCATTCCATAGAAATTCTCTTGTTCTAAAAAAAGGAACAGGATGTTTGAATTCCCATCTTACTACGTTGTTCCATTGGTTTAAGAGTAGAGGTAAGTCTCTCCAGCTTCTAATCCATTTAGAGTAAGAGTCATACATTATGGCTTCTGAGGTTGGTCTTATTGCAAGACGTTCTCCTAATTTTGTGTTACCTCCGAAGTCAACCCATGCAACTTCTGGAGCAAATCCTTTTATATGGTTTTGTTCTTTTTTAAATAAAGATTCTGGAATAAATAAAGGGAAGTAAGTATTTTTTATTCCTATTTTTTTGAATTGTTTATCACATGCTTTTACTACTTGCTCCCACACTTCATATGAGCCTTGTCTGAAAACTATGCAACCTGAAACTGCAGAATAATCTGCTAATTCTGATTTTATCATTAATTGTGTGAACCATTCTGAAAAGTTTTCTTGTTTTTTTGCAGTAATGCCCTCTTCTGATTTTTTCATAGTTGATTAAGTTAAATAATGTATTTAAATTTAACTTATTGAATATTTTTTCTTTTGGAAAATTTAAATTTTATAAAGATTTAATTAATATGATAATTAATAAAATAGCAAAAATTATTGAGGTTATATTTAGGGTAGTGTAGTATCCGGTTATTTATTCGCTTTTCTTTTCCCTTACTTTTACCCTTCATAATTATTCAAACCCCCTCAAAAATACTCCAAGAATGGAACCTTTCCTAAGTCTATTCCAAATTGCTTCATTTGGGGTGATTCCTTCTG
>JBDRGM010000042.1:0-12669 GCA_043817815.1 archaeon
AACTACAAGAGACCACACTCTGGTTTGACTAATGGTAAACTCAGAACCCCTCATCAGGCTTTCCTGGAAAAGATGAGAAAGAAATAAAAATGATAAATAACTTAAATGACCGAGAGGACATTAATAGCGGACACTACAGTTTACTTCCATTTCCCATTTTCCCGCACAATTTTTCCATCTAAAATGATTTTTGCGTTTTTCATATCTTTAACAATGTCCCAGTGGATTGCAGAATCATTTCCTCCCCCATTTTCTTTGTAAGCATTTCCTAACGCAAGATGAATTGTTCCGCCTATTTTTTCATCAAACAAAAGTTCTTTTGTAAATTTGTTTATCTTTGGGTTGCAACCAATTCCAAACTCTCCAACATATGAAGCGTTTTCATCCGTCGCAAGCATTTCCTTTAGGAAGTCTTCATTCTTACTTGCTTTTGCTTCAACTACTTTTCCGTTTTGGAATTTTAGTTCAATATCTGTAACTTCTTTTCCTGCTTCAATTGCAGGATATTCAAACTTTATCCAACCATTCAGGCTTTCTCTAACAGGAGCCACAAATACTTCTCCTCCTGGCATATTTTCTTCTCCTTTGTCAGCAACAGCATTTTTACCATTAATTGAAAATTTTAAATCAACTCCTTCGCCAATCAGGTGCACTTGTTTTCCTTTTCCAAAAGTATTTTTTATTTTATCAATTTGTTTTCCTAGTTTCTTCCAGTCTTGGAGGCATGCTCCATAAACAAAGTTCTCATATTCTGTTAAACTCATCTCTGCTTCTTGTGCTAAAGCTACAACAGGATAAGCAATTGTGCATCTGTGAATCTTTGGTTTTTCATTGCAAATATAAGTTGATATTGGGTGTGTAATTTTTTGCCTTCTAGTCAATTTCTTAGAATCTGAATTTGTTAATTCCTTTGTGTTAGTATCAGAGACAATGCCAATATATTTATCTGCTCCTTGAACAGTATCCATCCAATACTGAGGGAATAATTCAATTTGCTCTTTGTTTGCATATTTATAGAAAAAATTAGAAACATCTGGAAGACTGACTCTCACAATAGGGTGTGCTTTTTGTAAGATTATCTCTTTATAGAGTTCAACTAAAAACGGAATTGCTTCAGAACCCCCTGAGATTATAACTTTTTCACCAGGTTTTACAAATACAGAATATCTAACTGCTAATTGTGCAAGTTTTCGTGTTCTAAGGTCTGTTGGCATTTTAATTTTAGAAATCTTAAGGCGACTTCAAACCTCACCTCAAAAAGAGGTTAATTTAAGAGTTTAAAAAAATTTGTATACTAATTTTCCATCACACTAACCCCTCTCTCTTTTTTGAATTTGATAACATTTTCTACAAAACCTTCAATCTTTTGTTCGTGGCTTACAATGATTAGTTGTTTTACACTTAGCTGTTGCAAAACATCTCGCATTTTTTCTAATTGCTGTTCTGAGAAACCGTCTGTTGGTTCGTCTAGGATAACCAAGTCACGTGTTTTTATCTTGCTTAGTAAAGAGTTGATTACTTGATTAAGTGCGAGTCTGTATGCTAGGGCAACTGCTGTTCTTTCCCCTCCGGAGAGATAAGCGTAATCTATTTCATAATCCTGGTTTTCAATCACTGGTGTGAAATCATCCCTAAGACTAATTTCAAATGAGTCTGAGACGAGCATCGCAAACCATTCTGCAAAAACCTTAGAGAACTCTGTTTTAAGTTTAATCATTACATTTTTTTCCACTAAACTAATTAGTGAAGTAAAGTTTTTAGAGAGCCAAATTTCCAACTCAGTTAAATAATCTAATTGCTTTTTTATACTTTCAGTTTTTTTAAGTTTGTTTTTTAACTCTTCTATATTTGTTGAGAAGAAATCTATTTCTTTTTTTAATTCTGCTACTTTTATTTCTGCAAATCTTTCTTGCTCCAGAGATTCCTTAAGTTGTTTTTGTTTTTCTTCAAACACTCTGTCAAATTTACTTAATTCTAAAATTGCATTCTTAAGTGTCTCGGAATGTTGGTTGAGGAGTTCAATGTCCTTGTTGAGAGATATATCTAATTTTTCAAGTTCTTCGACACGTTCTTGTTTTTCATTTATTCCTTGTAATTTAATTTTTAAAACTTTCAGGTCAGTTGTTTCCTTTTCTTTAGAATTAACCTCTAGGTTGATTACACTTATTTTTTCTAAAATGTTTTTTCTTTCTTGCTCTAAAATTTCTAATTTCTGGTTATTTTGTGCCGTTTCTGAGTGAGACTTATTTAGGACGTTCGCACGATAAACAGCGTCTACATCTTGAAGACAGGTTGGACAAATATCTAGATTAGAAATTTTTTGTTCTAATTTTTTATTTTCTTCATTTTTCATATTTATAGAACTTATTTGTGAATTTATACCTAAGTTGTCCTCGTTTAATTTTTCTTTTTCTTTTTTCCTTAATTCTATTTCTTGTTCAAGTAGAAAAATTCTTGATTCGTCGAATTTTAAAACACTGAGCTCGTTTATTTGAAATTTGAGTTTTTCTAGGGTATCTGTATTGTTTGAGATAGATTCTTTCTTACTCATAATCATTATATTTGTTTTTTCTATTTCTTGCTGAAGTTTATTCTTTTCTTGTATTTTTTTAGAAGTCTCTTCTGATTCAATTTGAATATTCTTTCTAGTTTCTGTTTTTAAAAAAAGTTCTTTTTCAACCGAAGTGACATTGTAGTATTTTGATTCAAGTTCATTTTCTTTAGAAACCAAATCTAATTTATCTTGCTCAAGATTTTCAGTGGCTCCTTCTTTCATTCTTTTTTCCTCTCTTATTTTTGAAGCAAGTATTGAAACATTTTCTAAAATTTTCTTATACTTATCAATTCCGAAAACATGTCTCAAGGTATTTATTCTTGTTTCAGCATCTTGTAAAATTATTTGCTTCATCTCTTCTTGAGGTGTGTAAACTGTGAACTTGTATAATAGATTTTGTTTTTTTGAAAATTCTTTTGGATAGTTTAAAAGTTCAAGGACTTTGCTTTTTAGTTCTGTAACTGAAATTTCTTTTTTATCGTCGTCAATTGTTATTGCACAATAATCTTGTGAAACTGTTTTTCCTTTTTTTAGAGTTCTCTCTAGGATGATATTTCTTTCATCTACTTCAAATTCTATTTTTACTCCCCCTTTGTCCTCGCCGTTTCTCAATAATGAAGCCCCTCTCTGTCCTGGCTGTAGTCCAAATAATGCAAATTCAATTCCTAACAAAATAGAAGTTTTTCCAGAACCAATATCTCCAGATAATAAAGTGGAACCTGATGTAAATTCTATCTCTTGGTTTTGGTAACTTCTAATGTTGTTTAGAGTTATTTTTTTTAATTGCATTAAAACTCCAATATTTTTTTAGATTCTTCTAAAATTCTCTTTGTGAAATTGTCTGTTGTTTCACCTTCTTGTTTTTCAATTGAAAGCGAGCTGATTAACTGAGGGATGAATTTGTTGAAATCAGAATTATTTTCTTCAGAGTAAAGTTTTACTGTTTCCTCTTCGAGATTATCTGTGTTTTCTACTTCAAATTCTAATTCAAGTTCTTTGGTATTTAAGTCACGAGTGTTTTTTAAGAGAAAGTATGCCTTTTTTTGTTTTACAAATTCTTCTATCTGTGTAAACTTAATATCTGAATTTTTCCCCTTTTCTAATTCTCCGCTTATTCTTAATAAAACTATTTTGCCTTCTAAGTCTCTTTTATCTAATTCAGAAATTATCTCCTCTGTTGCGATTAATGCGTTATTTATTCTAATATTCAGACAGACTGTCTCTTTAATTTTTAGATTTATTTTTTTTAATGGATTTTGTTCTGCTGTGTCAACAATATAAAAACTTCCGTTTTCTAAATCTTCAAGTTCTTGGAAATTATTTGGAAATATTGGTCCGGGGTAGACGAAGTTTTTGTATTGAAAATCTATGTGTAAGTGACCAAGAGCATAATAATCTGCCTTGGGGAGTTTATCAACTTCAACAGCTTCGATAGGGAGTGTTCCTTTTGCTTTGTCAATTGTCGTGTGGAACATAAAAATTTTGAACATTCCAGGTGCATCGTTGAGTTTTATTTTTCTTAAATCTTGGACTTCTAGTCCTGACTTTTTTCCAGGGTAGCCATAGATTGCGACACCCTCATATATCATTGGATTAAGTGTGATGCATTCTTCTGAATATTCAAAATCTGTTACATTTTTGCAAAATCCTGCTTTTTCAAGAACGTCTAAAAAAGTTTTTCCTGAAACAGAATAATCATGCGAACCTGCAATAATAAAACAGGGCATCTTCACATCTCTGAGTTTTTTAAATTCCGCAAATGTCTCTTTTAAGATTTCAATAGAGGGATAAGCTGAATCAAATAAATCTCCTGCAATTAAAACAAAATCAAGTTTTCTTTTTATACATTCACTGATTGCCATTTGAAATGACTGGAAGTTTAAATCCTGCATTGGCTGTTGTTTCCATCCTCCAAGATGAACATCGGAAATGTGCGCAAAGTTTACCATGAAATTGAAAAAAAGAACTTATATTTAAAGTTGATTGTGGTTGAGTATAGAATTATTGGAAAGAATTAAATACATGGAGGATATAATAAAAAATGATAGAATTAATGAAATACACTTATTTAATGGAATCTCACAAGATTCGGGAAGAACTTGAAAAGCTTTGGACGAGATATACAGGAATTTTGAAGGATGAATCTTCGAGTTGGGAGGAGATTAATGAAGCTCGTTCTATATTATTTCTTACAGGGAGAATTTATTGTGAACAAATTGCTGTGGAAGCAATCGAAAGAAGATTACATTTATTGAAAGAAAAATTAAAATTAATTGAATTCTTTGGTCTGATAGATGCAAATTCCGAAAGATTAGAAGAACTTAGAGGGGATGAATTATTTGTGAAACTAGAAGAATTCTATAATGTGATAAAGAAATTTAAAAACAGATATACTGGAGGAAAGTTTTATCTTGAAGAAGAAAAGTTTATTGAAATTTATAATAAATTTAATCCTGAAAAAGATTTGAAACTTGGTTACAAAGGAGAGTTTGATGATAAGAGTTTAGGTTTTATGCAGTAACCTTCCAAACTCTCAACTCTTCAAAAAACAATTTTTTCTTTCCTAATAATTTTTTGTCATAATTCCCCCACTTAACTCCTTTGGCTAAACTACTTGTAATTAAGAATATTTTACTGTCGCTAGTGAGATGATTTTTTACCTGCTTCAGAAATTTGTTAATTATTTCAGAACCTTTTTTTCCGCCTGTTGTTGCAATTTGTGAATCAAGTGGTTCTTGTTTGTCTTCTGGAAGATAAGGTGGATTGAAAATAATTAAGTTGAATTTCCCTGAGATATTTTCAAATAAATCTGAATGAACACAATTAAATCCTAATCTTTTGCAATGTCTAATAGCGTCGGGACTTATGTCGCAAGAATAAATATTTTGTTTTGTTACTCCTAGTTCAAGAACTGTTTGCAAGTGTATCCCTGAACCTGCACCGATTTCAAGAAATTTCAAGTCAGGATTTTTCTCTAATAAATTTGGAAGTTGTTGTTTTAAAATTCTTGACATAAGAAATGAATCTTCAGAAGGTGGATATATCATCTTAAAAAAACTCATTGAATAATTCTAATATAGAGTCCCTAAATATAAAAATACTTACTAATAGTCCGACTAAAATAAGTAAAGAGAAAATTAAAATGATTATTGTTAGTTTTGATTTTTTTTCTGGTTGCCCATAGTTCGATACTGCTTGTGTGGTTTTTAGAGGAATTTGTTTTTGCGAGATAGAAATTGCTCTTTGTGGTATCTGCTTTTGTGGTTGTTGGATTTGAGTTGGTTCTATTCGACTGACTTGTGATTTTTGAGACGGTGTTGGTTGTTGGACTGGCTGCCTAACTTGTGACTGCTGCAAAGCTCGTGCAGCTTCTTCAATCTCTTCTTTTTTATAACCTGCATTATAAAAACTAATCATTGCTTGTTTAAGGGATTCTCCTCGAACTAATGCGAATCTTAATCCCTCGATAATGTCATGGTTTGGCATAATAGATTAAAGAGAATTGTGTTTAAAAAATGTTTTGTGGGGGAGGTACAACATTATAATCTTAAAATAGTAAGATTTATATAATTGGACATTCTTTTAATATGGATATATGCTCAGTATGGTCTTCGGGCAATGCTGAGCCATTATCTTTAATTGATTATTTTATCTATAATTTTATTAAGATGAATTGAACTATCGCATGCGTTTCTTAAATTATAAGAAGAACTTGAACTGAAATATGCATTCTCAATTCTCTTGCCCAATCTTCTCACCCTTTCTATTGGAGATATAAAATCTTCGTCACCACTAACAATAATTGCTGTGTCATAAAGATTCTCGTAAGCTTCTCCAACAAAATCGCTTACTAAGTGAGTATCATCCCCTTTCACTTCATATTTAATCTTACCATCTCTTTTTGATTTTCTTGACTTACAGATTATTACTTTAAATTTAGGAATATTTCTTAATATCTCAAAGAATTTTTGCTGTTTCCAATATGTCTTTTGATTAACACTTATATCCAATGATGCATTGTAATAAAACACTCTAATGAGAATCCTTTCTCCTACTAGTTCGTCAACTAATTTTTTAAAATTAATTTTATCAACAACGCCTAATTGTTTTGTACTATGATACAGATTACTTCCATCAATGAAAATCGCTACTCTTTCTTCAGCCATAATGTAATAAGAATATGTATTTTAAAAAATGTTTGGGGAACAAATTGCTCCTCGCTTTGCTCGTCGAATAAACATGGTTGATGATAGAAAAATCTATTTGTTCTTAGATTTTATTTTTCCTATTATCCAACCTGCTAACATTCCCCACAGAATAAAAGATATTGCACTGCCAATCCAAAAAACCATAACCCCTCTTGGACCAACTGAACTCAGGTTGGGATTTGCTCCTAAAAGTAAAAAAGGAAAACTCAAAAATGAAAAAACTGCTAAAACCATTTCTTCAATTGGATTCCAACAAGTTAATCCGGGAGGAGGAAATCCAAATTCGTCTACTTCATCCCAGACACATTCTACTAAAGAGTCACTAATTACAAATGTTAATAGAAGAACTATCCAAACTACAATCCCAATAATTCCTCCTTTAATATATGACTTCATTTTAAATTAATATTTATCGATTAAGTTTTGAAATAATGATAATTCCCCCAACAATAATTAAAGCAATCACTCCACCGATGATTGAATAAAGAATATAATTTGGTTCAGCACCTTCTTTAAAACATCTTTCACTTTTGCAATCATTAGATTGACATTCAAAATTATTTTCGCAGATTCTGTTATTTGGTTTTTGATATTCCCATTCATTGTCAGATGCGCAATATTTTCTATCTTCCCTTAATCCTATTGGTTCGCATGCAAATGAAGTTATGCACTCATTATTTTTACATCCATTAACACAAGGTGTACAATCATGTACTGGTGTTGAATTACAATAACTTTGGAGAGTTCCTGGGTTTATGCACTCATGAGAACCAAAATCAACACAAACGGAATTTCCTTCACAATAAAGAGGACCCATGTCTGGAATTATACAATCAAAATCTTCATTACATTCAACACCTTCTCCAGAAATGCAAGTTCCATTAGAACAAGTTTTTCCGGATTCGCAAGTACCACAAACTCCTCCGCACCCATCATCACCACAATTTTTATTTGTGCAATTACTAATACAACAAACCATATCATAAAATTTGATACTATTGATATCTGATTTCCATTCCACCCATACAAATTTACTATTTTGAGTATCTATAAAACCCTGCATTTTATCATCATCGGTATCTTCTAATTTTATTGTCGTTTTATCATTTATATCATAAACAAAAATACCTTTTTCATGTCCTTGTGCATCAATTAAAGGAAAAACGATTTTATCTGCATCCATCCTAAAATTAGCATTAGCGTCAATATACAAATTACTATAATCACCTAAATTTATTGGTGCGTTCTGTCCATTATCAATGTTATAAATATGAAGGTCATAATTAGCGTTTCCATAAAGATTCCCTCTTGTAGAATTGTATTTTATATAAGCTATTTTATTCTTATAAATCTGAAGATATGTTGATGAGCTAACATTTATTATTCTTGGTCCTTGACCTCCTGAATCATATAAATAGATAGTGGCACCTTCAGAAGAAGTATAAACCCAAACAATCTTATTTTCATAGATATCTATATGAGAACCAGAATTTACTTGATTTATTATTTTTGTTGTTAAATTTTTTGAGATGTCGTATAAATAAACATTATGTCCTGAAGTATCTTCTCCAACCCAAGTAACTTTATTTTCATGAATTGCATAATCCAAATTCTGAAGAATAATTTCACTACCATAATCTAATATTTGTGTTTTTTGTCCAGAAGACAAATCATATAGAGACAACGAAGATTCAGGAGAAATATAAAGGTCTTCTCCTACCTTATCAATAGAATTTGTTTTCCATACTATCTTATCTCCAGATATTTTTGGATTAGATGAAGACTCAAAAATATCTTGAGTTGCTAAATTATTTGTTATTTTATTTGAACTTCCTGTCTGGAGATCATAGACATATAAATCACTGCTCCAATAATCATCTTTAATGTTTGTTTCTTCTTTTACCCAAACAATCTTTTCATTTGAAATAGCAGGATATCCTTGCCAAACAGAACTATCTGGAGTTATTTTTTCTACCTCATTACAACCAGCACTAACAACCCCTGTCATCATTAAACTAAAAATAAATACAATTATCAATCCTCTTTTCATCACCATAATAATAATAATAATAATAATAATAATAATACTTAAAAATCTTTAGGTTACTTCACAATTTCAACATCTGACCGTCCTGCATATCAAAACAACCTAAGCGGTTTTTTTGTATTTTCCCTTCCTGTTCCAGAAGGCGATTTTTTTAATAACTCGGGCCCACACTCGTTTCTGGTTGTGATGCGAGGCTCGTGTAAACTCTCGACCTCCAAGGGAAATCGCTAGCAGGATGATTATAACTTTATAGATTGCCCATCCTGCATTAAGTGGCATTCTTTTCCTGCTCTATAACCTAATTCTCTACAAAGTTCAATCATTGGTGTAAGTTGTTGAGTTGAACCGTGAGCAGGAATTATGTTCTTTGGTTTGACAATTGAGAGCAAGTCTCTCAAGTCTTCTCGTCCTCCGTGTCCTGAAACATGAACTTCATCAAATAATCTAACTCCTGTTTTTCTTAATCTCTTGTCAAGGTTTTCCTTGTTTGCAATATTTGCTGGAGCAGGAATTGTTTTTGAAGCAAAAATTATGTTGTCGTTTTTTCTAAGTACAAAAGGAAGTTTGTTTCTTGAGAGTCTGTCTAAGATACTTCCTGGTTCTCCTTGGTGACCTGTGCATATAACTAAAGACCTTTCTCTTGATTTACTAACTTTTTTTAATATTGATTCAACTTGTCTCTTGTAACTTCCAAGTTCAATATCTTTTTTGAAAGGACACATTCCTACTTCTTCTGCAGCCCCAATATATTTGCTCATGCTTCTCCCGATAACATAGATTTTTCTGTTTAGTTTTTTTCCATAATCAACTATGCTTTTTATTCTTGCAATGTGTGAAGAAAAGGTTGCAACAAAAATTGAGGATTTACTATTTTCTACAGTCATTAATACTTCTTCGACCAATGCTCTTGCGACTTTTTCACTTGGTGTTTTTTTGTTTGCTCCTGAATAAAGTGAATCAACAATCAGAACTTTAACTCCTTTTTTTGCAATTCTTTTTAGAGCTTCGTAATTTGGTGGGAGCCCCATGACAGGAGTGTTGTCTAGTTTGAAATCATTTGCATAAAGAACAACTCCTTCAGGAGTGTGCAAAGCAATCATAGAGGTTTGCAAGGTTGAGTGAGTGATGTTTATGAATTCTGCTTGGTAATCTCTTTTTTTCCCTTTAATTATAAAAGAAGAATTTGGATTTACTGTGACCATTTTATTGGGGATTTTTATTTTGTCGTCTTGCATTATTTTTTTTAATACTGCTAATGTGAAAGGAGTTCCTACAACTGGGGCATTCTTGTATCTATAACCAATATAAGGGATTGCTCCGATATGGTCTAAATGAGCATGGCCTAAAAGAATTGCTCTTGCTTTGTTTCTTAATCCAATTTTATCAAGAGCATCATCATCGGGAAGTGCACCAATGCTTCTTAATTTTTTTTCAGAATAGCTTTCAGGTTGCATTTCTTCTTCTTGAAGTTCAATAACAGCAGGTAAATAAAGTCCTGCATCAAAAATAATAGCGTCGTCTCCGAGGTCAACTACAGTCATGTTTTTTCCTACTTCATTAAATCCACCAACTGTGTATATTTTCATTTTCAAAACAACCTAAGCGGTTTTTTTGTATTTTCCCTTCATGTTCCTGTGAAGTGATTTCTTTAATTGCCTCCGAAGGAAATCACATAAAACCCTAAGGGTTTAGTCCTTCGCGTTATCACTCTTTTAGAAATCAAGAATCAGGAGTTTAAAAAGTTTTTAGAAACATTTTTATTAAGCTATTTCTTAATGTTAATATATGAAATCCCTTAAACCATCTGCTCGTGAAAAGAAAAGATATCTTTTAGTTACAGGCAAGGTGAAAGATATTGAAAAAGCTATTTTGGATTTTATTGGAGTTTTAGGGATGAGTAAGACTGGTTTAATGTGGATTAAGTCGAGTTCTGGCTCTGCTGTAATTTCTGTTAATCGCGAAGCTGTTGATTCTGTTCGTGCTTCACTTTGTGTCTGGCCTGAGAAGATTGAAGTTGAGAAAGTTAGCGGGACTTTGAAAGGGCTAAGGAAATAGAAATTAAACTCCATGACACATCTCTGGATGAATTGGCCTTCTCGATGCAAATTGAGAAAGTTTCCAGAAAATATTCTGTGAAACATTAAGATTATCTTTGCTAACAGGTTTTCTTTCGTCCATCTCAGTTAAAACACCTTCAAGAAAATTAACAAGAGGCAAAAATGAACCTTCTCTCTTTAACGAAGAAGAATAAAATTCACCGAAGGTATTTCCTACTGGCAAACCTTGTCCATCGATTACAAAACCAAAATAGTCTCTGGCTTCCTGAATTAATTCATTATCTTTGTTAGTAATTCCTTGGGGTTTATACAAATAACATAAACCACTTAAATCACGTGCAAGAGAAGATAGATTATAATTACGTTGTCTCATTATTGTTCCCATTGTTTCTAAATAAAGCGAATTTGTTTAAATAAATTTGTGTGTTAATTGAAATAGAATCCAATAACTTTTTCCACCAAAAAACTTATAAATCAAATATATTTCTAGATTTTGTAGAATAAGAGAAAAATTAAACACATTATAAAATTCTCTACAATTAGATAAAATGGATATGCCAACAGATATGCAACATCAAGCAATGGGTTATGACAGAACTGCGACAATGTTCTCGCCAGAGGGTCATTTGCTTCAAGTAGAATATGCTGAAAAGACAGTTCGACTTGGCACAGCGAGTATTGGAATGACTTGTACTGATGGTGTTTTTATTATTGCTGATAAGAGAATAACTGATGTTTTGGTTGTAATGGAGTCTACAAATAAGATTTATGAAATTGATGATAATATTATTGCAAGTGTTGCTGGAATTGTTTCTGATGCAAGAGTATTAATTGACAGGGCGCAGGTTTTAGCACAACAGCATAGAGTTACATATGATTCAGCAATAGAACCAGAATCAATAATTAAAGATATTTCTAATATCAAACAACAGTTTAGCCAATATGGTGGAGCAAGGCCATTTGGAGTTTCATTAATGGTTGCTGGAATTAATCAAGGAAAACCAGAACTTTACATAAGTGATGTTACTGGAAATTATATGTCATATCATGCAAATGCTATTGGAGAACGTGATGATAAAATAAAAGAAAAGCTAAGAGAACAATACAAAAAAGATTTGACTATAAAGAAAGGTGTTAAACTTGCACTGGAAATATTCAAAGAAATAAAAGAAAAAGAATTTGATATTAAAAAAATGGAAATGTCTTATATTGACAAGGACGAGGGTAAACTAAAAAGAGTTGAGGGTGAAGAAATTCAGGAGTTTGTGAAATGACAAACACATTAGCACGAATAAAACAAGCAGGAAAGAATTTTGAGATGATTGTTGATATGGATGAGGCGTTGAAGTTTAAAAAAGGTGAGGTGGATTTTATCGAGGCTGAGGGAGATAAGATATTTACTGATTCAAAGAAGGGTTTTGTTGCTTCGAATTCTGATTTGCAGAGTGCATTTGGGACAACAGATGTTAATGAGATTGTTTCAAAGATTGTTAAGAGTGGTGAGGTTCAGACAACGCAGGAACAGAGAAGTTCTGAGCAAGAGCAAAAGTTCAAACAGGTTGTTAATTTTATTGTTACTAATGCTGTTGACCCACAGACAGGTAATCCTCATACTGCAGAAAGAATTAGGAATGCTTTGAAAGAAGCACATGTGAATGTGAAAAATGCTCCAATTGAAAATCAAATTAAAGAGATTATTTCAGAAGTTGGAAAAATTATCCCAATAAAAATTGAGACTAAAAAAGTTAAGATAACTGTTCCAGCAATTCATACTGGAAAAGTTTATGGAGTAATTAATCAATA
>JBDRGM010000043.1:0-11381 GCA_043817815.1 archaeon
CAATTTAGTGATGAAAAAATAGGTTTTCATACAATTTCTTCTTAATGTTCTTTTTAGGACTTTTTCTATAAAGTGAATCTTACAATTCTATCTTGCAAAAAGTTTATAATTAGAGAGTCTATATACCCTTATGAATAATCAGAGAGTAATTATTTTTATTGATGGAAGTAACCTCTATCATAATCTTAAAAGATTTAAGATTAAGACTACTTTTGAAGAAATAATAAAAAAGGTTGAAAGGAAAAGAAAAGTTGTAGATATTTTTTATTATACCGCCTTGCTAGATAAATCAATAGATGAGAAAAAATACAAAGACCATAAAAGATTTTTAGATAAGATTAGGGGAATCCCTAATTTTAATATAGTTTTATGTAATTTAAGGAAAGTAGTCTTACCTGATGGTTCTGTAGATTTTTCAATAAAAGGCGACGATGTTTATCTAGCAACGGATTTGATTAAAGGTTCTTACGAAAATTTATATGATATTGCGATAATTGTCTCAGGAGATGCAGATTTTATTCCTGCTATAAATCTCGTTAGAAAAAATGGCAAAAAGGTAATCAATGCTTTCTTTCCAAAAAGTTCCTCATATCAATTAAGAAATTGTTGCGATGGTTCAATAAATCTTAGAAAAGCATTAAATAAAAAGTAGTCCCAATGTGGCGAACCACACGGGACAGTTATTAATATTATTACATCTTAAAACTTTAAAAATCCTTCGGTTGTCTAATTTTCGCCTTTCGTGGCGACTTACTTTTTAGAAAAAAGTAAGCAAAAAGTGCGCGCTTCCCACCCAAAATAGGAGATTTAAATTTTTTTAACCCAGAAGAAAAAACTCCTCGCCTTTGGCTCGGTGCCGTTTTGCAGACTTTCGCTTCGCTCACCCTCACTTAACAGGAGACGCTGTCCCACAATCAATTCAACACAAACACAAATAGCAACTAATTTTACACTTTGCCCCTGATTAATCACAATGTCATCCTCCAAAAAATAAATTAGCACCTGTAGAGATTAAAAAAGATGCCAGTGTTAATACAAAAGAGTGTTTTATTCCTGATTTGACATTACCTTCTGAAAGTTTTCCTATTGCTAATCCACTAAAAAATCCCTGTATCAAAAGCAAATATAAAAATGAATTAGAAATTTCCGCTTGACTAATTGAGCCCCCTCCAACTCCAACCCCTGCAGCATTGAGTGCACCAGATTCAGTAATTCCTTCTATCATTGGAAGTATTTTAAATTGCATAACTAAAATAATCACAATAAATATCGTAAAGATGATATAACCCTGAACAACCAGCGTCGAAATCGCAGACTTCCTCTCTTTCTTTAATTTGTCTGACATATTAACTGCTTCAGCAACTGCTTCAAGTATCTCTCCAATTTCTCCTCCAGCCCTTTCTGCTTGACCAATCAAAGTCAATGCTCGTGAGATAGTTTTGTTATTAACATCTTTTGAAAATACAGTAAGAGCAGTATTAATAGGAATTCCCAATGAAATCTGATTAGATAATTTTCTAATATGCGGACTTAAAACTCCATATGGTTTGTTCCTCACATTAAGAATACTTTTACTTATTGGAGTTCCCATTTTCACACTCTCAACCAAATTCCTCGCAAACTCTAAAAACATTTGCTCTTTTTCATTAGCAATCCTTGTTTCGTTAATCATTGAAATAACAAAAGGAAAAGCTCCAAAAATAAAACCAAGTCCAATTACAAGGAAAAAAAATCTATTTCCAATTAAGAATAAGGAGAAGATTGTCATAGCTACTGCGATTGAAATTCCAATCCAGTGTAGTTTATTTAGTTCCATTTTATCCTGAAGGTTGTCTTAATTGAAGGAAAGTCAAGAAGATAATATTCACAAATACTACCCCAGCAACCATAATTAATGTAATCGCAGAAGTACTAAGAGCAATACCCAATCCACTTATTTTCATCATCATTAATAAAAGCATTAAAATCATAGGAGCAGCAATAACAACACTAATGTAAATATCCATAAATGTCTCAGCAGATTTTGTAGATTTCTCCATATCAAGCCTGTGTTCAAAAAGTAAACTCTGTGCTCGTTCTTCAAAAAATCCTTGCAAGTCCCCGCCAGACGTCACTGTTGTCGCAATACCATTAAACAAATCAGCTAGTTTTGAACTCGGACTATTAATCGCAACATTTCTTAATGCACTCACCAAATCATATCCATATACATTTATCTCATTCATCAATTTTGTAAACTCCTTGCTAATATTTGGATATTCTTTTGTAGAGATAATTATACTGAATATTTTACTAGGGTCAATCATTGAACCAGAAATAGCAGACATATGAATTGTTGCAAAAGGCAACTCAAAGTTGATTCTATTTCCAATTGACTTCTTTTCCATTGAAGGATAAAAATACATAAATAAAAATGTCCCACTAGGAATTAAAAACAAAATCCAAAAAACTTTCAACAATCTTGAACCAACACCCTCTCCTGCAACAGTTATGAATGGATACATTGCTCCAAAATTAAAAAACAAGAAAAAAGTAAAAATTAATATGGCTGCAATAAAAGCTAAAATCGTCGTGAATAAAATTATAGAGACATAAGTAGTAGGAATAAATCTCATATTTGCTTGTATCAAATCTATTTCTAATTTCTTAAACATCTCTTTTTCAACAAGATTTGAAGAGAATTCTGAAAAAGTCTTGTTTGCTAATTTGATATATTCATTTGGTTTTCTATCTTTTTTCTTCACAACGGTTTTATTTTTTTTCTTTAATCTTTTTATTGTTATTCTTTCAAGTTTTAGAATCTCTCCAAGTCCTATATTTTCAAACAAACCTTCTTTTGGTTTTTCTAACCTGTCAATAGGCTGGACTTCTCTAAATTTCTCCTCATGTACCAAAGGTTTTGCAATAGATATTCTTTCAAGTTTTTTAGGAACCTGTTCATTTATCATTTTCATAGAATTTTTTAAAGAATCTATCTGAGAAGATATCATTCTTCTCTCCTCACTATTCTTTGATTTTTCTAAATCTCTTAAAAGAGAGGACATCTCTCTAGCTATCTTTTTTTCTTCTAAAATCTCCTTTTTTAGATTTTCAATTTCTTCATTCATTCAACACCTCTGAAATTTTTTTCTGTATACTCAATGCAAATTTTTTCACCACATTAAACTTATCATAATTTCTTTGAGAATATGCTTCTTCCAATTTTTTCACACTCTGCTCAAGCGATTCAACTAACTGGTTAAGAAGTGCAGTGTCCTCTTTTTTCATATATAAAATAAAGAATCTTTGTTATTAAAGATTTCTACTCAATCCCAAATTTCTTTAATACCTCTTCTGGTTTTTTATAATATTCATTAATAACTTTCTGAACCTCTTCAAATTTGAAGATTTTGTTTTGATACATTTTGTAAATTAAGTGAACTCTTCTTCTAAATTCTAAATCAAGCTCCTCAATTTTCATCCCATATCTTTTTCCAATTTCTTCTAATATTTTACTATTTCTCTTAAAATAGAATTGGTCGTCTGCAGGATTCCACATATAAGGAGTATTTGTAACCGCAACACCATCAGGATTAACATCGATGATTTCTACAATTTCTTTTAATTTTCTTGTCTCTTGTTTTTTAACAATAGCGTGGGTCATAATGCAGACACAGTCCAAAACATTCAACAGCGTCGGAGAAAGTTCAATTGGAGGAGTCTCTAATCTTTTTATAACAGTGTCAACAGAATCAGCGTGCATAGTACTTATAGATGAATGGCCAGACGCCATACCCTGAAACAGAACAAACGCTTCTTTACCTCTGACCTCCCCAACAATTACATAATCTGGATTTTGTCTAAATGAACTTCTTAACAAAGTGAACAAATCAACTTCCCCTGTATTTTTTAATCCTGTAGCACTTCTAACAACACTCGGAAGCCAGTTTTCACGAGGGAGATTTAATTCTCGAGTATCTTCAATTGAAACGACCCGTGCTTCAGGAGGGATAAAAAAAGCAATAGCATTTAACAAAGTCGTTTTCCCAGAAGCAGTTCCACCAGTAATTAAAAGATTCATTTTATACTGAACTAACAACCATAAGTACGCAAGCATTTCAGGACTTAGTGTGTGAAATCCAATTAACTGAGGAGGTGTCCAAGGAGTCTTTGTGAATTTTCTTATTGTAAAAGTAGGGCCCTTACTTGTAATGTCTTTTGTATAAGTCGCATTTACTCTGCTTCCGTCAGGCAAACTTCCATCTAAAATAGGACGAGCATAAGAAATATATTTTCCACATCTCTGTGCAAGTTTCTCAACAAAACTCGCAAGAATCTCAGTATCATTAAACCTAAGATTTGTCTTAAGATTTCTGTAAACACGATGTACAATATAAACAGGAGTCAGAGCTCCATTGCATTCAATATCCTCTACAAAATAATCTCTCAATAAAGGATCTGTCTCATTAAATCCAATAAAATCCCTGCATAAATAATAATATATTTTTCTATAACTTTCATAAGACAAATTAATTCCAAATTCAATTGAAAGTATCTTTAGTCGTTTATCAATATATTCAAGGAGAACATCCAGTTTCTTACCAACAACTTCTTCAGTATTAATAATATTTCTCATTGCCATTGTTATTTGTTCTCTTTGTTTTACCTCTTGTTTAGTCAACACAGGCTCTTCGATTTCATAAACAACCTCATAAATTTTAGGATCCCAGTAAATATGTGCAAAAGCAAAAGGAGCAATCAAGCAGTATCTCACATCAACTTTTGCCCGGTCATTTATTTTTTTCATAGGAGGAATCTTCGGATAAAAATCTATAGGAACTCTTTCATAATTTTGTATACCTATTTTTTGCTCAGTCATTTTAATAATTAAGTAGATCCTCCGCCCCCTTCTGTAACAATGTTGATTTTTATCCTTCCTTCACCACCTTTATTCAAGATAACGACTTTATATAATGTTGAAGATTTTGCCAGGGCTTTTAATATCTCTCGTTCATTATATTCAATATCATAGTCTGCACTATAATCTCTTGTTAATGTAACTAAATTATACTCACCTCTTTTTTCAGTACGAACTTTTATATTTCCAATCATAATATCTGTGCATGGTTGTACTGGATCACATGGTTCTGTATAAGTGTGCTTGCTCTCAATTTCAAAAATAAACTTATCTTCTTCTGAATCTATTGTCAATATTCCCGCCTTTATTCCAAGGCTGATTGCCCTTTGATTTCCAGTAACTCCTTGAACAGACAAGATAAGATTATCAAGGTCCTGAAGTATCCCAATACTTTGTTCAATAAGTGCCTTGTCTCGTATCTCTGCTATCCTTGGTTGCGCAAAAACCATTACCGCGGCAATCATCGCTAGTGCAATCAAAGTATAAAGAACAGTCTCTACCCAAATCTGTCCTGATTTACTCACCATACTTTTCATAGAAATTTAAATGGAATTTAGTTTATATATTTTCTTCTCCAAAAATTTCACGCTAATGCCCTACAATCATCAACTATTGGTTGGAAATAAAATGTATCAGAAATCTCACATCTGTTTCCTTTTATTGTCGGAGCAATTTTTATTGAAACAGGAATTTCAGAAAAACCTTCTGCAATGTATGTCTTACCTGAATTTTTTCCAGGAAGTTTTACTGTAGTGTCACCTGTAGAATAATCTTCTAAGCCAATTGATTCTAATTCATTAGTTAATTCATAGCTTTTACTTTCTCCACCAGCTAATATTGATACAAGAACATCATCAACATCTATATCTGCTATGCTTATTGAAAACTGAACCTGAACATTGTTTAGACCATCAGGGTCAAGATAACAAGTAAACTCATCATTAATAGTTACTTTATCAAAATTTCCAAAGCACGCTTCTGATTTTTCAATGCTTGGAGTAATTGTACTCTTTACAATTCCCCAAACCATCACCACAGCAACAAGGGTTAATGTAATTAAAATTAAAGCAGTAATAACTCCAGACAAACCTCTTTTATATTTCATAAAAAAATTACGATAAGGATGTTTATAAAATTAATTACAGCTTCTAATAATAAATTCTAAATCAAAATATCATATCCATACTGGTTCTCGTCACAAACATGAGATCTATCTCCCTCATCAGAACTTCCAATTAAAACAGGAATAAGAGTTACTTTATCTCCTCCAGGAGAACCTATACTTACTTCAGCAGCGTCGCCTTGATTTAATCCTACAGAAGGCCAATCCTCACTAAATTCAACAGGATCTGATAAATCTTTAGTAGTATAACTTCCCTCTCCATATGTTTTCATTTTCATTGAAAAAATAGGGACATTACCTAAATTAGAAACATATAATGTTCCAGAATAATAACTTGCTTCAAAAGCCACATCCCCACAAACAAGTTCAATGTTTCGTCCTCCAAACTTTGTTATAACATCTTGGTCAAGACCTCTAAAC
Organism: archaeon; assembly: GCA_043817815.1. Classification (GTDB taxonomy): domain Archaea; phylum Nanobdellota; class Nanobdellia; order Pacearchaeales; family GW2011-AR1; genus JBDRGM01. The sequence goes on from JBDRGM010000043.1 coordinate 6,441, forward strand.
CATAAAAATAAAATCAATGCAATTGCTACAACAAGTGCAATTAACAAAACTGTTGCAACAACAGGGGATATTCCTCGTTTATCTAACTCTCTTTTCATTTTTATATTAAGTTATTTTAGTTTTTAAATATTCTTGTAGTTCACATAGGCAATATTTTTTTATTTGCCCCCAACTCCCACTCACAAGTATCTAAGTTTGAAACATCAAATGTTTTTTTCTTACTTAAACATTTATTTAAACAATCGCCTTCGGTCTTTTTTCCAAAGTTATTTAGGTAATTTTGATTTCCAATTTGGTGCCGATATATACATACATGTGTTTCAGCAGGTTTTGGTGAAGCAGTAATATCTGCACAAGTCTGTGGCTTACCATTTTTACAATTAGAATAACCAATTCCATCACATTTTATATAACCAGTAAAATCATCAGTCTGACCATTACAGTCATCGTCGATTCCATTACAAACTTCTGGTTTTGCATCACAGACTCCAATAACTTTATTTGTATCACTAATATAATTTACCCAGTAACCTTTTCCAACATTAATATTCTCTAAAAAATTAAATCCTTTTCCACTAGCATAACTTTTTCCTTTGTCACTTTTTTTAGGTTGAATAACATGCCACTTTTGTTTAGAAGCATCCCATCCCCAGATTGACTCAACATTTTCTTTTCCAACATCATTTAAAAAAGAATCTGCAGTAAAATCAGAATTAACTCCAATAAGGTTCCACCCTTTTGTTAATATAGTTGTAGAAGAATCCTTACAATCAATGACACATAAATTCAGACTAAAAGATTCCTTAGAATTAATCCAATAACTTTTCCCATATTTCATTTCAGTTAAAATTTGCAGATGATTTTTACCACCCACATATTCGTCTGTTTTTCCTTCATCTAAATATACATCCCATTTACCTTTTTCATATCCCCAAACAGAAACAATTTTTGACAAAGAATTTTCAAAAACTTGATTAACAGAACTATCTTGAGGTAAACTCTCGAATGAAACAAGATTCCAACCTTTATTTAAATATAATGAAGACGCAGATGCAAAACTAATCAAAAAGATAATCCCAATAAATAAAACACTCTTTTTCATGTTCCTATTAATATTCCTGCTCTTTTAAATATTTCTTTGATTGATTATCTTAGTTTATTATAGAAAGTTAAAATCTCCTGATGAACAATATTGTTTTTCTCATTTTAAATTGTCGTTCCACTAGGGGCGATGGGGGCAGAAATACCTCCTACACTACAAGTCAAATCTTCTTTAATTACTGCTTCGTCGCAAACAACCCAGCCTTTTTTATTTTCATCTACTTGATGTCGTGTTGGAAGAATTTTAACAGAATAAATATTATTAACACTTGTTAAATCAAATGTATGTGTTTCAGTATCTCCTGGTGTAAAAAGATTATAATTATCTCCAGAAGGAATTTGAAATATAATCATGTCTCCCCCTCCAAGCTTTAAATTTTGATTAGTAATAAATTCTGAAATATCTATTGTTGCGTCTGCACCAGAAACAGTAGAAACAGATACATAATATCCTCCTATATCAAACCTGCCATTGTTTTGTAAAGTTAGTGTTAAAAGATGGGCAGTACATTCATAATTTTTTAAAAAAATAGAAGCTCCATCAGGACATGCCAGGGGGTCTTTTGGAACATATGTTTTTATCCAAGAGTAAACAGCAAAACTCATTACAACTGCAAGTGTCACTAATAAGATATATCCTATCATAATACTTATCCCTCTCTTATTTTTAATTTGTGATAACATATTTTTCCTCTCCAATCTCGTGAACCATTACAAAGTAAAAGTTTTCACCAGGGTTTATTTTAAATGTATATTCAACAAAGTCAATCATGATTATAACATTACCATCTTCTTTTTTAAAATCATCCTCTATTATTGGTGTTTCTACTCCATCTACATATTTATATGCTTCTATAGTTGCATCTGGTCCAGTGATATAATAAATATCTATTCCTGCCCCTGCATAGTCATCAAAATCTTTTGCAAATTCTTTAATCTTAGCAGTATCTCCTGTAGATGCTACATGGTCTAAAATTTTTCCACTTTCAATTTTAAGGTCTTCACTTAATTCATATATTCTTGTTGATTCTGTCTGTTGTGAATAATTTGTAATCGTAACAAGCCCGATTACTATAGATAGAATTAAAATAGCTGCAATTAAATAGAATTGTCCAGACTTATCCCCTTTTTTCATAATTAGAAAAATGAAAAAGAGTTTATTAAATTATTGGGATATAAAATCCAACATTATCACTTCGTGAATTGATAACTCAAAACAGACTTTGCTATGTTTTTCGTTTAGAGAATTCAATTAATAGAAAGTGTCTTTGCTTACTTACTTTTACGACAGAGAAATCGGGTGAAACAGATTTTGAAGTCAAATCAATTTCTCGAAACGACTATTTATAATTTCAATGCTTTTTTGGATTCCTTCTCAGTCAAAAATTCTCCAGATTTTATTCTCTTTCTTGCCTCTTTAATTTCTTTGATTGTTCTTTTATTTAATAAAAAATTATCTTTCATCTTCCTAAAGTGTAGACCGAGAAGACTGCTTTATGTAAATTATGAAACAATTTATATTGACAATTCAGAGCTGGCTTTTAATTTAAGTAGACCCAGAAGCCAGCTTCCAATATTATCAAAAAGCTACCCGTGTTCTTCCTCGGTTCTGCGACCCTCCAAGCATCTTAACAAATGTTTAGGGCTGCTCCGATCAAGGTCTGACCCGATTCGCACCTGCAAGATCAAAGAGGACAAAACGTCAACGTCCAAACAAGGACTCTCCGACGCAATTGTAACCAACTTCCTTGCAGTCTGCCTAAAGTCCGTTTGCATTATAGCGGAGGACTAACCCGCCGACTTGGTCTACGGGATTATAGAAGAATGAGGGTATAAAAAGTTTTTGGAGAGAGAAGGAATTCAGGAGAGAAGAGCATTACTTTTTCTTATCTAAATCCTTTTCTAATTGTTTATATTCTTTGATGTACAAATCAATTGTGGGTTTTAAATTTTGATTAAGTTCATATTCTTGAAGAGAGTTATAATATTCAATCTGGTTTTTTATGTTAATATTTATTGGGGGAAGTTTATGTTTTATTAGGATATTATTAAGGATTATTCTTCCAACTCTCCCATTTCCGTCGACAAAAGGGTGAATGTTTTCAAATTGATTATGAACAATAGCTCCTAAAATTAATGCAGGGTATTTATTCTTGTTTTTATTATACCATTCAATAAGCTCGCCAAGTAGATAATTTATTCTTGTCTGAGGCGCCCCTTCATGAACAATTTTCCCAGATTTATTCATAACAACAACTTCTTGCCCTTTCTTTCTGAAGTTTCCTGCAAAATTCTTAGAATTCTTAAAGACGATTTTGTGAATCTTCCTGAGCAAATCTAAAGAAAGGTGTTCTTCTGTTTTTCTGATAAATCTAATTGCTTCATCAACACCATAAGCCTCAGCAATGTCTTCTTTTGATTTGTCAGGCCATTTGTCATATTCAAGAATCTCCTGAACTTCTTTCTGATTAAGTTTGCTCCCTTCAATTGCATTTGTATTGTAGGAGAATAGTTTTGAGAATTTTTTCCAGTCTCCTTCAGAAAGATGAGAAATTTTAACTGGAATTTCTTTTTCTAATTTTTTTATTGCTTTTATTTCTTCCTCTGAAAGCTCAAAATTTAGAGGGTCTTTTATTATTTTGTACTTGTGAATTTCCTCAAGAATTAATTTTTCTGCAATTGTCTTCCTTTCTTTTAACTTTGTGGCACTTAAATTCGTCCCAAGATACTTACGGAATTTGTGGACCTTTTTACCTTCTCTATATGAATGTGCGAGATAATATTTTATCTTCTTGCCGACTTTTCGTTTCTCAATGTTCATATAATAAATAGGTGTCTACATTTTTTAAACCTTTTGTTTTGGGTGTCTACATGTTGAGAGTTTTGTAGTCACCTAAATATTGATTGAGTTTTTGGGATTTGGGCTTTTTAGAATTTCTAAGGAGATTCTTAGGAATGAGGAAATAGGAGAGGGGGTTTTTGAGAGGAGAAAATATATATTAAATAACAATAATGTTTATCTACTCTCAGAAAAACAGATTAAATGGGCAAACAAGAAAAATTGCTTTTTGGGGAAACTCCGTTAAATTTTTTTAAAGAGAATTTAGAGCAAACACTCTCTGAGAGACAAGTTGATGTAAGTAAAGAGTCGATATTTTATGTTGCGTGTGTGATGGATAACATTGCAAAGACAGAGAATCTTTTTCAAAGAGGTAATGAGAACCTTGATAAAAAACCTCTTGCTTTTGTTTTGAAAGATGCCTTTGAAGGAGACTCCTTTGTGAAATATGAAAAATTAAAAACAATAGGGGATTTTACATTAGCAGTATCTGGATTTTTTCAGGATGGATTAACAAGAATTAATCGTCCTAGATTGGTAGAATATTATTCAGATATCGGAGCGAGTTCCTACGATGCTCTTTCTCTTCTTGTCAGAGCAGAGCAATCAGTAAATGTATATGGAGAACTATCACAAACTTTTGAAGATTTTAGAGATGCATTACGCTCTATTTATGTGAAGAATCACTGTAGAAGCATAAAGAATTTATTTAATATGCTAGACAAATTAGAGCATGATAATCAAGGAATTTTAGAAAGAGAATTGAAAAGAAAAGGGATTTCACTTTCTGTTCATTAATCTAAGGATTTTCATAAAAAATTATTCTGCCCCCAGTTTGCAAAAAGGTAGGTTGGGGAGGGGGAGGGAAAAGAATTCAAAAAGTAAAAAAATCTCTAGCAACCCTTTCTAATTCTTCTTCAGAGGGTTTTCCATCTTTAGAATTAAGAATAGCATATGCTCCTGCTAAAAACATCTCATATCCACTAAGGGTTATTTCATTT
>JBDRGM010000044.1:0-19954 GCA_043817815.1 archaeon
TATTTTACAACAAAAACCATATGGTATCTTATACGATAAGAACAATGACAAGCCTTTCTAAGTTTCATAAAAATAATTAGCTATTTAGTTAATTAAAGTTATCGCAGCAAGCTGCGGGGTAAGCCCCAAGGGAGAATCTAATTGATATTGAAAATCTTGAAAGTAAGGATTATCTTTTTTTAACTAATCGAAGAAAGAAATATACTACAAGAACAGTTCAGCAAATTATCAAAAGAGCTAGGAAAAATGCTAAGATTAGGAAGAAAATTTCACCACATACTCTTCGCCATTCATTTGCGACTCACTTAATTGAAAACGGTTATGACGTTACAAATGTGCAAGCGATGTTGGGACATCGAAGTCCTGAAACGTCGCTGATTTATGTTCATATGGCTTCACCAAACCTGATAAATATAAAAAGCCCAATTGATTCTTTGTGATATGCAAGAGGTGATTAAGATACTAATTGGGATAGCTGTTCTTTTATTAGGAATTCCTGTTGGAAATTATCTTGCGAAGATCACAAAAGAGGAGTTGAAGTCGGGGCAGGTGTGGTTTAAGTTAATTATATTTGTTAGTTTGATTGGAGGAATTGTTGGACTTACTATTGGAAATGATTGGTTACTCTTTAGTTTTCTTTTTATTGGGATTGTTACTAGTCGGAGTTTGAGGAAAATTTAAAAACTAATTCTTTAAAGGTAATGATATGGTAAATCAAGGTTATGAAATAGGTGTTAGTATGGGTGGTAAGGGATATGTTCTTTGTGTAGATGAGAGGGGGATAATTCGAAGCAGGAGTGATAGAGAAGCTAGGCGCTATTTCTCTAATTGCGAGTTATGGGTAAACGAGAAAGGTATTGGAATTCTTGAAGGAGAAATGGGGCTTGGTAAAAAAATTACTGCTCGTTACGAAGATGGTGACATTATTGCATTAAATGGTTTAGAAATAAAAGATTTAGAAGTTAAAACTATTTTCCCTGTAGAGATAAATCAAATGATATCAGACGTTTATGTGGCAGGATTGCAAAGACCAATAGTAAAACCTAATTCATACAATTAACCTAAATTATTTAAACTCATTCTTGTTTTCAAAATTATGTTATACATAATAGGACTTGGATTAAATGTTGATGGGATTTCAAAATTTGGACTTGAGGTTTTGAAGCGATGTAAACGGGTTTATCTTGAAAATTATACTGTTGATTTTCCATATTCTGTTGGGAATTTAGAAGAAGTTCTTGGTAAGAAAATTGTTCCTGTTAAAAGAGAATTTGTTGAAGGTTTTGAAGTTGTTGATGAAGCAAGAAAACTGGATGTTGCGCTCTTAGTTTATGGTTCACCTTTGACTGCTACAACACACATTTCATTAATACAGGAAGCAAAAAAATGTAATGTCAGATGCAAAGTGATTTATAATGCGTCTGTTCTCGACGCTGTTGCTGATACTGGATTACAGATTTACAAATTTGGAAAAATAGCTAGCATGCCTGAATTTGAAGCCGATAGTTTTATGGAAATTGTTAAAGACAACCAGAAAATTAATGCTCATTCACTTATTTTAATTGACATCGGTCTTGATTTTCATGAGGCTTTGGAAAAGTTAGAAAAAGCTTCTAAGGAACATAAGATTAAGTTAGGTAAGATTGTTGCCTGTTCAATGTTGGGAACTAGGAAGAAAAGAATTTATTATCAGAATATTAAGGGATTGGATGAGCTTGAAGTTCAAGCCCCTTATTGTTTTATTATTCCTTCAAAGCTTCACTTTGTTGAGAAAGAGGTTTTAGAAGAATTTGCGAAGTAATTTAAAATTAAAAAACTTTAAAAACACTTTTTCTTTAGTGATTCTATGAAAATAGCTAATGAATTACTTCATGAAAAGATTATCTTAGCTATTGCTTCTATAATTATTATTTGATTGCAATCTTGATTTTTCGAGATTGCGTGGAAATTAAAATGTTATCTAAAAAAGTTAACTATCTTACTGCATGGAGAAGAATGAGATGGAATTGGAAAGAAAGAACGAGCTTAAAAAAATGGGAAGCTTATGAACTTTTTTTAGTTGGAATAAAAATGCAGAAAAAAAATAAATTAAATGGATTTTGGGAGAATGACGTTGCCAAGTTAGCACTTAAACAATATGGCCTTTATGATTTCAGTCTAAGACGCATTTTGTTTGAAGAAGCTTATGATTTTGCTGAAGAAAGAAGAAATAAAACACTATAATTTAAAAAACAAAAATACCTTATAATAAAATGTATGACCCTAATAAAACAGAACTTGAAATACTTGAATTTTGGAAAGTAAAAAAGATATTTGAAAAATCTGTGAAGAAAAAAGCTCCTAAAGGAGATTATGTTTTTTATGATGGGCCACCGTTTATTACAGGACTTCCTCATTATGCGACATTGTTACCAAGTATTGTGAAGGATGCTGTTCCTCGTTACTGGACAATGAAGGGCTATCGTGTTGAAAGAGATTGGGGGTGGGATTGCCACGGTCTTCCTGCAGAGAATCAAGTTGAAAAAGAATTAGGATTAAAAAATAAACAAGATATTGAAAAGTTGGGTGTTGGAAAATTTGTTGGAGCTTGCAAGTCTTATGTGGATAATGTTTCTGGACAATGGGAATGGTATATTAATCGAATTGCAAGGTGGGTTGACATGAACAAATCATATAAAACAATGGATTTGAAGTTTATGGAAAGTGTAATGTGGGCATTTAAAGAACTTTATTACAAGGGTTTGATTTACGAAGGTTATCGAACATCTCTTCATTGTCCTCGATGTGCAACTCCTCTTTCTAAGTTTGAGATAACAATGGATGCTGGTTCATATAAAGATGTGACAGATTTGAGTGTTATTGTTGAATTCCCATTAACTAATGAAAAAAATACCAGTATCTTGGCATGGACGACGACTCCTTGGACTTTACCTGGAAATTTAGCTTTAGCAATTAATAAAAAAATAGATTATGTTAAAATTGAAAAAAAAGATCAGAGAGTTGGTAAACTTGTTAGATTTATTCTAGCAAAAGACAAGCTAGAAGATATTTTTGGGGGGCAAGATTATAAAATCATTGATGAATTTAAAGGAAAAGAATTAATTGGATTAGAATATGAGCCTTTGTTTAACTTGGAAAACAAAGAGTTAACAGATAATGATAAGTCATATAAAATTTATGAGGGAGATTTTGTGACTGTTGAAGATGGAACAGGGGTTGTTCATATTGCACCTAATTTTGGTGAAGATGATTTTGAATTTGGCAAAGCACATAATTTGCCGATGGTAGAACTTATGGATGATAATGGAAATTATACTGGTGAGGCAGGAGAATGGTCTGGAATTTATTTTAAAGATGCAGGGAAAAAAGTAATGAAAGAAATTGGGAATAAATTATTCTCTAGTTTTAGTTATACTCACTCTTATCCTTTTTGTTACAGATGCGATACTCCTTTGATATATAAAACACAGAAGGCATGGTATCTCGATACTGATAAAATTAGGGATAGTATGTTAAAGACAAATAAAAAAATTAATTGGGTTCCTGATTATTTCAAAGAAGGGAGGTTTAAGTATAATCTTGAGAATGCTCCTCATTGGTGTATTTCACGTTCAAGATATTGGGGTTCTCCGATGCCTGTTTGGAAATGCGAAAAATGTGAGGAAATAAAAGTTGTTGGTTCAATTAAAGAGATTGAAAAGTTAAGTGGTAAAAAATTAAAGGATTTGCATAGACCTGCAATTGATAAACCAAAATTTAAATGTAAATGCGGGGGAGTTATGAGCCGTATTCCTGAGATTCTTGATTGTTGGTTTGAATCTGGCTCAATGCCTTATGCACAATGGCATTATCCTTTTGAAAGAAAAAAACATTTTGAAGAGAATTTTCCAGCGGATTTTATAATTGAATATACTGGACAACTTCGAGGATGGTTTTATTATCTTCATGCATTGTCAAATAGTTTGTTTAATTCAGAGTGTTTTAAGAATGTGGTTGTGACAGGAGTTTTGTGGGGAACTGATGGTAGGAAGATGAGCAAGTCTTATGGGAATTATCCAGACCCTAAAGAAACTTTGGAGAAATATGGAGGAGATGCAATTAGAATGTATTTTTTGAATAGTTCAATTATACTCGGAGAGGATATGAGTTTAAATGAAAAAGATATTGAAACAAGTCTGAGAAAAAATGTCATGCTTTTGTCAAATATTTACAAATTTTATGAAGTCGCTGATAAATCAAATCTTACAAAGGGTCCAAAAAATATTTTAGATAAATGGATTATTTCTAAAGCGAATCAATTAGTGAAAGAGATAACAGAAAACATGGAAAAATATGATTTGCCTTCGGCAACACGTCCTATAACAGATTTTATAGAGAATCTTTCCCTTGGTTATGTTAAATTAAATCGTGAAAGATTTAATCATAATGAAAAAGATGCTATTGAAACTTTGAAAACTGTTTTAGAATTATTGTCAAAAGCAATTGCTCCTTTTATGCCTTTTATTGCAGAAGATATTTGGCAAAAAATTACTGGAAATAATTTTAAGGGAGATGCTTCAGTGCATTTGGAAAAGTGGCCAGAATATAATGAAAAATTAATTGACAAAAATTTGATTGAGAAAGTAGCTCTTGTTCAGGAGGTTATCTCTGCAGGATTGAAATCAAGAGACGAACTTAAAATTGGATTGAAGTGGCCCCTTGCAAAAGTAAAAATTTTAGGAATTGATTTTGATATTAAAGATTTTGAAGAGATAATCCTTAGCCAATTGAATGTTAAAAAAATTAAAGTTGAGAAGTCTAAAAAGTTTGGAGTTACATTTGATGCTTCTATGACCTCAGAACTTGAAGCAGAAGGTTATGCTCGTGAGATAACAAGACAGATTCAAGCGTTTAGAAGGAAATTAGGATTGCAGAAAACAGACAAAGTTGAAACTTTTATTGTCGCTGATGAGGGATTTAAAAAGATTTTAGAAAAACAGAAAAATTTTATTAAAGAGAGAACCAATTCTAAAAAACTTGAGATTGTTACAACTACTAAGGAAAGATTTAAAAACAAGAATGACTTTAGAATAAAAGATAAAAAAGGTGAGATAGTTATAATAACCTCTACGAAGTGATTAGTTAATATCACTATTAAATTATAACAATCTTTAAAAGGAAAATAGGTTTTAATAAAATATGATAGTTAAAGATGAATTTTTGAGTAGACTGAGAAAAATATTTGATCTTAATTTATATGAGGTAAAAGTTTGGGCTGCATTGCTTTCGAGAGGTACTTCAACTGCTGGAGAGTTGAGCAATATTTCTGATGTTCCGCGTTCAAGGACTTATGATGTTTTGGAAAGTTTAGAGAAGAAAGGATTTATTATAATGAAACTTGGTAAGCCAATTAAATTTGTTGCTTTGAAACCTAATGAAGTTGTTGAGAGAGTGAAGAAGAACTTGATGACTTATGCTAAAGAAAAATCTCAGAGATTGGAATCTTTGAAAGGTGATGAAGTTTTGGAAGAACTTAATGGTTTGTTTACAAAAGGTATTAAATTTGTTGAACCATCTGATTTGTCTGGGAGTTTAAAGGGAAGACAGAATTTGTATAATCACTTGGATATGATGATTCGTGATGCAGAGAAAACAATTACAATTGTTACAACCGCAGAAGGTTTGAATAGAAAATTGGAAGCGTTGATGCCAAGTTTAGAAGGGTGTAAAAAAAGAGGTGTTAAAGTAAGAATTGCTGCACCAATTGACAATAATAATATTAAGGTTGCGAGAGAGTTGAAGAAAGTTGCAGAAGTTAGAAATCTTGATAAGATTAAAGCAAGATTTGTAGTTATTGACTCGAATCAATTAATGTTTATGCTTCTTGACGACGAGAAGTTCCATCCTAATTATGATATTGGGGTTTGGATAAACACAGAGTTCTTTGCTCAGGCACTTGAGCAGATGTTTGAGTTGGCGTGGAAGGATATGAAGCCTGTTAAGTAGAGGTGAATTAAAATGAAAACCTGGATTAAAGGAGGGTTGATTGGAATTGGGGTTGTTGCAATTTTATTGAGACTTTATCTTTGGGAGGGGATTATTCTGTTTTGTATTCCTTCATTTATAATAGTCTCTTGGATATAATTCTTATTTAATTATTTTGTTGTAGTTGAATTTGATTATTATACTCTTTTTAAAATAAGTTTAATAATAAATGGGTTTGTGGGGGGTTCATTCATAGGTTTTATCATTGGAAAAATAAAACAGAAGAAACAAATAAATACTAATTCTGCTTTTTAATAACATGACAGTAAAAGAAAAAAATAAGGTGATATCACTGGGTTGTTTAATTAAAGAAAATTAACTATCTAATTAATTTTTACATCATTCTCTTTTTTATGAGAATTATTAAAAAAGATAATTAAAGAAATATAAAAAAATAAAAAATTAATTTATTGTTTCATTATTGCTAGTATTACTCCAATAACTGTTGTTGTTACTACTACCCATCCGAAAATCACGGTTATTACCTCAGGAATCCATCGAATAGATAATACACCATCAATCATTCCAAAACCTACTGCAAGTGAAACAAGTACACCTGTTAACCAAGCAACTATGTTCAGAACTTTTGAGTTTTTCTTTGTTACCATATCACACCTCCTTTTTATTTAATTATAGTAGTAAACTTAAGAATATTTTATTTAAATAGGTTTTGGTTTTACATTTCTTCTAAAGTTTCAATTCCTAAAAGATTTAAGGAATTTTTTAAAACTATTTTAAAAGATTTAACCAGATTTAATCTTAAAGATTCATTATCTGAATTAATTACAGAGCAAGCGTGATAAAACTCATTAAATATTTGTGCAAGTCCATATGAATAGTTTGCTATTAGTGAAGGATTGTAAGTTTTGTAAGCACTTAAGACAGCGTCGGGAAACTGTGAGAGTTTTTTTGTAAGTTTGATTTCTGCAGGTTCTAATTTAGAGATTGATTTTTTGTTTTTTGTTTTTGCTTTTTTAATAATTGAATTTGCACGGGCGTAAGAGTAAAGAAGGTAAGGACCTGTGTCTCCTTCGAAGGAAACAAATCGTTTGAGATCAAAAACAATATCGTTTGTTCTATTGTTTTTTAAATCTCCATAAAATATTGCTGCCTTTGCAACTTTGACGGATCTTTCTTCAAGATCTTTTTTTGTAATCTTCGGAAGACGGACTTTTATTCCAGAAGAGGATAGTCTTTTTGTTTCATTAAGAATGTCTTCCATAAAAATTGTTTTACCTTTTCTTGTTGCAAATTTTCTTCCATCCTCGTCGAGATAGAGTCCATGGTAAGTATGTACACAATCTTTTGCCCATTCGTAACCCATTAACTCTAAAATCTTAAACACTTGATTAAAATGTAATTTTTGTTCCTGACCAACTTCATAAATCATTTTTACGAATTTGTATTTTTTATGCCTACTAATTGCAGAGGCAATATCTCTTGTAGTATAAAGTGCTGCTCCGTCACTTTTTTGTATTAAACAAACACCTAAATTATATTTTTTAAGGTCAACTACCAATGCTCCCTCACTTCTTTCTAAAATTTTTTTATTTTGTAATTCTTTTAATACTTTTTTTACTTCTTTATTATAATTTGATTCTCCGTCGTAAATATCAAAGGTTACTCCTAGAATTTTGTAGATTTTTTCGAAATCTTTTAAACTTAACTTCTTGAATTTGTTCCATAAATTTAGAGCTCCTTTGTCTCCTTCTTCGAGTTTCTTAAACCATTTTCTTGACTCTTCATCATATTTTTCATCACCACTAATTTTAACATAAATTTCCAGGAGATGCTTTATGGGATCTTTTTTTAATTTAGTTTCATCTCCAAATTTTTTGTAACCTAAAATAAGCTTTCCAAATTGAGTTCCCCAATCTCCAAAATAATTCATCTTTATCACATCAAATCCTCTTGCCTCATAGATATTTGCTAGGGAATTTCCAATAATGGTGGATCTTAAATGCCCTATTCCAAAAGGTTTGGCAATATTTGGTGAAGAAAATTCAACAATAACCTTTTTTCCTTTTCCAATATTGTTTTTCCCAAAATTATCTTTTTCTTTTAAGATTTCATTTATTATTTTTTTTGTGAATATTTTTTGGTTTACAAAAAAGTTGAGATATGCTCCTGAGACTTCAATTTTTTCTATTTCATTTGGGAGTTTTATTTTTTGTTTTAGATCTTCGGCAATTTGGTTTGGATTTTTCTGTAGTTTTTTAGAAAGTGCAAAACATGGAAATGCATAGTCTCCTAATTCAAATGATTTTGGAACTTCAATTAAATTTAGAATTTCTTTTTCATTTAGTGGTGTGTGTTTTTGTAGAAGTTTTGAGATGATAGCTTTCATAAAATATAAAAAGGAATCAAGATTATAAACTTTATGAAAATAATAAAATTTGAATCTGAAAGTCCAGATGAATTGAAAAAAGAGGCAGAGCAGTATGCAGAGAAAGTTGGGATACAATTAAATCCTAATGAACAGATTGTTAATGCTATTGTCAATGGGCTTTTGAAATGCAAGGAAAAGATGGGGGATATTTATTGTCCCTGTAGGGTTCCTATTGGAGATAAGGAGAAAGATGGTGAAATTGCGTGTCCGTGTGTTTTTCATCGAGGGGAAATTGAATTAGAGGGGCAGTGTAAATGTAAGTTGTTTGTGAAATAAGTAAACTTTATAAGAGGTCTCTCATAGGAATAAATATGGTAAACATAAAAACAGATGACTTAGAAAAAGCGCTTGATAAAAAAAATGAACAGGTTCCACCCATGTCAAAAGAAACTGAGATTGGTTTTCATCAGGGTGCGTTGAATACTTTGATTGCTGAAAGAAATGAATTGTTTAAAATAATTCAAAATGTTGAAGCAATTATGCAAGCACATATTAAGAGACTTGGAGAGTTAGGTGTTGAGATAAATAGTGAAAAATAGATTTTCTACCACAAAAATATTTATCAATTGCCTGAAAGCTAAAGTTTATGGTTAGTAAAAAAGAATTTAGAAAAGGAATTTTATATGCTGCATTTGATGAATCAAATCATTCACAAGGAGATATCATTGTTGGTACATTTTCTATTTATCATGAAGATATTTTTGCAGACAAACATGTAAGAAGAGATAGGTAATTTTTTAACAAAAAAAGGAAGAGACTACAGGGTGTGCATTCTTTCAACAATCGATGATTTTTACCAAACAAGATACAACTTATATCTTGTAGCCCCTTTTATGATTAGAGATTTTGTTAGTTCAGAAAAGATTCAGAATTCCCCAAAACTCCAACTTATTTTTGATGGAGAAACTAGGAACAAATGGAAAAAAATTCTCCTTAGTGATTTGGGAGAATTCGAATCTGTGGAGATTTCTAATTTTTGGGGAAAAAAGAAAAAGAAAAAATACCCTAAATTGCTTCAAGCAGCAGATGTTAAAGCAAGTGAAATATTTAGAGGAAGTTGCAGAGATGCATTAACTCACAAAAAGATTACAAGAATACCTCTTGAAAAATTACTTCGAAGGAAAATTCTTTTTGAAACATTATAAATACTAAACTCAAATAGAAATTTGTTAATTCTTTTTCATAAATTCAAAAATGCGAGGGACAGGACTCGAACCTGCGCAGGCACTAAGCCACTGCCTCTTAAGGGCAGCCCGTTTGACCAACTCCGGCACCCTCGCGTATCTATAACTTTATTCCAAGACTTATAAATTTTTTTAATAGTGGATTTTGGCAAAATTTTACAATAATCTACATCACAGAAAACTTTATAAACTAAAAAAATATTATAATATCGTAGGAGGCAATGACTTCGGTTATTGTTGAATCTTCGGATTCTTCTCCTACACTATTTTTTAAAATTTAAACAAATATTTTTTTAAATCAATTTTATTGTCTTTAATTTCAATTCCTTCTGCTTTTAACATTTTTATTTTGTTTTTTACTCCTGACTGAAACCCGCCGACTTCGCCGTTTGATTTTATAACTCTGTGACAGGGGGTTTGAGGAGCATAAGGATTTTTGTTCATTGCATTGCCGACGGCACGATATGCTTTTGTGTTTAATGCTTTTGCTATTTCTTTGTATGTTGTGACTTTTCCCTTGGGAACTTTTCTTAGGATTTTATAACACATCTCATTGAATGTCATTATATTAAAAAAGACAGAGAATATATAAAAATATGGGCAAAAAGTCAAAGCAGGTTTTTTTGTTGATATTCTTGATTGGATTATTGGTTTTGATAAATTATAATTTTATTGATGACTGGCTTGAGAAATCTCTTTTGGCTTATGAGATAGGAGTTGTTGAGAGGGTAATTGATGGAGATACTGTTGTTATTAATAATGAGTCGGTTAGACTACTTGGAATTAATTCTCCTGAAAAAGGGGAGAAGTATTATAATGAAGCAAAGGTGTTTTTAGAAGAGGTGGTTTTGGGAGAAGAAGTTCGACTTGAATTTGGTAAAGATAGATATGACCAGTATGATAGGTTGTTGGCTTATGTCTATATTAATAGGAAGAATGTTAATTTAGAATTAGTTCTCAATGGTTTTGCTAATTATTATTTTCTTGGGAAGGACAAACATTATGAAGATTTTGTTGATGCGTGGAAAAATTGTGTGGATAATTTATGCAAGAAGTCTGTGGATAGATGTGCAAGTTGTATTGAGTTGAAAGAGTTTGATTATGAAAATGAGATTGTTATTTTTTATAATAAATGTGATTTTGATTGTGAGTTAGGGGGATGGGAAATTAAAGATGAAGGTAGGAAGAAATTTGTGTTTCCAGAGTTTACATTAAAACAAAATAAAGAGATAACAATAGAGGTTGGGAAAGGAGAAAACAGCGAGGGTAAATTGTATTGGGAAAGAGATGATTATGTTTGGACTGACACAGGGGATACTTTATTTTTGAGGGATAGAGAAGGAGGGTTGGTTTTGTGGGAAAATTATTAAATAGAAATTTTCTTGGGAGAGTTGGCTTCTTCTAAACTTCTTTTTAATTCATCTAAATATCTTGTTTCATCTCCATTAAGACCATCAATTTCATTATCCACAAAAATTTCTTTTAGGTCAAATTTCCCATCACCATTAAAATCAAAACCATATAACTCAGGATTTGTGTTTGGATGAAAAATTACTTCTTTTACTTCAGGGTTTGATTTATTATATATAAAATAACTTTTTAATGTGGTGGGAACTCCATCAATAAGCCAATAGGACTCGTGACAAAATTTTGCTCTCTCTCTATAATTTTCAAGCCCTTGTGATATTGAATTAGGATTTGTGAAAAGAAATGCTGCAGTTGTTAATAGAATAGCTATTAATTTTTTCATGATAAGTTTTGGGAATTTTTAGTTTTTAAGAATTATTGTTGTGGGTTCATTGGTTTTAAGAGATGACAAGATATATAGTCACGAGGATAATAATGTTTAAAAAGAAATTTATTCTAGTTTGATTAATGGATATACGAGGAATGAATAAAAGAGGGAAAATAAGGTTAATGTTGAGTGTACTTCTTCTTGGAGTTGTTATATTAATTGGTGGAGTTGTCGGTGGTGTTCCATCTTCTGTAGATTTAGGAACAGCGGGAAATTTTGTTATATTATCAAAATCAGGAATTTCAACAACTGGAACAACTTCAATTACAGGAGATATTGGAGTGAGCCCAATTGGTAGTACTGCAATAACAGGATTTGGTTTAATAATGGATTCCTCTAATGAATTTTCTACATCTTCTTTAGTTACAGGAAAAATATATGCTACGGATTATACTGAACCTACTCCTACTAAAATGACTACGGCTATAAGTGATATGGAAATAGCATACACTGATGCTGCTGGGCGAGCAGCAGATGTTACTGAACTGGAAGCAGGAAATATTGGGGGGCTGACGTTAACACCCGGGGTTTACAAGTGGGGGACTGGCGTTCTGATAGAGGGTGGCGTTACTCTTGATTGTCAAGAGGACTCAAATGCAGTTTTTATTTTTCAAATAGCTCAAGATTTAACTGTTGGTAATGGGGCCATTATAACTTTAAGTAATAGTTGCCAACCTAAAAACATTTTCTGGCAAGTCGCAGGACAAACGACACTCGGAACAACATCACAATTCAAAGGGATTATATTATCTCAAACTGCGATTGCAATGAACACAGGCGCAACATTGAACGGAAGAGCACTGGCACAGACAGCAGTTACATCAGATGCAAATACAATTACAATACTCGGATTAAATGTTCCTGAGGATTATGATACTATTCAAGAAGCAATAGACGCTGCGAACCCTGGGGATACTATTAATGTTGCAGCTGGAACTTATCCTGAAGATTTAGAAATTAACAAAACACTTGAACTTGTTGGTGAAGATAAAGATATTACTATAATTAAAGGTGTTGCAAAAGTTGATTCTGAAGATTGGCCTTTAGCAAATCCAAATATTGATATTCAAGCAGATAATGTTGTTATTACAGGATTTACAATCCAAGGTCCAGATTATGAAGCAGATAATTATGCAAGTGGAATGGTTATCCACGGACAAAATATAGAAATCTACAATAATAATTTTATACCTACAAAAGTTGATGCGGATGACGAGATGGGGCAGGCAATAATAACTTATAGTAAAACTGTAATAGAAACGGCAGATATTTCTGGATTGCACATTCACAACAATAATTTTGTTGGAACTGGGACTGTTGGACCTGAGATGATTTATATCAATCCTCATACTGGAACAGGAACAATAACAATTAGCAATAACACAATTTCTGGAGCAGTAAATATAGGTATAACTGTTGAATCAGGAAATACAATTGTAAGTGGAAATATTGTAGATACAACTATTAGTTATGACATAGGGCCTTACGGCACTTATGGTATTCGATTTTTTGACTCCACTTATGTAGCAACTTATGATGACATTACAATTTCTGGAAATGTAGTTCAAAATTTTAAGAGAGGTGTCCGTGTTGGAAATGGAGGAGATGGAACAACTTCAATTACAGCTACAATCTCAGAAAACACATTAACGAATAACGATATAGGAATTTGGGGAAGGAAAGGAAACCATATAACAGCAAACTACAACGATATCATCGACAGCGAAAACTATGGGATAAAAAACGATGGAACAATTGAAATCAATGCAATAAACAATTATTGGGGAACCAACGATGGAGAAGAAATTGCAACAATGGTTTCAGAAAATGTTGACTACACCCCATGGACAACTCAAGGTGGTGGAGAAGTTGATATTCCAGAAAATACTCCAACAAAAGTCAACACAGCAGGGACAAATGCAAGTATTAATTTAACAACAAGCACAAGCCAAACAGGTTCTACGATAACAGTTCAACAATATTCTGAAAATCCTCATACAGGTTTTGGTACTAATGCTGAGTTAGGAAAGTTCATTAATATCCAGTCAGACATTGCAGACATAACCAAAGTTGAAATAGGCATTCATTATACTGATGCTGAAATTGCTGCTGCAGGAATTGCTGAATCTTCTTTGAAAATTTATTGGTGGGATGGGGATAGTTGGGAGTTTGAAGGAAGCGAACCTGAAGAAACATATAAAGGATGCCACGACGCTGTTGGTTGCTATGGTGTTGATACAGTAAATAATTATGTTTGGATTGTTACAAACCACTTCAGTGATTATGGTGCTGGTGGAGATGATGATACTGATGCTCCTGTGATAGGTGAGATTACAAATATTCCACAGCACCCTAAAACAGGTATGGCTGTTGAAGTTTGCACCGAAATAACTGATGAATCTAGTTTTGATACTCTTATGTCCTGTACTTCTGATGATGATTTAATTTATCAAGATGATATGGTTGACCAAGGAGAAAATTTATATTGTTTAGAATATTCTTCTTCATCAATAGCAAATGCTGAAACTATTTCCTGTGAAATTTTGGCTACAGATATACATGACAATGAAGCAACTGGAAATGCCCCTAATGTAACATTTGACGGGCTTGCACCAACAGCAAATGCAGGAGCAGACCAGACGATTAATGAAGGACAAACAATTGATGTTGATGCTTCTGGTTCAAGTGATACTGTTAGTGATAATGCTGATATGATTTTTGAGTGGGATTGGACATCTGATGGAGTGTATGACTACACTGGTGAAACTGCAACATCACCAGCCTATAGCGAAGATGGAATTTATACTGTAACACTAAGGGTAACTGATGAGGCTGGATTTTCTAGCACAGACACACTTATAATTACTGTGAATAATGCAAATCCAACAGTTGATTTAATTGGTACAACATCCCCTATTAATGAAGATGGCACAACAACATTCACAGCAACTGTTTCAGATGTTGGAAGTGATGACACCCCTTTGAATTATGTAATTAATTGGGAAGATGGAACTCCTGATTCTACTGGAACAACAACTGGCTCTATAGAAGTAACACATCAATATTTAGATGATGATACTTATACAATAACATTGACTGTTACTGATTCAGATGCTGCGACAGGTTCTGATACTGTTGATATAACTGTGAATAATCTTAATCCTGTTGCAAATGCGAATGGGCCTTATTCTGGGAATGAAGGTTCTGCAATTGCTTTAAGTGGAAGTGCTACTGACACAGGAACATTAGATACTTTTACTTATACATGGGATTTAGATAACAGTGGAGATTATAAAACATCTGGACAAAATGTTGATTTTAGTTGTGTAGATGATGGAACTAATACTGTTGTTCTTCAAGTTACAGATGACGATGGAGGTTCTCATACAGATTCTACAACTGTGACTTGTAATAATGTAAACCCTGTTGTAATAGCTCCAGCTGACACAAGTGGTGATGAAGGAAATGAAATAATTATTGGAGACATAATATTTACAGACGATGGAACTGAAGATATTCATGATTTAAAAATCGATTGGGGGGATGGAAGTATAAATGATGAAATTGAGGATGCAACAAGTCCTGTTAAAGACCAAGCACATACTTATTCTGATGACGAAACTTATACTGTTACAATTACTGTTACTGACGATGATGGAGGAGTGAATTCAGATACATTAACTATTATTGTTAGTGATTTAACACCTACTGCCGCATTCACATCTGACTCTCCAAAAGATGAAGGAAGTGTTATGAGTTTTACAGATACATCAACTTCATTACCTGATGCAATTGTTTCATGGAGTTGGGATTTTGGAGATAGTGCGGGAACAAGTTCAGAACAAAATCCAACATACACTTATAATGACGATGGAACATACACTGTAAGCTTGACTGTTACAGACGACGACGGTGATACAGACACAATAACTCATGATGTTACTGTTAATAATGTTAACCCTGTTGTTATTGCTCCTGTTGATACAAGTGGTGATGAAGCTTCTTCAATTACAATTGGAGATATAACATTTACAGATGTTGGAAGTGGGGATACACATACAACTACGATTAATTGGGGAGATACAAATACTGATAATTTAGGGACTGTAACAAGTCCTATTGAAGGCAAATCACATACATATTCAGAAGATGGAACATATGAAGTAACAATTACTGTTACAGATGATAATGGAGGTCCACATTCTGATACATTGACTATTACGGTTAATGATTTGGGTCCAACTGCTGAAGCAGGAGCCAATCAAGAAATTAGTGAAGGTCAGACAATTAGTGTTAGTGGTTCTAGCTCAAGTTCAAGTCCTGATGCAATTACAAATTATGAATGGGATTGGACATCTGATGAAGTATATGATTCTACTGGAGAGAGTACAACATCACCAGTGTATAACGACAATGGAGTTTATACTGTAACACTAAGGGTAACTGATGATGATGGAAGCACAGACACAGATACATTGACTGTTACTGTGAACAACGTAGCCCCTGAATTTATTAACCTGCCTTCATCACAAACAGCAGTTATAGGAGAAGTATTTACATTCACAGTTAGTGCAACAGATGTTGGAACACAAGATACATTAACATATTCACTAACTGATGCACCTGAAGGAATGGATATTGATTCTACAACAGGAGAGATAAGTTGGACACCAACATACGAGCAAAAAGGAGACCATGCAGTCAGTGTTAAAGTCAGCGACGATGATGAAGATTATGATGAACAAACATTAAGCATACATGTTTATGGAGACAGCATAAGTTTGTCAACTGATTGGAATTTGTTTTCTATTCCTTTGGTTCCTTCAGATGATGATACAAGCATAGGAAGTGTTCTTGATTCAAGCATTTATACAAAAGCTGACAAAATATGGTCTTATGAAAATGGTGAATGGATTTATAATTATCCTCTTGCAACAACAGGGATATGGTCAACTTCAGATTCAAGAATTCAAGATATTGTTCCAGGTTATGGATATTATATTAAGATGAATGAAGCTGCTGAAATTAATTATGATGGTAAAAAAATGTATGGAAATAGTGGAGATAATGCAGATTGGGATTTCCCAAAACCACCTGTTGTATCATTGGTCAAAGGATGGAATTTAATCGGGCATTATGGATTAAATGATGTTAATAAATCAAATGCGTTCACTACTCTTTCAGGAAATTATGCTACACTAATGGATGAAGATGGAGATATTGTATCAACATTAAGTCCTACAAAAGGATATTGGCTTTTTGTTACAGGGACAAGTGGTTTGGAATATGCTCCTTCAGATGATTCTTATGACTTTTAGTATAACAATATTTTTAAGTAAACAAACTATAAATTAACATGAGAAAAACATTAATTATTTTCGTATTTGTTCTAAGTTTATCTTTAGTTTTTGCAATGGATTATCCTCATGCTTTTCATGGAACTGTAAAATATACAAATGGTGAGAGCATTCCTAATGGATATATTGTGACAGGAAAAATTGGAGGAGAAGTTAGGGGTTCGTGTGTTGCTTCTGATGGGAAGTATGATTTGATTGTAACGGGTCCAGGAGGAGAAGTTAAATTTTATATTCAAGGGGAAGAGACAGAAGAGAGTTATGATTTTGAAGTGTTTGAAATTACAGAATTAGACCTTATAGTTGAATCTGCGCCAGAAGTTTTTGAAGGATGTGGTGATGAAGTTTGTTCAGAAACAGAAGATTGCTCAACATGTTCTTTTGATTGTGGAATTTGCCCTTGTGGTAATGATATTTGCGCAGGAGATGAGACTTGTTCAACATGCCCTACAGATTGTGGAGAATGTGTAGTTAACAATGGCGGAAACAACAACGGAGGTTCTCCGAGTAGTGGTGGAAATTCGCCTTCATCATCTACAACTTCTATTTCCACTCTTGAAGATATAGAAACTGATGAAGTGTTGTTGAACAAACAAAATAATGAACTACAAGACCTTAATGAAATTCTAAACATAGATAAATTAAATGAAATGTCTGAAGATAGAAGTGGTATTACTGGAGCAGTGGTTGGTTTTGTAAAAACAAAAATTGGAATAGGGATTATTGCTGGAAGCTTGATTGTTGGAATTGCAGGAGTTGTTTTTGTTTTGAGAAGAAAGTAATTATTTCATCAATAAAAAGTAATAACAAAAACATATATTTCTCGACGACAACAATGCTTATAAAGAATGTTGAATTAAATCTATTAATGGTGATAAGAAGGGTTGTTATAGACAACAAATTAATAGAATTGAAAGTGAGACCTTTGGTCTTTCATTTATCCATTTTGGATGAACCAAAAGAGATGAAAGGAGGTTTAAAATTATGAAAAAAATATTTAGTTTATTGACATTAAGTTTGATGCTTTTGAGTTTGGGAGTTGTTAGTGCTGTCAATAATCTTGAAGATGTAAATTTTGTTAGCCCAGCAGATGGAGACTATGTAAGTGACGAAGTAATAGTCGAGTGGGCAAACGGAAATTATGCAACAAGTAATTTAATGTACAAATTAGGGATATGTAGTGATTCTCTTCAAGGGACAATTCTTCAATCAGGAATAGTTAGTGAAGGTGAATATACTTGGGAGGTGTCTGACTTGGAGGACGGAAACTATTGCTTAAAAATTGCAGATGGTTCAAATCTTCATAATGAAGTTACAGTTATTATTGATAAAACAGCACCAACAATAACATTCACCGGCAATTTGCCTTATTTTATCGTAAAAGATACTCCGATAACTATCTCTGCTACACTTACAGATAATAAGTTTATTGACAAGTATAAGATAAGTTTTGGTGACGGCAGTGAAGAAGAAGCAGTTGATATATCTGATGTTCAATTGTATCTGCTGAGCAAGGAACATACATATAATATATCTGGACAATATATAATAGCAATAAAATTAATCGACATAGCAGGAAATGTTGCAGCTAAAACTGAGATTGTTACTGTTAATTCAGCAGAACCAGATTGGATAATTCCGCTTTATGCAGATGAGACAAATATGTTTTCAATTCCATTGATTCCTACAAGCACGGCTATTGGAAGTGTTCTGCCAAAAAGTGTTTCTGATAATGCAAATACAATATGGTCTTATCAAAAAGGCGAGTGGAAGTATAACACACCTACAAGTACAGGATGGTCAACTACAAGTACAAGACTTCAAAATATAGTTCCAGGTTATGGATATATAATCTTCATGAATAACAATGCTGTTGTTTATGGAAGTGGAAAACAACTTGGGCAGGATTTGCCCCCAGAAGTTACACTAACAACTGGATGGAATCTAATCGGACATTATGGGTTAAATGATAACATAGAAGTTGATTCTGCAGGGGATAATGCATTCTCTAGTTTAGAACTTGGAGATAATTATTATTGGAATAATCTACTTACTGTAAATGAGGATGGAGAATTTGAAAGCATGAATAATTTAGATTCTAAAAGAGCATACTGGCTTTCAATCAAAGGTATTAACCTGAACACAGATACAGAGAAGAAATACTTTAAGTATCAGCCTTCTCAAGAGTGTTATAGCCTTTAATTTTATTTTTCTTTCTTTTTTATTTTTTTCTTTTATTTGTTCTTAGTAACAACAAAAACTATGTTTTCGACGACAATAATGCTTTTAAAGAGGTTCTGTTTAACTTGAACATGAGATTAATGATTGCTCTCTTGATGGTTCTTGTAGGAATTGGTTTTGTTTGTGCTGGGATTCCTTCACCTAATGCGTTTTATGGTGATGTTTATTATTCTGATGGAACTTTGATTCAAGATAATTTGGAATTGACTGCAAAGATTAGTGGAGAGGAATTTAGTTCTATTCTTTTAAATGGGGGATATGATGTAGTTATTGAATCTGAAAATTCAGGGACGGTTTATTTTTATATAGCTGGGTTAGAGGGGGCGATTGGAACGCAACAATTTGATGCATTTGCCGTGACTGAGCTGGATTTTACAACAGAGCTTGTTAATCCAGCTTCTGCAGGCAGTAATCCTTCTACAAATCCTTCTAAAAAAGGTAGTTCTAGTGGAAGTTCAACAATAAGATTAATACCTGATGTTGGGGATGATGTAACACCTTCGAGCATAACTGGTGTTGTTCAGACAATAGACCTTGAAGATGACGAGCAAAATTCAGGTGTTACTGGTGCAGTTGTTGGAGGTATTGGAACAGGACAAATTCTTGTATTGGCATTTGGAGGATTGGTTTTAATTCTTGGAGCTGTTGTTATTGCTTTGGGTGTTAGAAAGAGATAGAGTTAAGTGTTCCATCACTTGATTTAAGAGAATTTTTTAGGAAGGAAAAAGTTTAAAGAAAACTTTTCCAAAGTAGAAATGCTCCTAAAAGAATCATAAATATTGCACTGAGCCATTGTTTCTTTTTGAATCTTTGAGCTTGTTTGTGGATTTGTTCTGGGAATCCTATTTTTGAAATTCCTTTAATTAAAGTAGACCAACCAAGAATAGTTATAACAAGAGTCCAATTCCATGCCCAAACATTATGCAGAATTACAGTAACTAGCCCCATAAGTAATGTGATGTAACCA
>JBDRGM010000045.1:0-5101 GCA_043817815.1 archaeon
AACATATTTTTTAAACAAGGTTAACTCTTTTAAAATTATGCACTCGTAGCTCAGCCTGGATAGAGCGCTTCCCCCCTACGGAAAACATTTGTTTTACGTTCAAGGAACTTGTTTCCGAAGAAAGGAAGAAGTCGTAGGTTCGAATCCTACCGAGTGTGTTACAATAACTTTTAAAACTATCACGATACTAATTTATTATAAGCGTGGGTAGGTCAACGGTTAGACTTTCTGCCTTCCAAATGAATGTATGAAGAAAGCAGACTATCCGGGTTCGAATCCCGGCCCGCGCATTCGGGATGAGAACCCGAGGGTTCGACGAGAGTTTACACGAGTATCGCATCATACCGAGAACAAGTGTGGGCTCGAGCTTTCCCGGCCCGCGCATAAAATAAAATGGAAAATCAAAACAAAAACAACTTTCACGATAAATATTACAAACTTTTGTTAATACTTCCAGCAGTGCTCCTGATTTTTTCAATTTTTTATATGATTAATTTTTATTCAATAAATAATGATTTTGCTTACAAAGATATTTCTTTGACAGGGGGAACTTCCGTAACTATTCTTAAAGACATTGATACAGATAAATTAATTCTAGAGATAGGTTCAAAACTTGAAGACCTAAATACCCGTGATATTTCAGATCTAGTTACCCATGAGAAGAAAGCAGTTATAATCCAGACTAAATCAGGGAGCGATTTAACAAAAAAAGTTTTAGAAGAATATTTGGGGTATGAATTAACCTCAGAAAATAGTAGTTTTGAATTTACCGGCTCCACATTAAGTGAAAGTTTTTACAGACAACTCTTAATTGCAATATGGGTCGCATTTGTTTTGATGGGCTTGGTGGTTTTCTTGATTTTTGGGGAAAATCAAATCATAAAATCCTATGCAGCAATCCTCTCTTTGTTCATAGTGAAAATAGCATACACCCACATTTCTTTTGTAAATATGCTCTCTATTTTTCTCCTCGCACTTTCAATCCCATTCACTTTCTATTTGTCTATGAAAAAGAAACAGAATTATTATTTTCCTGTCTTTTTTGCTTTGTTCTCGTTAACCTTAATAATTTTCCCTTCAATATCTTTGAATTTTTCTATAATTATCATGCTACTTGTAACTTTAGCTTTAGCAGCGATTTATGCCACTAATAGCATACCTAGTTTTGCAGTAATAATTTCCGCATTTGCAGATATTTTAATGACATTGGTTTTTGTGAATATTTTGGGAATAAAACTTTCAAGTGCAGGAATTGTAGCATTTTTAATGTTGATTGGTTATTCTGTTGATACAGATATTCTTCTTACGACGAGAATTTTAAAGAGAAGTGAAGGCTCGTTAAATCATCGGATGTTCAATGCTTTCAAAACAGGAATTACAATGACACTTACTTCCCTAATTGCAGTTGGGGTTGCATGGTTTATTGTCAAATCTTTTTCAAATGTATTAGGTCAAATTTTTATGATTTTATTTATTGGCTTGTGGTTTGATATTTTTAACACATGGATTACTAATGCATCAATACTTAAATGGTATGTGGGGAAAAAGAAATGAAACTAACCTGGAAAATTTGGCTCTTAATTATTGTCCTTGTTTTTTCTTTATTGTCTATATTTGGTTTCCCTCCTAAATTTTTTCAAGAGGGGGTTTTAATAACAAGTGTGGGAGCAAATTCCACTTCTTTTGATGCAGGTTTGAGGCAAAATCAGATTATTTCAGAAGTGGACGGTTTCAAAATAACAAATTTAGAGGACTACATCAAGATAATTCAAAATAAATTCCCCTCTGATGAAAGCATAAAAACTATTATGAATGTAGGGGGTTCAGAGATAATCCTTTTTTCAAAAGTTGCACCAGAAATAACTGTTTCAGAAATAAGAAAAACAAATATTCAGACAGGGCTAGATTTAGCAGGGGGCTCAAGAGGATTGGTCCAAGCAAAAGATGCAAAACTTTCTTTAGAAGAAATAAATGATTTAATAGATGTGATAGGTAATAGATTAAACGTCTACGGAATTGCAGATATGAATATACGTCCTGTTTCTGATTTAGACGGAAATAATTTTATGTTAATAGAAATCGCCGGAGCAACTCCCAATGATTTAGAAGAATTAATTTCTAAACAAGGAAAATTCGAAGCAAAAATTGGAAATGAAACCGCATTTATTGGAGGTGAAAAAGACATTGCTTCTGTTTGTAGAAATGATGCAACTTGTGCCGCAGTAGAACAATGTTCTAAATCTTCAGAAGGGTATGTTTGTAAGTTTGGGTTTGTTATCTATTTAAGTGAAGCAGCTGCAGAAAAACATGCGAAGATTACAGAAACACTAGGAGTAAATTCTACGCCCCAAGGAAATTATCTGTCCAGTAAATTGGATTTATATCTTGACGGAAATTTAGTAGATAGCTTGCTAATTAGTGAAGGGTTAAGGGGTAGAGTAACAACTCAAATAAAAATTTCTGGTTCTGGGGAGGGTAAAACTCAATCAGAGGCTTATGAAGCTGCAGAAGACGCTATGCACAAACTTCAGACAATTTTGATAACAGGAAGTTTGCCTTACAAATTAGAAATTGTTAAATTAGATACAATTTCCCCTCTTTTAGGAAAAGAATTTATTCGTTCAATTTTCCTTGCAGGGTTCGTCGCACTTTTTGCAGTTTCGCTTATAATCTTTTTTAGGTACAAAAGATTCAAGTCTTCAATGGCTTTAATCCTTACAAGTATTTCAGAAGTTATAATCATCCTTGGAATAGCTTCTTTTATTGATTGGAATTTGGATTTGCCAAGTATTGCAGGAATTTTAGCAACAATTGGAACTGGGATTGACCAGCAGATAATTATCCTAGACGAGGCCAAACAAAAGACAATTCTAAGTCTGAAACAAAAACTTAAACGGGCTTTTGCAATTATTCTCGGAACTTATTTTACCGCATTAGTTTCTTTACTTCCATTAATGTCTGCAGGAGCAGGTTTGTTAAAGGGTTTTGCCATAACAACAATTATAGGAATCACAACAGGGGTTTTAATTACGCGTCCAGCTTTCACAGACATGATTAAAAGGATTGAAGAATAAAATGAAAAGATTTATAAATAAGTGATTATTAGTGATTATAAGTCACGATGGATAAAAGAGGTAAGATAAAGGTTCTTGTATTGATTGCTTCAATACTGATTGTTAGTTTCTCCTTATATTTTGTTCTTGCATTGGAAACTAATTATAAAGAATTTGACAAAACTGGTTTGGAATATGGAAAAATAAGTCTTTTGAATAATCAAGATATAAAATTAGCAGAATATACTTTAGAAAAAAATACAGATTTTTGTTTAGTGGATTGCTATGCGGAAGGAACAGCAACGTTGTATACAAACGGACAATTATTTTCAGATTTAAAGTTTAAAAATAAATTAGGAAGTTTAACAAATATTGAGTCAAACAGAATTTTAATTGAGGTTGAAGAAAGTTATCAAATAGGTGTTCTCGATTATGAAGATTTTGTTTATGCGAACGAGAGTGTTGGAAAGAATGTAATTGGAAGCCATAAAGAAACAAGATATAGAGATGTTTGGCAAGAATATAATGGAGGGGGTTTGTCTACAGGAATTTATAATTGGAGAATTGAAGGCAAAAAAAATAAATGGGAGAGTGTGGATTGGGTAGCGTCTGCATTTGGTGAAGATTTTACAGAATGGGCTTGGTGGCATACTAGTTATACTTCTAAAAGAAACATCACAGGAATGCAGGAGAATGTAATGCTACCGATAAATAATACTTTGTATTCTTTATTAGAAGGAGATGATAGTTTGATTTATGGAGTTTGTAGTGAAGTAGGTTGTGCTGTTTATTATAATGACAGTAAAATAACTGCAATAGCTAACGACAGCGACGAGTTTTTTAAAGTCCAAACAAGAAGAAATGGGATTACAGATTTAATAAATTATAATGTTACTGGAACACCTCCAACAAATTTAAAAGTTTTTATGCCTTTTGATAACAATATAACAGGAGAACCGATAAATTTTATTGCGAGTACCAAACCAACTATAAATGGAAGTTCATATGCACAAGGATATGAATTTGGAGGGGCTAATTATTGGGGTGGTTGGTCAATAGGAACAGATACAAGAGTAGAAATTGCAGGAGCGTCTGCATTTTCAGGAACAAAAGGAACAATAATTACTAAGTTTCAAGCAGATACAGCTTGTGGAGCAGGAGGAGGAAAGAGATTTATTAATTCTAAGGGTGATACTTATACACTGACACATGCAGATAATTCTCTTTATTATATGATTGGGGGGACTTATGTTTTTGCAGGAACTTCTTGTTCTGCTTTTTGGTCAGCAGGGGATTGGGTTTATTTAGTTTTTACTTGGGATACTGATGCTGATACTTATTTTGTTTATGTGAATAATGTAGAAAAAGCGAGTTCTACAACTGCCACCACACCTTCAAATCCCACTACTTTATGTATTGGTGGAAGTTGTGCTGGAGGAGCAGGTGCTTATAATATTACCCAATTAGAAATTTATGATAAAGTTTTAACTGCACCAGAAAGAGCAGAACATTTTGAAAGAGATACAAGTCTGAGCGCAAAAGAATCAAAACCAGTAGTAGATACAACTGCTCCAAATACAACAACCCCCACTATCACTCCTTCATTACCAACAACAATTAGTAATTTAACTTGTAACGCAACTTTGACAGACGACCAGCAAGAGAATTTAACAGCATATTGGAAGTGGTATAAAAACAATGTTACTAATTTATCTGGAAGCATTTCTGTAACAAATGGAAATTTTACACTAATTACAACTTTAGATTCAGGAAATACAACAAAAGGAGAAGAATGGATTTGTGAAATTACTCCTAATGACGGGATTCAAAATGGAACAGCAAAAAATTCATCTTCTGTAACAATCTTAAATTCTGCTCCAACCCATACAATTCCAACTTTAACAACTCCTTCTGGAAAAAATTTCACTTATGAAAATATCACTTGTTATAATCAGACAACTTTTGATCCTGATGGAGATGAAGTTATTAATATTTTTAATTGGTATAAAGATTCTCAACCTCTTTTAAGTTTGAATTTGCCTTTTGAA